>JAGONG010000014.1:0-17713 GCA_017993135.1 Allobrachymonas sp.
AGCGGCACCGTCACCCTCAACGGCCAGACGTTGAGCGTAATTCCGCAGCCCAACGGCCGCGAACCCAAAGTCAGCGACAGCAAACTGCTACAACAGTTCCGCACCAAGCTCTCGATGGTGTTCCAGCACTTCAACCTCTGGTCGCATATGTCGGTCATGCACAACGTGATGGAAGCGCCCCTGCACGTTTTGGGCGTAAGCAAAGAAGAAGCCCGCCAGCGTGCTGAAAACTACCTCACCAAAGTAGGCTTGACAGCAGCCGAATACGACAAATACCCATCTCAACTCTCAGGCGGCCAGCAGCAGCGCGTAGCCATTGCCCGCGCACTGGCTATGGAGCCTGAAGTCATGCTGTTTGACGAACCCACCTCGGCGCTCGATCCCGAGCTGGTGGGCGGCGTACTGCGCGTCATGCAGCAACTCGCCGAAGAAGGCCGCACCATGCTCATCGTCACCCACGAAATGGGCTTTGCCCGCAACATTGCCAGCCACGTTATGTTCTTGCATCAGGGCTTGGTAGAAGAGCAGGGCTGCCCTAAAGATGTCTTTGAAACCCCCCAAAGCCAGCGCCTGCAACAGTTTTTGTCGGGCAGCTTGAAATAATCAGGCGTTTGGCTGTAACCTTTAGCCTGTTTTTATGCAGGCGAATCGCCCGATGGAGTAGGGGCATCTGCCAGCAGCGCCAGCATCCCCGCCTCATCCAGCACAGCCACACCCAGCTCTTGGGCTTTGTCTAGTTTGCTGCCAGCTTCGCTACCAGCAACCACATAGTGTGTTTTCTTGCTCACGCTGCCTGCAACCTTAGCACCAGCGGCTTCGAGCATGGCTTTGGCGTGCTCGCGGCTTAGGGTGGGCAGTGTGCCTGTGAGGACTACGGTTTTGTCAGCCAAGGGCAGGGCTGCGGCGTTGGTGCTGTTGTGGGCTTGGCTGCTTTCTTCCCAGTGCAGGCCAACGGCGCGTAGTTGCGCTACTACTTCGCGGTTGTGTGGTTCGGCAAAAAAATGCTGGATGCTGTGCGCCACTACGGGGCCAACATCGGGTACTTGCAGCAAGCTGGCTTCGTCAGCCGCCATGATGGCATCCAGATTGCCAAAGTACCGCGCCAGGTCTTTGGCGGTGGCTTCGCCCACATGGCGTATGCCCAAGCCATATACAAAACGTGCCAGTGTGGTGGATTTGCTCTTTTCCAGCCCTTGTAGCAGGTTTTGGGCTGATTTTTCTGCCATGCGTTCCAGCCCTGCCAGCGTGTTGATGTCAAGCTGGTACAGGTCGGGCAGGGTGCGGATGAGTTGGCTGTCTACCAGTTGGTCTACCAGTTTTTCGCCCAGATTTTCTATATCAAGTGCGCGGCGCTGGGCAAAGTGCAGTATGGCTTGTTTGCGCTGGGCGCTGCAATACAGACCAGCAGTGCAGCGGGTATCGACTTCGCCTTCTTCGCGCTCTACCGCGCTGCCGCAAACGGGGCAAGCCTGTGGCGCGGTGTAGGGCTGGGTGTTGGGTGGGCGGTGTTCAAGCACGACTGATACCACCTCGGGAATAACGTCACCCGCGCGGCGCACAATCACCGTATCGCCCACGCGCACGTCTTTGCGGCGTGCTTCTTCTTCGTTGTGCAAGGTGGCGTTGGTAACAGTTACGCCGCCCACAAATACGGGAGCAAGTTTGGCTACTGGTGTGAGTTTTCCCGTGCGCCCGACTTGCACATCAATAGCCTGCACGGTGGTGGTTTGCTCTTGCGCGGGGTATTTGTGCGCCACTGCCCACTTGGGCTCGCGGCTGACAAAGCCCAATTGCTGTTGCAGTGCAAGCGCATTGACTTTGTAAACCACGCCATCAATGTCAAAAGGCAGATTGTCACGCAAAGCGCCTATGCGCTGGTGAAATGCCACCAGTTCGTCTGCGCCCTGCGCGGTGGTGCGGTGGCTGCATACGGGCAGACCCAAAGCGGCTAGCGCATCCATGGTGGCTCTGTGGGTGGTGGGCATGTCTGCCCAGTCTTGCACTTCGCCCAGGCCGTAGGCAAAAAAGCTCAAAGGGCGTTGTGCGGCAATGGCCGGGTCAAGTTGGCGCAGTGCGCCAGCGGCGGCGTTGCGCGGATTGACAAAGGTTTTTTCGTTTTTCTGCCCTTGGGCGATTTTTTCGCGCTGGCGCTCGTTGAGGGCTTCAAAATCGTCGCGGCGCATATACACTTCGCCGCGCACCTCAAGCACGGCGGGTGGTGTGGCGCTGTGCAGGCGCAGCGGCACTTGCCCGATGGTGCGGATGTTTTGCGTCACATCTTCGCCCGTTTCGCCATCGCCCCGCGTGGCAGCTTGCAGCAGTTGGCCATTGACATAGCGCAGATTAACAGCCAGCCCGTCAAATTTCAGCTCGGCGCTGTACTCTACTGGTGGCGCGTCAGCGGGCAAAGCTAGCTCTTTGCGTACCCGCGCATCAAATGCGCTGGCACCTGTGCTGGCGTAGTCGGTTTCGGTGCGGATAGAAAGCATGGGCACAGCATGGTGCACGGGCGTAAAACCATCCAGCACGCGCCCAAGCACCCGCTGGGTGGGTGAATCAGGTGTGCGCAGGGTTGGGTAGGCAGCTTCTAGCGCATCAAGCTCGGTAAACAGGCGGTCGTACTCGGCATCGGGTATTTCTGGCGCGTCAAGCGTGTAATACAGGTGTGCGTGGTGGTGCAGGGCGGCACGCAATTGTGCGGCGCGCTCTGATTGTGCGGGGCTGGGCATGGTTTGGGGGGCGGGGGCATCAAGGCTCATGGGTGGTATTGTGCGGCATGCGCACGGGCAAATTTCACGTGTGATTGTTGCTGCAACAAGCGATGTGCCTGATTTTGCATGTTTTTTCTTGGCGCTATGCATAAAACGCGCTATAATTTCTGACTTTGCTATTGGTTGCGTTGCTGGTGCATGTATGCACCTGTTTTGTTTGCAGCCAGTAAAAGCACTTCACCAACCATTTTTCAAAGGAGCGGGCTATGGCCGTTCAGCAAAACAAGAAATCGCCTTCCAAGCGCGGCATGCATCGTTCACATAATGCATTGACTGCACCAAACGTTGCCGTTGAGCCAGAAACTGGCGAAATCCATCTGCGCCACCACATCAGCCCTAACGGTTTTTACCGTGGTCGCCAGGTGCTCAAGAATAAGTCTTCCGAAGCCTGATTTTCTCGCTCGGATGCTGCTTGCGCAGGCTCGACGCTACCACGGTAGCCTCGGGCTTTTTGTTTTGCGCCGCCACATTGGCGGTAGCCGTATTTGTATAGCTAATAGGAGCTGTCAACAGCATGGATGAATCTTCTTCCAAAGTCGTACTTGCAGTCGATTGCATGGGGGGTGATCATGGGCCCAATGTCACTCTGGCGGCTTGTGCCCGCTTCATTCGCCAATATCCAGATGCGGCCTTGCTGCTGGTAGGTCAGCCCGATGTGCTGCAACCCGTGTGGGCGCAACAACAAGGCGTAGCAGCATTGACAGCCGAGCAAGTCAAAATCGTTGCGGCAACCGAAGTGGTTGCCATGGATGACACGATAGAAACGGCTCTGCGGCGCAAAAAAGATTCCTCCATGCGTGTGGCTATATTGCAAGTGCGCGATGGCGCAGCGCATGTGGCAGTTTCGGCAGGCAATACAGGCGCGTTAATGGCTGTAGCACGTTATCTGCTCAAAACCATTGATGGCATTGACCGACCAGCCATTGCTTCGCAATTGCCCAACTCCAAAGGTGGTGCAACCACTGTTTTGGATCTTGGCGCCAATGTCGATTGCGGGGCAGAGCACTTGCTGCAATTCGCCATGATGGGCTCGGCTCTGGCATCGGTCTTGCAAAATAAAGAGCATCCCAGCGTTGGTTTGCTCAATATTGGTGAAGAAGCCATCAAAGGCAATGAAACCATCAAGCATGCGCGTGAGCTGTTGCTGCAAGCAGGGCAAAACGGTAGCTTGAACTTCTATGGCAACGTAGAAGGCAATGATATTTTCAAGGGCACAACAGATATTGTGGTGTGTGATGGTTTCGTTGGCAATGTGGCGCTCAAGGCCAGCGAAGGTCTTGCTTCCATGGTTGCCAGCTTTTTGCGCCAGGAATTTTCGCGCAATCTGTTTACCCGTATGGCAGCAATGATGGCTTACCCTGTGCTGAAGGCTTTTAAAAATCGGGCAGATTACCGCCGTTATAACGGTGCTGCGCTGTTGGGCTTGCGCGGGCTGGTATTCAAAAGCCATGGTTCAGCAGATGCTTTGGCCTTTGAAAATGCGCTACAAAGAGCATACGATGCGGCACGCAATAACCTGATTACACGCTTGCAGGCACGTATCAGCCACGCTGCGCCATTGCTTGAACAAGCGGCAGAAAACCAGAGTGCCGATGCAGCTTCTTCGACGCGTGAATCTGTTTAAAAGCCAAGGCTGATTTTTTTTTTGAAAAATAGTTGTAAATTGCATCAATACGCGTTGAGACAGGTATTTGTTCTGTTACAATGCAGGGCTTCGGAGCATAGCGCAGTCTGGTAGCGCATCTGGTTTGGGACCAGAGGGTCGGGAGTTCGAATCTCTCTGCTCCGACCAATTCCTCACCTTGTCTGCAACACATTGGCTGGCAAGGCTCAAGGATTGACAGGCTTGTTGTTTGTCAATCCTTTTTTTACGCTCAATAAAAGCCATAGCTGTTGCTGAATCAAGACGGCTCGGTACAATAAAAAGCGATCTGACCGTAGCTCAACTGGATAGAGCAGCTGCCTTCTAAGCAGCAGGTCGGGGGTTCGAGTCCCTCCGGTCAGGCCAGATAAGCGCGAGCAAGTGCCAGCGAGTGCAATAAAATCGGCTAAAAATAGTGAAAAATCAAGGCTTTGCTGATGTCCTGATGCCAGTGAGCGCAAAGCAATGCAAGCGAGTAGCAAGCATAGCGTGTAGGCATATTTGTAGGCATCGCAGATAAAGGGATGCAGGCTGCCCGCCATCTATAAACGCATCAAACTGACTGCACGCATACGATATAGCTGCTACAAAGCGGCATTTGTTGCAAAACGACTTGTTTTTTTGTGTGCCAGCACTGTGTGCGTTAAGTAGCCAAGCTATTATCAGCAATTGCATTAGCTCATCAGGAAATAACCATGCAGAGGTTAATAAGTCTGTTTTTCGCCACACCTCGCCGCACGCTAGGCTGGGTTGCATTGGTGCTTGCGGGTATGCTGGCGTTTGGTCTGTATTTGCAAAACGTTGTGGGTTTGCAACCTTGCCCTATGTGCATAGTGCAGCGTTATTGTTATGTGTTGGTGGCGCTGCTTGCGTTGCTTGGCGCATTTTTTGCGTCGCGTAAAGCACATATTTTTACTTATACCGCGCTTTTACTCGTGTCCGCTGCGGGCTTGTTTGTAGCAGCAAGGCAAACGTGGTTGCAGTGGTATCCGCCAGAGGTGGCAAGTTGTGGGCGGGATTTTTACGGCATGATTGAGCAAATGCCGTTAAGCCGAGCCATTCCGCAGATTTTTTCTGGCAGTGGCGACTGTAGCGCTGTAGACTGGACTTTTCTGGGCGGCAGCATAGCCAACTGGTCTATTTTGTGTTTTGCGGCGCTGATTGTTGTTTGTTTTGCGTGGCTGTTTGCATTGCTTAAAAACAAGGATAGCCAGTGTACGCTGCTACCCTTGCAGTGAAAACAGCACAAAAAGACTAAATCGCGGCTTCGTCTTCCTCGCCAGTACGTATCCGTATCACGCGCTCAACAGGCGAGATGAAAATTTTTCCGTCACCAATTTTCCCTGTGCGCGCAGCAGTAATGATGGCTTCAACGCAAGCATCTACGGCTGAGGCGCTAACGGCGACTTCTACTTTTACTTTAGGTAGAAAATCAACCACATATTCGGCGCCCCGGTACATTTCTGTGTGCCCTTTTTGGCGGCCAAAACCTTTAACTTCCGTGACTGTTACGCCCGTAGCGCCACAGTTGGCCAGTGCTTCGCGCACGTCATCAAGTTTGAAGGGCTTGATGATGGCTGTGATTAGCTTCATGGAAAATCTCCTGCATGTGTGTTTGTTCTTGCCCCTGATTGTGCAGGAAAACGCACGGGGTTGAATGCATTTATTGCATTTGTCAGGAACGATTTATAGATAGGCGCAGGTATTTTCGCTATAATCTTGCGTTTTGCAATGCTTGCATCGTTTGGTGCGGGCGTGGCGGAAAAGAAAATTACCGTCTGAGTAGCAACTAGGGTGTTGTATATCAATGCCGTGCTTGCAGACGAGGTGCAGAGCTGGCCAGCGTTGCCAGATTTCTGTCATTCTTATAAACCAGTTTCAAGGAGTGTCCTATGGCACGCAAATGTGAAGTTACGGGCAAAGCCCCAGTGGTGGGCAATAAAGTATCCCACGCAAATAACAGAACCAAGCGCCGTTTTTTGCCTAACCTGCAATACCGCCGCTTTTGGGTTGAGAGCGAAAACCGTTGGGTGCGTCTGCGCGTATCCAGTGCTGCTTTGCGTCTGATTGACAAAAACGGTATTGATGCGGTGCTTGCTGATTTGCGTGCCCGTGGTCAGGCTTGAACCACACACTTCTTATACTGATTGAAAGGATACTATCATGGCAAGCAAAGGCGGACGCGAGAAAATCAAACTCGAATCTTCGGCAGGAACTGGTCACTTTTACACAACCAGCAAAAACAAAAAAACCATGCCCGAGAAAATGACCATCATGAAATTTGACCCCAAGGCTCGCAAGCACGTTGAGTACAAGGAAGTCAAACTGAAGTAATTGTGCAGTTTGCACCTCAATAAAAAACCCGCTTGGAGTTGATGCCAGCGGGTTTTTTATTGCCTGCAAGTAGCTGCAGGCTGTTTGCAGATGGCTTGCAAAAGCTGGTTGCAGATTACTTGCAGGCAGTTGCGCCAAAGAGCTTGTTATAAGAACTTGTTATTGCTCGGAAGCATTGTGTTGATGCCTGATAAACCAGCTATGCAGCCCCGAGAGCAGGATGGTGCCAGCGGCTACGCCTGCAACGACTATTTCGCCAAAGTTGATGCCGTAGGCGCTTAGAAACATGGTGCAGACCAGCCATGCGATGCCAA
Organism: Allobrachymonas sp.; assembly: GCA_017993135.1. Taxonomy (GTDB): domain Bacteria; phylum Pseudomonadota; class Gammaproteobacteria; order Burkholderiales; family Burkholderiaceae_C; genus Brachymonas. The sequence continues at coordinate 7,062 of JAGONG010000014.1, forward strand.
AGAAAGCGCCATTTTCGAGGTATTTAAGCTCGGACATGGTGCCTTTTTCAACCAGAAAGACGGTGAGTGAGCGCACAAACATGGCGCCAATGCACAGGCCTGCTGCTACGACCAAGAACTGGTTGGTGATGGCAAAGGCGGCGATGACACCGTCAAAGCTGAAGGAGGCATCGAGCACTTCCAGAAAAACCAGTGAGCCTATCATTAAGCCATTGGCATTGCCCAGCATTTGGGCGGCTTTTTGGGCTTCGAGGGATTCGAGTAGCTCTTTTAAGCCATGCACCGCGTAAAAGCACAGCAGGCCGCCTACGCTGCTGTAAAGCAGGCCTTGCTGGTGGTGCGGTGCAAAGCGGCTGATTGCCATGCACACGGGTAGGCCAATCAGTAACTGGATAAATGGAAATTTGCCAATAAAGGCAGCGGCTTGTTCAAGCCCAGGTATCCAGTGGTTTTCTTTTTCGCCATTGAGAAAATACTCCAGCGTGACCATGAGCAGAAAGCCAGCGCCAAAGCCCATTACTTCAGTGTGAACCGACTCCATGGTGTGTTGGTATTTTTCTGGCTCGAACAGGGCAATGCGGATGGCGCTGATGGGGTCTATCCAGGCGGCAATGCTGACGATGGCAATGGGGAGCACGAGGCGCATACCAAATACGGCAATGACCATGCCCCAGGTTAAAAACCAGTGGCGTGAGGGTTCGTTCATTTTCTCCAGGTATTTGGCATTGACGACGGCGTTGTCTAAGCTGACGGATGTTTCAAGCACGCCCAGCACGGCGGCGCTGACCATGTAGGAGAGGATGATTTGCGTGGCAGAGCTGCTTGCGTGCTGATTGGCAGACAGGTAGCCTAAAAAGCCTGCAAAAGCAATACAGATAAGGCTAAACAATAGCGATTGTTTGAAATAGGAAAAGGTCGATTTCATGGAGTAGGGGGTGGTTGGTGATTGTGTTTGCAGCAGCCATTTTTCTTGCTTGTGACTGGCTGGCATTTGTCATGGTGTGGTGATGCAAGCTGGTAGCGAGAATTAAACCAGATAACTGTATCTAGCGGCTATTGTGTGCGCTGCTGCTTGCAAAAAAAAGCCACCGCAGGGGGTGGCTCAAAGGGATGGAGCGGCTAATTGGCTTGATTGCGCATCATCAGTGCAGCATGCCCCATTTGCGTACGGTTTTGGCTTCAATCAGGCGGAATACGCCTTCAAATGCCAGACCAACAATCATGATGGCCAAAATGGCTGCATAAACCTGTGGGATTTCAAGGTTTTGCTTGGCTGCCATAACTGCCCAGCCCAAGCCGCCCGAGCCAGTGGCTGCACCAATAACCATTTCTACAGCAACCAGTGCGCGGAAAGCATTGCTAAAGCCGTTACGCAAACCCGTAAGGATGGCGGGCAGGGCGGCTGGCAGCAGCACGCGGCAGGTAAGCCCCAGGCTGCTCATGCCCATGTTTTTGCCGACGTTGCGCAGGGTGGGTGCTACGGCCTTGAAGCCTTGCGTCATGGAAACTGCTACAGGAAAGACGGTAGCGAAGGCTGCAATAAAAACGATAGAGGCGTAGGAGATGCCGAAAATCATCAGCGAGATGGGGAACACGGCTACCGCAGGCAGGGGAGCAAAAGCGCCTGTGATGGTTGAGAGGAATTGCTCGCCCAGCTTGGTGTTGATGGCCAGTACGGTGAGTACTGAGGCAACCAATGCGCCTATGGCAAAGCCAGCAAACAGGCTTTTGCAGGTTTCTTTGGTGTATTCAAGCAAGCTGCCATCTCCAGCGGTGATTGAGTCTGCCAGCGCCTGACATACGTCAATAAAGGTGGGAAACAGCAGCGGCGCATCAGCCATGCGTGCTCCTACCTCCCAAAGTGCCAGAAGCACTGCAATCACAATGGCTTTACGAATCCAGTTACCCATGATGCATGGCCTCTATTTCTTCAAATTCTTCATCAATACCGCCGTCGTGCTCGTCATGAATCATGTCGCGCAAGGTGGTTTCCAGATTGGCGCTGCCGCCTTCTACCAGTGATTTAACACGGCCAGGATGGGGGGAGAGCACCAAAATGCGGTGGCCTACGCGGGCGGCTTCGGCTACGTCGTGGCTGACAAACAGCACGGTTGTGCCAGCTTGCTCTTGCAGGGCTATGACTTCGTCTTGCAGGCGATGGCGGGTGAGCGCATCAAGGGCTGAGAAGGGCTCATCCATTAGCAGCACAGCGGGTTTGGCGGCAAAGGCGCGGGCAATGGCTACGCGCTGTTGCATGCCGCCAGAGAGCTGGTGCGGATACTGCCCGAGTGCGCGGCTCAAGCCCACGCGCTCAACCCATGATATGGCGCGTTGCATGGCTTCTTTTTTGTCTACACCAGCCAGCAGCAGCGGGTAAGCCACGTTGGCTTCGATGGTTTTCCAGGCAAAGAGCTGGTGCAGGTCTTGCCAGACGACCATGCGGTCGGGGCCGGGCGCGTGTACCTGTTTGCCAGCTACGGTAACTGTGCCAGCAGTAGGCTTGATAAAGCCGCCAATGGTTTTTAGCAGGGTTGATTTACCGCAACCCGAGCGCCCCATAAGTACGAAGCGCTCGCCGTTGCGAACCGAAAATGATACGGAATCAACCGCGCGTTGTTTGCCATAGTCGATGGATACTTTATCTACGACGATGGCGTGTTGCGCGTCAGCCATGTTCAGGATCCTTTGCGGTTTTGCAGGTTGGGCATGGAGAGGTCTTTCCATGTCATGTCGCGCTTGACGGAGCCGATTTCTTTCATGAATTTGGCATATACGCCGATGCGGTTGGGCGTGGTGTCAAACAAGGTGGTGGGGGCAGCCATTTGTTTGTAGACCTCATCAGCAGTTTCGGATGATTTTTCGGCCTTTACATAGAGTGCGGCAGCAGCTTTTTTGTTGTCGCTAATCCATTTGACGGCTTCTTCAAATGCGCCCGATACGGCAGCGTAGGCTTTGGGGTTTTCGGCGCGAAATTTCTCTGAGCCTACCAGCAAGATGAAGGAGGTTTTGCCGCCCAGAATCTTGTAGCTGTCAGTCAGGGTACGAACCTTGCCAGCGCCTTTGCTGATTTCCTGATCGTTAAAGGGAGGCGCGGTGAAGTGGGCTTCTACCTGGCCGTTGAGCAGGGAAGACATGCCGTCGGGGTGCGTCATGGAGACGGTTTTGGGGTCAAGTGCTGTAGCGCCACCGCACTGGGCTTTGGCAGCCATTTGCAGGGTTACGGCTTGCACCGATGTTTTGATGGTGGGCAGGGCGATTTTGCCTTTGATGTCGCACACGGTTTTGGCGCTGGCGTTGTTGGTGTTTACGTTCATGGGCACGGAAACGATGTTGCCCACGGTTTTCCACTCCAGATTGGTTTTGTCAGCCAGCGTAATGAGGGTGGGCACGCCCACTGCACCAAATTGCACTTGGCCTGCGAGCATGGCATCACGAATTACGCCAGGCGTGCCCAGGTTTTTGTATTCGGCTTTCAGGTCGATACCCAACTTTTTAGCGTGCTTTTCAACCAGTGCTTGCTCTTTCATCACATACATAGGAGCATAAGACCATCCAAACTGGTGACCAAATGTGACATTGGCGACTTCAGCATGTGCAGAGGCTGCAAACAGAGCCGTGGCAATGAGCGTTGCAACAGGGGTTTTTTTCATGGGTAAGCTCCTTGGTAAAGACTATTTAAAACAGTTGCTACAGAGTAGATGAGTGGATTTTGTGGCGAACGACAGAGTTTTTCAATCGTGGATAACCCTTTATTTTCGATGGGTATATTTCTTTTGTTTTTAAAGAAGCATTCAGAATCAAATTTTTGTAACGTCTTATAAATCACCTATGTGAATTTGGCTACGCCAACATCTGCATCAATGGCTACGCTGGCAGGCAAGGTGCTTTTTGCTTTGATGTTGCGCGTGGCAAAGGCCTTGAATGGCAGGCAAGCCAGTGAGCCGTGCCACAATGCGGGGCGCGCGCGTTGGCGTGGCTTGTTTGGCTGCAGGCGGCTTGTTGTTTGTGGCTTGCTGCTTTCATTGCCGCTTCTGTTGCCCCTGAAACACAACTGCCTGCTGGCAAGCTGGTGCGGTTTTGCTCGGCGCGTATCTGCCCGTTGCTGCAGGGCGGCGCAAAGCAAGGCGCACTGCAAGGCGCAATGTGCGGAGAGCTGCGCGGTGTACTGCGCGGCACTGGCAATGTGTGGTAAATAATGCTCTGGCGCGATGCGGCCAGATTCCATTTTTTTGAACGTTGGTATTTTTCATGACCCTTCCTTACGAATTACTGCTGGGCTGGCGCTATACGCGTGCAGGGCGCTCTACGCGGCGCAATGGCTTTATCTCTTTTATCTCGGGCGCTTCGGTGCTGGGTATTGCTTTGGGGGTGTGGGCGCTGATTGTGGTGCTCTCGGTGATGAACGGCTTTCAAAAAGAGGTGCGCGACCGCATGTTGAGCGTGGTTTCGCACATCGAAATTTACGCCCCCGATGGACAAGCGATAGCAAACCCCGCGCAGTTGATGCAGGCGGCACGCGCCAACCCCGATGTGCTGGCGGCTGCGCCATTTGTAGCGGGGCAGTCGCTCCTGGTGCGTGGCGACGCAATGCGCGGCGTGATGGTGCGCGGCATAGACCCCGCGCTTGAGCCGCAAGTAACCAGCATGGCAGCGTTAAGCCAAGACGTATTACAGCAGCTTGTGCCAGACAGCTTTGGCGTAGTGCTGGGCAAGGAGCTGGCGCTTTCTATGGGCGTGCGCGTGGGCGATACGGTAACGCTGGCCGCACCCAGCGGGCAGATGACACCTGCGGGCATGGCGCCGCGCTTCAAGCAAGTGCGGGTGGTGGGCACGTTTGACTCGGGGCATTTTGAGTACGACTCGGCGCTGATGATGATGAACGTGCAAGATGCCGCCAAAATCTACCGCGCCGAAGGGCCCACGGGCGTGCGGCTCAAAGTGCGCGATTTGAACCATGCCGCCGAGGTGTCAGAGCAGCTCCAGCGCGACATACCTGGCGCGTACTATTTTGTGGACTGGACACAGCAAAACCGCACCTGGTTTGCGGCGGTAAAGGTTGAAAAACGCATGATGTCTATCATCTTGACGCTGATTATTCTTGTAGCAGCCTTTAACTTGCTGGTAACACTGGTCATGAGCGTGCAAGACAAACGCGCCGACATAGCCATTTTGCGCACACTGGGCGCAGCGCCAAGCAGCATCATGCGCATTTTCGTGGTGCAAGGCGCAGTAGTGGGCGTGGTTGGCACGCTTGCCGGGCTGCTGGCGGGGCTGGTAACAGCCTATAACGTAGACCCCATAGTGGGCTTTGTTGAAAACATGCTGCAAACCCGCCTGCTGCCGCCCGATATTTATCTGATAAGCCGCATGCCCAGCGACCCGCAAGCGGCAAACATTGTGCCCGTAGTCATTGTTTCGCTGCTGCTGGCGTTTTTATCTACCCTGTACCCGAGCTGGCGCGCCAGCCGCATCAACCCTGCACAGGCACTACGTTATGAATAACACCACACCAGCCAACATACCCGTACTGCAAGCGCAAGGCTTGAGCAGGCGCTTTAACGAAGGCAAGGCCATTGATTTAACCGTGCTGCAAGGCGTGGACTTGAGCGTCTACGCGGGCGAAACCGTAGCCATCGTAGGCGCATCAGGCTCGGGCAAAAGCACCTTGCTGCACATGCTAGGCGGGCTAGACGTGCCCACCAGCGGCAACGTGCGCCTGCTCGGGCAAGACTTTGCCCACATGGGCATGGCGCAACAAGGCGAAATGCGCAACCGCCACTTGGGCTTTGTATACCAGTTTCACCACCTGCTGCCCGAATTTACCGCTGCCGAAAACGTAGCCATGCCGCTGTGGATACGCCGCCAAACCCGCGCCCAAGCACGCCAAACAGCCCTGCAAATGCTCGCGCAAGTAGGCTTGGCCGAACGTGCCGAACACCGCCCTTCAGAGCTTTCAGGCGGCGAGCGCCAGCGCGTAGCCATTGCCCGCGCACTGGTAACGCAGCCCGATTGCGTGCTGGCCGATGAGCCTACAGGCAACCTTGACCGCAGTACCGCCAATCAGGTGTTTGATTTGATGCTGCAACTGGCGCGACAAAACGGCACGGCTTTTGTGGTGGTAACGCACGACGAGCGCCTTGCCGCGCGCTGCGGCAGGCAGTTGCAAATGGAGCATGGCTGCTTGCGCGAGATGTGAGCGCAGCCCCTTGCATAGCCATGCACACCGCAAGCACCCCCTGCCCCAGTGGCGCAACATGGATAGACACCCACTGCCATCTGGACGCTGCCGAGTTTGCCCCTGACCGCGCTGCCATGCGCCAGCACGCCCGCGAGCATGGCGTGGCGCTGTGCGTATTGCCTGCGGTGCAAGCGGGCAACTTTGTGCAAGTGCAGGCGCTGGCGCACCAGTGGGGTGATGCTTACGCGCTGGGCATACACCCCATGTATGTGCCGCACGCCACGCCAGACGACTTGCTTGTGCTTGAGCACATGCTGGCACAGCACCAAAGCGATGCGTGTTTGGTAGCCGTGGGCGAAATCGGGCTGGATTACTTTGTGCCAGAACTATGCACGCCAGATATGCGAGAGCGCCAAGGGTACTTCTTTGTAGAACAGTTAAAACTCGCACGGCGCTTTGGTTTGCCCGTTATTTTGCATACACGCCGTGCGCTTGATGCTGTGCTGCATGGTTTGCGCCAAGTGCAGTTGCCAGCAGCAAGCGCGGATAAAGCAAGTTGCAGCATAAGCGGCATAGGCGGCATAGCCCACGCCTTTAGTGGCAGCTTGCAGCAAGCACAACAATGCCTTGCGCTGGGCTTGAAATTAGGTGTAGGCGGTGCGCTCACTTACGAACGCGCCAGCCGCCTGCGCGGGCTTGCTGCTACTTTGCCGCTGTCGGCATGGGTGCTTGAAACTGATGCGCCCGACATGCCGCCAAGCTGGCTTTACACATCGGCACAGCAACGCGCCAGCGGCCAGACGCAAGCCCGCAACACCCCTGCCGAGTTGCCCCGCATCGGGCAGGTGTTGGCTGGTTTGCGTGGCTGCAGCGCAAGTGCTATTAGCCAAGCCACCACTGCCAACGCCCTGCATGCCTTACCCAAACTAGCCCAAGCCGCGCAATTGGCGTAAGTATCCATACACCGACAACCAGTCACCATGCGGCTTGCAGGGCAGAAATGCTCTGTAAGCCGCATGGTGACTGGTTGTAGTGATTTTGGTATTTTTGGCGGTTTTGGTGCTTGTGCTGGCTTTGGGAAATACTGATGTATTTACGTTTTGTATACAAACCACAAATGCCCGGCATTCCCGCGCAGGCGGGAATCCATGCCCCCGCCCACCGCAGCAGTGGATTCCCGCCTGCGCGGGAATGACGACTTTCTGAGCGTGGTTTTTGTACGAGGGATGAACCAACGCTTCTCTAAAAAGCCACAAGCAGTCTGCACACCACCGCCAACGCTCTGCACGTCTTGCCCAGACTAGCCCAAGCCGCGCAATTGGCGTAAGCATCCATACGCCGACAACCAGTCTACATGCGGCTTGCAGGGCAGAAATGCTCTGCAAGCCGCATGGGGGCTGGTTGTAGTGGTTTTGGTATTTTTGGTGGTTGTGCTAGCTTTGGGAACTGCCGAGTTATTTACGTTTCGTATAAAAACACAAACGCCCGTCATTCCCGCGCAGGCGGGAATCCATGCCCCCGCCCAGCGCCGCTGTGGATTCCCGCCTGCGCGGGAATGACGATTTTCTGCACTTTGTTTTTGTGCGAGGGATGAATTAGTGCTTGCCTGGGCGTTTTAGGCGTTTTGGTTTGGGTTTGGTCAAAAGGGCTTGGGCTAGGCGCTTTGTGGCGGTGGTTATTGGGGTTGTGGTGGCTTGCTTGTGTCTTGGGGCACATCGGCGGCGGGTAGGTTTAAGAGCACGCGCAGGCCGCCAGCGGGGCTTTCTTGCAGGCTGATTGTGCCGTTGTAGAGGCTGGTGAGTTCGCTGGCTATGGCTAGCCCTAGCCCCGCGCCAGCAACAGTTTCGTCAAGCCGCATGCCGCGTTGCATGGCTTGGGGGCGTTGCGCGGGGGTGATGCCCGGGCCGTCGTCGTCGATGGTGATGTGCAAGAGGCGTTGCGTTTCGTGCGGGGCGCGTGTTTCTTGCGTGTTTGCCGTAACTTGCGTTGTAGCTGGCACTGTCGCTTGCGTTGTGGTTGGCATTGTGGCTTGCACTGTGACCTGGCTACGCGCCCATTTGCAGGCGTTATCGAGCAGGTTGCCCAAGAGTTCGTGCAGGTCTTGGGTTTCGCCTGCAAAGGCAATGTGTGGCGGATCTAGGTGTAGTTGCAAGTTCAGGTGTTTGTCGGCGTGTATATGCCGCATGGCGCGGATGAGGGCGTTGAGTGCGGGTGCAAGCTCTGTGCGCTGCCCGGGCATGCCTGCGGCGGCTGCGGCGCGTGAGCGTGCCATGTGCCAGTCTACGTGGCGGCGGGCGAGTGCGACTTGTTCGGCTACGAGCTGGGGGAGTTGGGAGAGTGGGTCGGTGGCTTGGACGTTGGTGTGGGAGGCTGTTTGGGGGCTTGCTTGGTAGGCGGCTTGTTGCAGTACGGCTAGCGGGGTTTTGATGGCGTGTGCCAGGTTGCCTGCCTGCGTGCGGGCGCGTTGCACGATGGCGGCGTTGTTGGCCAGTACGGTGTTGAAGTCATTGACCAAAGGCTGCACTTCCAGCGGGAAATGGCCATCGAGCCGCTGCACTTCGCCTGTGCGCAGTTGCTGCAGGGCTTTTTGCAGGGGCTGGAGTGGTGCTAGCCCGATTTGCACTTGCAGCCAGCCAGCGGCTACCAGTAGCACAAACAGTACGCATAGCGATATGGCAAGCAGGCCGGCAAAGTGCCCGAAGGCGGCTTGCAGGTGGCTGGTTTCTGAGGCAACCATGAGCCGCCATTGCGCCCCGTTGCTTTCATCGGTTTGGATGGTGCGCGCCAGTACGATGAGTGGCGCTCCTTGCGGGCCTGTGGCGCGCAGGCGTTGTATGGTGTTGCTTGTGTTGTTGCGGCGGCTGCCAAGGGTGGGGGTGGGTTTGTCGGGGGTGATGTTTAGGGTGTAGTCCCACAGCGAGCGCGAGCGCAGTACGCCTGTGGTGGTTTGCCCGTTGGCGCTGATTTTGTCTATTTGCCAGTACAGGCCAGAGTAGGTGCGCGTCCAGCGCGGGTCGCTCATGGACTGGGGCTCGATGCTGGCTTGCCCGTTTTCGTCTAGCTCTATTTTGGCGGTGAGTTGGTCGAGTTGCACGAGCAAGTCTTGCCTGAATTGCTCGCTGATGTGCTGGTTAAACAGGCGCTGTAGCGTTAAGCCCGTGAGTACGAGTGCAAGGAGCAGTACGCCCAGCAAGGCCAGTAGCAGCCGCCAGCGCAGTGATTGGGGGAGTATTTTTTGCAGTTTGGGCCAGCGCATGTGTTTTTAGCCTTTTAGTCTTTTAACCTTTTGGCAGACGGTAGCCCATGCCGCGCACGGTTTCAATCATGTTTGGCGGGAGTTTTTTGCGCAGGCGGCCAATAAAGACTTCGATGGTGTTGGAGTCGCGGTCGCTGTCTTGGGTGTAGATGTGTTCGGATAGCTCGGTGCGCGAAACGATTTGGTCGGGGCGGTGCATCAGGTAGGCCAGTATTTTGTACTCGTGGCTGGTAAGCGTTACGGCTTGGTTGTGGACGCTGACGCGGCGGCTGCGGGTGTCGAGCTCTACGCCGCGATGCGAGAGCAGGGGCGAAGCAATGCCTTGGGCGCGGCGAATCAGGGCGCGGACGCGTGCGAGAAGTTCTTCCATATGAAAGGGCTTGGTCAGATAGTCATCTGCGCCAGCGTCTATGCCTGCTACTTTTTCATGCCAACTGTCGCGTGCGGTCAAAATCAGCACGGGCATGGTGCTGCCAGCGGCGCGCCAGTGCTTGAGCACGGTTAAGCCGTCCATAACGGGCAGGCCAAGGTCGAGCACGACGGCATCAAATTCTTCGGTGTCGCCTAAAAAGTGGGCATCACGGCCATTGTCGCAAGGTTCAACCGTGTAACCAGCGGCGCGTAGCCCTTGGGCAAGTTGCTCGCGTAGCGTGGCTTCGTCTTCTACCAGCAGTATTTTCATGGGTTCTCCGCAAGGAAATTACGGTTTGGGTGCTTGTGGGGGTGGGGAGGTAGGCGCTGCGGCAGCGGCTGGAGCAGGGCAGCCCGATGGGCCACAGGCTCCACGGCGATGCTGATGCTGCCCCAATGCAGGCGGGGCGGCTTCGTCGGCTTGCAGCTTGCGCCGCCATCTGCGCCCCAAAGGTACGCGGTCGAGCAGCACAGTGCCTGTGCTGGCATCCACAATCAGCTTGCGCAGTTGCCCGCCGTCTTGCAGCAGCTTGATTTCATACAACCAGCGCTCGCCTGATTGCTCCAAATCCACATCAAGCACTTCGCCTGGGTAGTTGGGGCGAATGCTTGCCAGCACTTTGGGTAGCGGCAAAATTTGCCCAGCGCGGGCAGCAGCGCGGGCGCGGTCGTGGTCGCTGGCATTGGCTGGTTGTGCTTTGGCAGGCGTTGCCGCAAAGCCCAGCAGCAAAGCCATCAGGCATACAGCAAGACGCAGCGAAGGGTGAGAAAGGTATTTGTGCAAGGCAGGGTGCTTTGGTAGAAGGG
>JAGONG010000014.1:17813-33603 GCA_017993135.1 Allobrachymonas sp.
TGGCAAGCATATGTTTACAGGCATCATCACTGGCGTAGGCCAAATCAGGCAAGTCAGCAATCTGGGCAGCAGTGCTGCGCATGGCAGGCGTTTGCTGATTCAGGCTCCTGCTGGCTATCTGAGCGATGTGGCGCTGGGCGATAGCATTGCGCTCAACGGCGCATGCATGACCGTAGCGGCGCTTGATGCAGCGGCAAGCACGTTTCAGGTTGATATATCGGCCGAATCGCTAGACAAAACCACGGGGCTGGATGTAGCAGGCAGCATCAATCTGGAAAAAGCCCTACGCGCCACCGACAGGTTAGGCGGTCACTTGGTAAGCGGCCATGTGGACGGCGTGGGCGAGGTGCTTGCCTTTACCCCGCAAGGCGAAAGCCATGTGCTGCAACTGCGCGTGCCACCCGAATTGGCGCGTTTTTTGGCCTACAAAGGCTCAATTACCATCAACGGCGTAAGCCTGACGGTAAACAGCGTGGCAGACCACGCCGCAGGCTGCACCATCAGCATCAACCTGATACCGCACACCTTGCAAAATACCGCCTTGCACACCCTGCAAGCGGGCAGCAAAGTCAATCTGGAAATTGACCTGATTGCGCGTTATTGCGAGCGCATGCTGGGCTTGGGCGGTTTGGCTGCAAACGCCAGCGCATAAATGCGGGCATAGCAAAGACAGATACAGGTATCGCCACCGAAATCAAGCACAAAGGACAAACCCATGAGCACACCCCAAACACCCGTACGCATGGTGCAATGCATCAAACTAGGCCGCCAAGCGCCTGGGCTGGAGCGCCTGCCTTACCCTGGCCCCGTGGGGCAACGCATTTTCGAGAATGTGAGCAAAGAGGCGTGGGATGAATGGCTGCGCCACCAGACCATGCTGGTCAATGAAAACAGGCTCAACTTGGCCGATGCCCGCGCCCGCCAGTATTTGCTGCGGCAGATGGAAAACCACTTTTTCGGCGCTGGTGCAGACAAGGCGGCAGGCTATGTGCCGCCTGCGCCCGAGCAGCAAGCCTAAGCGGATGCTTTGCGTGGCTGTTGGCTGCGTTCATCTTTAGGGATGTGCTGATTTGTTTTTCATGCAAGAAAAAACTCAGCACGTCGTCATTCCCGCGCAGGCGGGAATCCACGGCTGCGCGGGAATGACGGGCTATGGCTTTTTATCTGAAACTGGAATTAATCAGCGCCTTTTTAGGAATAAAAGGCTCTAGCTAAAACAGCCAAGCCAGCCAAGCCAAACCAGCCAAGCCCAGTGCTCAGTTCCGCATGGCGCGTTCTACGGCTTCGCCCAAGTCAATCACGGCTTTGGCGTAGTAGCTGCTGTGGTTGTAGCGGGTAATAACGTAGAAGTTTTGCGTGCCTGCGTAGTAGCTGGAAGGGGCGTTGCCGTTTTGCAGCTCAATCAAGGCGAGCTTGTCGGTGCTGCCAGCAGGCAAGCCAGAGGCAATAGCGCCCAAGTCGGCAAACTCTTGCGGCGTAAAGCTGGGCACGATATCGGGTGCGAGCAGGGTGGGCAGTTGCAGGCGTGACTGGTCAAACGCCACGTCATACAGAGGCGGCAAGCCGTTTACCCAGCCGTGCGCCTTGAAATAACTGGCTACCGAGCCAATGGCATCAACCTGGCTGCCAAACAGGTCGATATGCCCGTCTTGGTCGTAATCCTCAGCGTGTTTGATGATGTTGGAGGGCATGAATTGCGGCAGGCCAATAGCGCCCGCGTAGCTGCCACGGATGGACTGGGGGTCGTCATCGTTGCTGGCGCACAGTTGCAGGTAGGCTTCAAGCTCGCCACGGAAAAAGCGCGTGCGTGCTTCGGCGCGCGGGTGCTCTTGCGGAAAATCAAAACTCAGCGTTGCCAGCGTATCGAGCACGCGCATATTGCCCGTGTTGCGCCCATAAATGGTTTCTACGCCAATGATGCCCACGATATAACGCGCAGGCACGCCATATTCGCGCTCGGCGCGTTGCAGCGCTTGGGCGTTGTCGCGCCAAAACTGCACGCCAGCACGGATACGAGTTGCATCAATAAAGCGGCTGCGATACACGCGCCAGTTGCTTCGCGCCCCCGCTTTGGCGGGCATGATGAGGCGCGGCACGCTGGGCAAAAAGTTGGCATTGCCAAGGGCGTTGCGGACAAAGTTTTCGGGCAAGTTCAAGCGGCGCGCCATATCTGGCACTTGCGCCATCACGTCGGGGCGGCTGGCGTAGCTGCCTTGCAGAGCGATAGGGGCAACGTCGGGCAGCAAGCGGGGGGCGGCTTTTGTGTGGAGTTTGATGCTGGTGGGCGCTTTATGCGCTGGCGGCTGGCTGCTGCAGCCAGACAGCGCACCCATAAAGGTTGCAGCACAAGCCAGCACAACGCCGCCTGTGAGCAAACGCCCAAGGGTGGCAGTTTGGGCACAAGTTTGTTTGCAAGCGCAAGCATGGGCGCTATGGGTAAAGGCGTGTGAGAGGGTATGGGTGCGGGTTGTGTGACGTGGCATGGGTACTGCAAATGTGTGGCAAGGGCGTTGTGGGGCTGGCAGGAGCCTGGCAAAGCAGAGTGGCTACTGCGCGATGGCGGCTGCAAAAATGCCGATGAGGCGGCGAATAGGCTCTTGCTTGAGCTTGAGTGCGGCATGGTTGATGACCAGACGCGAGCTAATGGGCATGATGTGCTCCACTTCAACGAGCTGGTTGGCTTTGAGCGTGTTGCCTGATGAAACCAAATCCACAATGGCATCAGCCATGCCGATAAGCGGGGCAAGCTCCATGCTGCCGTAGAGTTTGATGATGTCCACATGCACGCCTTTGGCGGCGAAAAATTCGCGCGCGGTGTGGGTGTATTTGGTGGCTACGCGCAGGCGTGCGCCTTGCTTTACCTTGCCTGCATAGTCAAAGCCAGCAGGCACGGCTACGCTCATGCGGCATTGGGCAATTCTCAGGTCAAGCGGCTGGTACAAGCCCGTTGCGCCCCATTCGGCACAGTGCTCTATGAGCGTGTCTTGGCCTGTTACGCCCAAATCGGCACCGCCATATTGCACATAGGTGGGCACGTCGGTGGCGCGCACCAGCACCACGCGCAAGTCGGGCTGGTTGGTGGGCAAAATCAGCTTGCGCGATGTTTCGGGGTTTTCCAGCACCTCAATGCCTGCGGTTTTGAGCAAGGGCAGGGTTTCGTCAAAAATGCGGCCTTTCGATAGTGCCAGGGTAATCATGTTGAAGTTCTCCGTGCGCATCAGCAGCGCGATAAATATGCAAAGGCTGGCAGCAGGTGCTTGTGGCAGGCACACTTTGCGCCCGCTTTACGCTTGCACGCGACTGGTTTTAGCCAGCAATGCGCTCGATATCTGCGCCCAAAGCCCGCAGCTTGACTTCCATTTGGTCGTAGCCGCGGTCAAGGTGGTAGATGCGGTCTACGGTGGTTTCGCCTTCGGCAACCAGCCCTGCAATAACCAGCCCTGCCGAGGCGCGTAGGTCGGTTGCCATGACGGTAGCACCGCTGATTTTTTCAACGCCTTCAATCAGGGCAATATTGCCTTCAATCTGGATATTTGCGCCCAAGCGGGTGAGCTCGCTTACGTGCATGAAGCGGTTCTCGAAAATCGTTTCGCTCACCTTGCTTGCGCCTTGTGCGACGCAGTTAAGCGCCATGAATTGCGCTTGCATGTCGGTAGGAAAGCCAGGGTACTCGGTGGTGCGAAAGCTCTGCGCTTTCAGGCACTGCCAAGCGGGGGCGGGTGAGTGCACGCGTATGCCATCGGCCAAGGCTTGCACCTGCACGCCAGCATCGCGCAGCTTGTCGATAACGGCATCGAGATGCTCGGCGCGCCCGCCTTGCAGCACCACATCGCCGCCCGTAGCGGCCACAGCGCACAGGAAAGTGCCGCATTCAATGCGGTCGGCCACCACGGCGTGCTGGCAGCCGTGGAGCTTTTCTACCCCTTCAATGGTGATGCGGCTGGTGCCGTGCCCAGTAATTTTCGCTCCCATTTTGATAAGCATTTCTGCCAAATCGGGAATTTCAGGCTCTTGCGCGGCGTTTTCAAGCACGGTTACGCCATCGGCCAAGGCAGCAGCCATCAGGAAGTTTTCAGTGCCAGTCACAGTCACCATGTCGGTGGTGATTTTTGCGCCTTTCAGACGCTTTTGCCCAGCGGGCAAGCTGGCATGGATGTAGCCGTGGCTGACTTCAATCACAGCGCCCATGGCCTGCAAACCTTTGATGTGCTGCTCAACAGGGCGCGCACCAATGGCGCAGCCACCTGGCAGCGAAACTTTTGCCTGCCCGAAACGCGCCAGCAAAGGCCCCAGCGCCAAAATGGAAGCGCGCATGGTTTTTACCAGCTCATACGGGGCTTCGGGCGTGATGGGGTCGGGCGCATGAAATGACATGCCGCCGCGCTCGCCGTGTGTGTTGATGGTAGCGCCCATGTTTTCAAGCAAGCGGCGCATGGTGGCTACGTCGCGCAGGCGCGGCATATTGGTAAGCAGCACGGGCTCATCGGTGAGCAAAGTGGCGCACATCTCGGGCAGGGCGGCATTTTTTGCACCCGAAATGGTGATGCTGCCGTGCAGCGGCTTGCCGCCGCGAATCAGGAGTTTGTCCATGTTGAATAAAACGGTTTAAGTGTTGGGTTGCTGCGCCAGCTCTTGTGGGGTGAGCGTTTTGAGCGACAGCGCGTGAATTTGGTCGGTATGCAGGCGGTTGCCCAGTGTGGCGTAGACCATCTGGTGGCGCGCAACGGGGCGCTTGCCTTCAAAGGCAGAGGAAACAACGGTTGCAGACCAATAGCGGCCATCGCCTTCAACCGTAATTTGCTCGCAAGGCAAGCCAGCAATAATTAAAGAACGCAGTTCTTCAGAAGTCATTGTGTAAAAAGGTGCATGAAAAAACAGAAATAATCGCAGTGTTATTTCTGTAATTGATTAATGAAAAAGGCTTTGTTTTTGAAATATGCTGGAAATTTTAACATTCCACCTTGCACACTCCAGCCAAAGCCTTGCAGTGGTTGTGTCTGCCAAGCTTGTTAATGGCGCAACTTATACCCTGTTTTAAGCAGGTGCAGTGCAAGCCCTGAAACCAGCGCAAAAGCCGAGCCAGCAACGGCCAGACTTAGCCAAGGCGATGCATCACTGTGCCCCAAAAACCCGTAGCGAAAGCCATCAATCAGGTAGAAAAAGGGGTTGAAATGGCTTGCCTGCCCCCAAAAAGCGGGCAGCGCATGGACGGAATAAAACACGCCTGCCAAAAACGTCATGGGCATGACGATAAAGTTTTGAAATACGGCCATTTGGTCAAACTTGTCAGCCCACAAGCCTGCCACCAGCCCTACAACGCCCATCAGTGCGCTGCCCAGCAGGGCAAATGCAGCAATCCACAAGGGTGCAGCCGCTTGTGCAGGGGCGTAAAACAGGGTTATTGCATACACGCCCAGCCCAACGAGCAAGCCACGCGCCATTGATGCGCCCACATAAGCCACATACCAGTGCCAGTGCGAAAGCGGCGCAAGTTGCAAAAACACCAAGTTGCCCATGATTTTGCTTTGCACCAGACTGGAGGCGCTGTTGGCAAAGGCGTTTTGCAGCAAACTCATCATGACCAAGCCAGGCACCAAAAAAGCGGCATAGCTTATGCCAGGGTAGCCTGCAACAGACTGCTTGCTTAAAACATGGCCAAATATCAGCAGATAAAGCATGGCTGTAAGCACAGGCGCTGCAACGGTTTGGAAAGCTACGCGCCAAAATCGCAATATTTCTTTTATCAATAGCATGCGCCAGCCGTTGCCGCTTGCAGGCATAGGGGCTAATGGTTGCAGTGTTTGCTGCTGCTTTTGCTGCGTTGGAGCAGGAATCGGTTCAGGCATTGTTAGAGGTGAAATAAATAAAAAGCGAACAAGAAAACACAAGCTGGGTTTTAAGGAAGCGCTGATTTATTCCAATTTAGTTTAAAAAAACAATCGCTCGCCATTTTCGCGTAGTCAGCAATCTTTGGCTGCGCTTCTTGTTGATATGGATTACCGCCTGTGCGGGAATGACGAATTTTAAAGTTTTCTTTTAAGCGATGAATAAATCAGTTATTTCTTCAGGCACACAAAATTAAAAGGTAAAAATACAAGTTTTAAAAATGCGATGTAACACAGTAATGAGATAAAAGCACTAGCAAGAAGTAGTGAATAAAAAGTATTTATGCTTTGCTATTGCCTTGCATCAGTTTGATAAAAACATCTTCCAAATCGGCTTTGCGGATTTCAATATCTTCCAGCATCACACCAGCTTGGCGCAAATCGCAGAGGTGCTGCTCAATTTCAGCGGGATTTTGTGCAGGCAACTCTACTACGCGGCCAGTAATACGCGCTTTGGCTGCCAAAGGTGCGGGCAAGGTGTGGTTGGTTTTGAAATGCAGCATATGCGCCGTAGCATCATTGAGCAAGGTGCTGGTTTTTTCTAATGCAATAACGCGCCCTTGCTTGAGCATGGCAATGCGGTTGCACAGCGCTTCAGCCTCTTCCAGATAATGCGTAGTCAGCAAAACGGTATGCCCCTGTTTATTCAGATTGGCTACAAAGTGCCAGAGCATTTGCCGCAGCTCCACATCAACACCAGCGGTAGGCTCATCGAGCACTATCACAGGCGGCTTGTGTACCAGTGCCAAGCCTACCAATACGCGCCGCTTCATGCCGCCCGAGAGCTGGCGCATATTGGCGTTGCATTTGTCAGCCAAGCCCAGCCCGCAGAGTAATTCATCTATCCAGGCATCATTGTTATAAATGCCAAAATAACCCGATTGAAAGCGCAGCGCCTCGCGCACGGTGAAAAACGGGTCGAAAACCAGCTCCTGCGGCACAATGCCCAAATGGCGGCGTGCAGTGGCAAAGTCTTGGCGTACATCAAAGCCATGCACACGGATACTGCCCTGCGTGGCATGCGCTAGCCCAGCCAAAATGCTGATTAACGTTGTTTTGCCAGCCCCGTTGGGGCCCAGCAAGCCAAAAAATTCGCCGTGCTCAATGTCAAACGAAACATTGTCTAAGGCATGCACAGCGCGTGCATTGCCACGCGCAGGATAGGTTTTGGTGAGAGATTGGATGGCAATTGCAGGCATAAGAACGCCATTCTATCTTTTTTCCTGTATTCTGTCGCGCCTGCTGTTGCTCCCGCTTTCTGCTTGGTGTTTGTTTCTGCGCACTATCTGCGCGAGCTGTGATTCAGCCGTGATTTGTTGCCCGCAACTTGGCTGCAGCGGCGCGGTGTGTGCATGGTTTGCGTACTGGCGTTTTGCGCTATGCGTACAAAAAACAACGCAGGCGAGTTTGAAAGCCGAATATTAATCGTTACTTAATGTATTAGCACTTGAATTTGTTAGGAAACTCCCCATAATTAATGCAGGTTAGTTTTCATCAATCTTTTTAAGGAGTCGTAGACCATGGATGCCAACAAAATGAAAGACACAGCCGCCAAACTGATTGATGAGGTGGTAGATGCCAAATCCGCCGCCAGCGAGTCACTGGGTGCTGCTGGTGACAAGCTATCGGCCGCGCGTGAGCGTGCTGTTGATGCACTAGAAGCCTTTGCCGACCGTGCCAATTGCTGGGCGCGTAAAGGTCTGGATAAAGCCTCTGATGTGCAGCACCGTGCACGCCGTGAAATTGAAAAAGCCAGCGATGCAACAGCGGCTTACGTTGAGCAGCAGCCTCTTAAATCTGTGGTTATTGCTGCTGGCATTGGCGCTGCTGCTGCCGCACTCATCATGTTGCTTAACGAGCGCAGACGCTAAGTTGCTGCGCTGATAGCGCAAGACCAGCATAGCAACACGAGTGGCGGGGCGTTTGCAAAAGCGCCCCGTTTTTTGCGATTCACATTTTTGCTGCCAGCAAGGTGGCCAAGAGGCATCAATATGCTCTATCCATTTTTAAAAACCCTGCTGCTTCGACCAAGGCTTTTGGCTACGCATTTGGGAAATTATCTGGACTTGCTGCGTAGCGAGACGCGGGTCAGCGTGCGTCAATGCACCATTACTGCAGTGGCATGGCTGGTGTGCGCAGGTGCTTTTTTATTGAGCCTGTCTATGGTTGGCATGGCAGTCATGCTGGGCGTTATGCTCAATTCTTTTCATTGGGCGCTGGCTGTGGTGCCTGCCGTTCCTTTTTTGATTGCTGTTGTTGCTGCTGCTGTGGCTTGCCGCAAGGTTAATTACTCGCCCTTGCAAGAAATAAAGCAGCAGCTTGCAGCCGATTTGGAAGTGTTTGATACAGTAGGAGGTCGCCGTGAACGCCGATAAAACACACCTTACGCCTCTTGAGAAACTTGCCTTGTCACGGCAAGCATTACAGCAAAGCCTGCAACCAGCGCCAGCGGCCAAGTCGCGCGTGGGGTCGTTTTTGGGCAAGTTGTTTTCTAAAAAAGCAGGCTCACGCAAGAAGGCGGAGGCGCAAGTGCAGTCTGACTTGCCAAAGGCTGGCACAGATGGCGCAGATGGCACGCGCCGCCCTCATGCGCCTGCTGCTATGCCCGTTACCGCTGTAGCGCAGTCTGCTATGGCTGATGCGAGCGTGGTGCAGCCGCAGGCGGCTGAGGGGGGCATGTTTTCTTCTTTGCTGGGTGCGGGGCAAGCGGCAGTGGCGGCGCTAGAAGGGTATTGGCGTGAGCATCCTGCAAAAATGGCTTTTTTGGTTGGGCAGCCTGTGTTGCGTAGCTATGCCAAAAAGCGCCCGTTCACATTGCTGTTTGTTTCTGCTGCGGCAGGTGCGGTGTTGATGGCGCTTCGCCCTTGGAAGCGCCCAGTTGCCAAGAAAATTGCTTCTGCTGGCGTTGGCAGTGAGCTTGCCAGTTTTGGAAAAATTGGCTTACTTGCGGTGCTGTTTGAGGTTTGGTGGAATAGAAACAAAAACAGCGATAAAGCGGCTAAAAAGCCCTGAAAGCCCCTTTGTTGGCGGCTGTGTTGCCGATGTGCTGCTGCGTGCCAGCGTGTTTATGCGCCAGTGGAGCAAGCAAGTAAAAGTGCGGTGTGCTTGAATTCGGGCGTTTAGTGCCAAGAAAAGCAGGGTAACGCTGGTTATGCGACAAGGTGCGGTGCAAGAAAGAGCAAATTGCAATCCGTAATTCGAAAAAAGCAAAACGCAAAACGCAATCGCAAGTTGTTATTTCTTGCTTTTTCAAGTGGCTATGCTGGCTGCACCCCACACCCCCCAATAGGGGTTGCGCTTGCTGGTGCTTGCAGACGCTTGTGGGGCGCGGCTGGTGCAGATGGGTGTTGCAGGTAGGTGGTGCGCAGGCAGGGGTTAATCTCTACCTGGTATGAGGGAGAGAAATTCTTTGCGCAAATCGCTGTCGCGCAGGAAAGCGCCTCGCATTACCGAGTTAATCATTTTGCTGTTGGTGTCTTTTACGCCGCGCCATGCCATGCAGTAGTGGGTGGCTTGCATGACGAGTGCCAGCCCGTCGGGGTGGGTTTTTTCTTGTATCAGGTCGGCGAGTTGCACAACGGCTTCTTCTTGAATTTGTGGCCGTCCCATAATCCATTCGGCCAAGCGTGCGTATTTCGAGAGCCCAATTACATTGGTGCCTTTGTTGGGCATTACGCCTATCCACAGTTTGCCCATGATGGGGCAGAAATGGTGTGAGCAGGCGCTACGCACGGTGATGGGGCCGACAATGATGAGTTCGTTGAGGCGCGCAGCGTTGGGGAATTCGGTGATTTCGGGCGATGTGGTGTAGCGGCCTGCAAAGACTTCTTGCAGGTACATTTTGGCAACGCGCCGCGCGGTTTTGTCGGTGTTGTGGTCGTTGGCGGTGTCGATGACAAGGCTATCGAGCACGCTTTGCATTTTGGCTTCTACTTCGTTGAGCAGTTGCTCTAGTTCGCCAGGCTGGATGAAAGCGGAAATGTTGTCGTTGGCATGAAAGCGCTGGCGTGCAGCGAGTAGCCGCTCGCGGATTTTGGCAGATACGGGGGTGTCTGCATGGGGTGTGGCGGCTGGTGCGCTGGATTCGGTTTGGTCTGTTTTCATGTGGCAAGGATACATTAAGCTGCTATTCTTTGATGGCTGAAAGGTCATCTCTGGCGTGGGTAGTATAAAGAGTGCGGGCCGCGCTTTTGTGCGGCGCGTGAGTGTTGGTTTGAGATGCTAGAAAATAAGCAGGAAAGATATGCCGATTTACCAGTTGAATGACAAGGTGCCAGATATTGCCGAAACAGCATGGGTGGCTGATACGGCACAGATTATTGGCGATGTGCGTTTGGGCGCGGGTGCAAGCGTTTGGTTTAACACGGTGCTGCGTGGTGACAACGACCCCATTACGATTGGTGCAGGCAGCAACATTCAGGACGGTAGTGTGTTGCACACCGATGAAGGCGTTCCTTTGAACATTGGCTGCAACGTTACCGTAGGCCATATGGCAATGCTGCACGGCTGCACGGTAGGCGATGAGAGCCTGATTGGTATTGGCGCGGTGATTTTGAATGGGGCTGTGATTGGGCGCAATTGCATTGTGGGCGCAGGAGCGTTGGTAACAGAGGGCAAGGCGTTTCCAGATGGCAGCTTGATTATCGGCAGCCCTGCCAAGGCTGTGCGCCAGCTTGAGCCAGAGCAGATTGCACGGTTGCGCCAGAGTGCATCGCATTATCAGGACAATGCCAAACGTTATCAGGCTGATTTGATGAGGATAGGGTAATTCAGGTGCAAATAGAGAGCCTTCTTGTTTCAAACAGAAGGCTTCTATCCTACATGCTGCAGAAAATCACGCAGGCGCTGGCTGGGCGGATTTTCCAGCAGCTCTTGTGGTGAGCCATCGTGGGCAATTTTGCCATTGTCAATAAACAGCAGGCGGCTACCAACTTTTTTGGCAAAATCCATTTCGTGCGTGACTACGACCATGGTCATGCCTTCCACGGCCAAATCCTGCATAACCTTGAGCACCTCGTGGCGCAGCTCGGGGTCAAGCGCCGATGTGGGTTCGTCAAACAGCATGAGCAGGGGCTTGATGGCCAGTGCACGGGCGATGGCAACGCGCTGCTGCTGGCCGCCTGATAGCTCGCTGGGGTAGTGGTTGGCTCGCTCTGACAGCCCCACTTTGGCAAGCAACTGCATGGCCAGCTCGCGTGCTTGTGACTTTGAGGCGCCGCGTGTCTGTATGGGGCCAAACATGACGTTTTGTAGTGCTGTTAATTGCGGAAACAGGTTGAATTGCTGAAATACCATGCCAGCTTCGCGGCGCAGCTCGCGCACCTGTGCCGGGGTGCCGTTGACGCTGAGATTGCCCACGCGGATGTCTCCGCCTTGAATGCTTTCGAGAGCGTTGATACAGCGCAAGAATGTGGATTTGCCCGACCCTGATGGCCCGACTACGACCACCACTTCGCCTTTTTCAATGGTTAGACTGATGTCATCGAGAACGGTATGCGGGCCAAAGCGTTTGACCACATGTGAGAAAGTGACCATGCTCATGCGATACGCATCCTGTGTTCCATGGTTTTAAGTGCCAGCGCAATACAGCCGGTAAGAATTAAATAGATGATGGCAACAGCCCCCCACGTTTCTACGGCACGGAAATTGGCCGCCATGATTTCCTGCCCTTGTCGTGTTAGCTCTGCCACACCAATCACGATAAAGAGCGAAGAGTCTTTCAGGCTGATGATGCACTGGTTACCCAGTGGCGGAATCATGCGGCGAAAAGCAACTGGCGCGATGATGCGCGAGAGAATTTTATGGAAGGGCAAGCCCATAGCCAGCCCCGCTTCGTACAAGCCTTTGGGTACAGATTGCAGTGCACCGCGCACAATTTCGGCAATATAAGCGCCAGAATTGATAATGAGCGTGGCAGTTGCAGCAATTTCGCCTTCGATTTTAAGATTGGCCAGCAGTGGCAGGGCAAAATAAATGAACATCACCTGCACGACCATGGGTGTGCCACGAATCAGCAAAATGAAACCTTGTGCCAACCATGAAAGCACAGGCAGCAGCAGCCCTGATACGGGACGATGGCGCAGCGCTTCGCGGCGTGGCCAAGCTGGAACATATGCGCGAATAACCCCCAGCAATACACCCAGAGCCATGCCACCAACGAGACCAAACAGCGTAATCTTGATGGTCATTTGTGTGCCTTGCCATAGCACGGGCATAGCCTCCCAAACTGCAGACCATTCGAAATCCATGATGTTTATTCCTGGAGAAAAACAATATAAACACAAGGCGGTGATTGCCTTTGGGACAACCACCGCCCATAAAGCCTGACACAGCGTTGTGGTGTACAGCTATTGAAGTAAAAAATGTTTTTTGCCCGACACTTCACCTTATCGCTAGACAAGGCAGTACAGCGATAAGGAGGCAATCAGATCTTTTATTTCATGTTGCTGTATTTTGGCACAACGGAACGCTGGTAGTTTGTTCAAGCTCTTTGGAGCACTGCGTTACTGGGGCTTGGTGCCAAACCATTTCTGGTAGATTTTGCCGTATTCACCAGACTTTTTCAGATCGGCCAAGGCTGTATTGACTTTGGCTACGAGTGGGCTGCCTTTGGGGAAGGCGACGCCATAGAAATCTCCGCTTTTCAATGCGCCAGTTACCACAACGCGGCCTTTACCCGCAGTGGCAGCGTAATACTGGACGTTGGGTGTGTCATGCACTACAGCAGCTACACGGCCAGTAGCCAGGTCGAGGAATGCGTTGTCGATGTTTGGAAAGAGCTTGAGTTTGGCCAGAGGCTGCTCTTTCTTCAGAAAGTCAACGCCTACAGTACCAGTTTTTACGGCTACATCCTTATCAGCCAGATCCTTGACGGTCTTGATCGTGGCTGCATTTTTAGTGGTGGTCAGGATGGAGATGCCGCTTTCGTAGTATGGATCAGAAAAATCGACAACTTTTTGGCGCTCTTCCTTGATGGTGATGCCAGCCAGAGCTGCATCAATGTTTTTGGTTTGCAGACCAGGAATAATGCCGTTGAAATCCATGGGTTGCAGTTTGTATTGCACACCCATTTTTTTGGCGAGCGCTTCCCATAGTTCAATGTCAAAGCCGGTGTACTTGCCGTTTTGTTTGAACTCGAATGGAACAAATGCGGTATCTGTGGCAACGATCAGTACTTTTTTGTCTTGTGCGTATGCAGCAGTGGCAGGCACAGCCATCAATACAGAAAAACCCAATAGGGCAGAGCCCAGTTTCATTTGCAGTTTCATGGCAATCCTTTGAAAAAAACGGTGTTTACAGTCCGCTAAAAAGCAAGTGGACGGGTAATTTTATGCTTCCATGTTATATGGAATAGATATGTTTACCCTGATTTTTAATCATAGATTGTTAAAGCGGATGTTTTTTTTATTGCTCTAGCAGGCGATATGCCAGCGTGTGGGCAGGGCGTGGTGAAGAGAAATGTTCACCATAGTTGAATAACTTGCCCATCTTGCAACTGCCAGGCGTGCCCAGCCATGGCGCGGGCTTCTGCTTCGTCGTGGGTGACGAGGATGGTGGCAATGCCTGCTTGTGTGATGCGGGTTTTGAATTCTTCGCGCAATTGCTCGCGCAGCTTGGCATCCAGTGCAGAGAAAGGCTCATCAAGCAACAGCACGCGCGGGGCGGTGATGAGGGCGCGTGCCAGTGCTACGCGCTGCTGCTCGCCACCCGAGAGTAGCCAGACTTTGGCTGTAGTGTGCTGCTCAAGCCCAAAGCGTGCCAGCATGGCGCGGGCTTGCTCGCGTGCTTGGGTTTTGGGTATGCCTTGCTCAATCAGGCCAAAGGCTACGTTGTCTTGCACGTTTAAGTGGGGAAAGAGGGCAAAGTCCTGAAACATCAAGGCAAAGCGGCGCTGCTCGGGCGGCATGGCGGTGATGTCTGCGCCTTGCCACAGCACGCGCCCTGCGCTGGGGGGCTGCAAGCCTGCAACGATTTGCAGCAGCGTGCTTTTGCCGCTACCTGATGCACCTAGCAGGGCAACAGTTTGCCCCGCTTCTACACGCAGGCTGATGCCTTGCAGCAAGGTGCGGTTGCCCAGTGTTTTGTGCAGATTATCAAGCTCAAGCATGTGGGGTGTGCTCCGGAGTGTTATTACATGCGCCAGTAATAGCAGCAGCGGCGGCTGGCGGCGGTGCAGGTGGCGGTGATGTAGTTGGCGGCGGTGCCAAGGGCTGTGTTGCTGGGGCAGGCAAGGGTTGCGAGGTGGCAGGCGCTTTGCCTTCAATCAGGGTAAAAGCGCACAGCGCCAGCAACATAAGCAGGGCAGAGAGCACCCAAGCGGCATCGCGGGCGGCATCACCTGCGTGGTTTAAGTGCTGGTAAATCAAGGTGGTAAGCGTAGTCCACTCGGGGCGCGAGAGAAATAGGCTTACAGCAAATTCGCCCAAAGCAGTAGCCGCAGCAAAAGCCATGCCGCGCCGCAATGCAGGCAGCACCAGTGGTAGCGTAACGCGCCACAGTACCCGCAGCGGGCGCGCGCCCAAACTGGCAGCGGCTTGCTCCAGATGGGCAGGCAGGCTATCAAGCCCAGCGGTTAAAGACTTGGCTACAAAAGGGTAGGCCAGCAGCGCGTACGCAGCCAGCAGCAGGGGCAGACTGGCGCTCCATTGCGGGTAGAGCAGCAGCAAGCCAAAAGCCACAGTTACGGGCGAAATCACCAAAGGCAGATAAGCCGCCGTGCGCCACAGCAAAGCCGTGGCTGACTGAAAGTTTCTAAGGAAGCGCTGATTTGCTTCAGTTGCAGATAAAAAATGCCATCGCCCGTCATTCCCGCGCAGGCGGGAATCCACAACTGCGCAACTTGCTGCAATGGATTCCCGCCCCACGCCTTCGCGGGGGCAAGCTCTACGCGGGAATGACGACTTTCTGGAAATTCTTTTGTATGCAGAATAAATCAGTGCAACCCTTGATGTGCTTGCGCTGCATTTAATTGTGTTTGCAGTATCGTTTGCGTGCGCGGTGGCGTGCTGCTGCCCTGTGCCCCAAGCATCCCACGCCCGCACCGCCAGCGCGTGGCTAGTGCCAAGTGCCAGCACCAGCAGCAAAGCCATGCCCGAAAATTGCAGCGTGTTGCGCACGGCATCCCACGTTTGCGCATCTTGCAAGGCTGCCGCACCTTGCCCGTAAAGCAGAGCTTGCGCGGCTTTAAGCACAATGGCAGCCAAGGGCGCAAAGCAGATGAGCACCAGCACGCCCAGCGCAGCCAGCAGCGCAAGCCGTTGCCACAAACCACGCGGGTGCTGCCGTGGCACGGGCTGCACCCGTGCGGGCGTGGCCAAGCGGCGCTCTATAGCCGCATAGGCACAGGCAATGCTGCCCGTGAGCAGCAGCATCCACATCGCCAAAATGCCTGCTTGCTGCAAAGCCAGCTCATGCGCTACCAATTGGTAAATTTCTACTTCAATCGTGCTATACGCCTGCCCACCCAAAATCAGCGCCAGCCCAAAGCCAGAAAAGCAATACAAAAAAACCAGACACAAAGCCGAAGCCAGCCAAGGCCGCATGGCAGGCCACTCAACCCGCCAAAAAGCGCGCCAAGGCGTAGCTCCCAAACTACGCGCCGCTGCCAAGCGTTGCTGGCTCACTTGCTGCAAGGCATCTACGCCCGAGCGCACCAGCAAGCACAGGTTAAAAAACAGATTGCCATAAAGCAGCAGTGCAGGCGTGTTTTTCAGATTCACCCCCCAGCCCAGCAAAACCCCACCCCAAAAGCCGCACGGCCCCCACAAAGCCAGCACCCCCATAGCCGCTACCAGCGTAGGCACCACAAAAGGCAGCATCAGCAGCCGCAACACCCAGCGCCGCCCTGCAAACTCCCACCGCGCCAGCACCCAAGCCACAGGCACACCCAGCACCAGCGCCAGCAC
>JAGONG010000082.1 GCA_017993135.1 Allobrachymonas sp.
TGGGAAGATTTCAGTGCAGATGCCCAGCTTAACGCGCTGGTGCGCCAAGCGCTGGCTAACAACCGCGATTTACGTGCCGCCGTTTTGCGGGTAGAAGAAGCACGCGCCGCCTATGGCATACAGCGTGCCGATATTCTGCCCACCATCGGCACGGCGCTTGACGCAAGCCGCACCCGCCTGCCAGCCGATTTAAGCATTACGCGCAAGCCGCAAATCAGCGACCAGTTTCAGTTAGGCGTGGGCTTGAGCAGTTGGGAGCTTGATTTGTGGGGGCGCATACGCAACCTCAACGAAGCAGCCCTGCAAAGCTACCTTGCCAGCGATGCGGCGCAGCAGGCTGTGCGCACCAGTCTGGTAGCGCAAGTAGCCAACAGCTATCTGGGCTTGCGCGAGCTTGACGAGCGCCTTGCGTTGGCGCAACGCACCGCGGCAAGCCGTGCCGAGTCTTTACGCATATTTCGCCGCAGGGTGGAGCTGGGCGCAACCTCTAAATTTGAGCTGACACAAGTCGAAGTGCTGTGGCGGCAGGCTACAGCACTGGTTACCCAGCTTGAGCAGGCGCGTGCTACCCAGTTACATGGCTTGCATTTGCTGGTAGGTGGCACGGTAGATTGGCCAGCCGCAGAAAAGCAGGCAACAAAAAAACTGGCGCAAATGCCGCGCTTTCGCGATGTGCAAGCGGGCTTGCCTTCAGACTTGCTTTTGCAGCGCCCCGACATCATGGCCGCAGAGCATGCTTTGAAAGGTGCCAACGCCAACATTGGCGCAGCGCGCGCGGCTTTTTTCCCGCGCATTGCGCTTACAGGCACATTTGGCACAGCCAGCACCGAGCTCGATAACCTGTTCCAAAGCGGCAGCAGCCTGTGGAAATTTGCCCCCAGCATTTCTTTACCCATATTTGATGGCGGAAGAAGGCGTGCCGCGCTTGATCTGGCCGAAGTCAGGCGCGATCAGGCAGTAGTGCGCTACGAGCAGGCTGTGCAATCGGCCTTCCGCGACGTGTCTGATGCGCTTTCTGCCCGCCATTGGCTGGGTGAGCAGCTTGCTGTTTTGCGCTCCATGCGCGATGTGCAGGGCGAACGCGCCCGCCTTGCCAAACTGCGCTATGACAGCGGCGCCGTGCGCTACCTCGAAGTGCTCGATGCCGAGCGCGACCTGATGACCGTTGAGCAACAACTGGTTCAGACCCAACGCGCACAGCTTGCCGCACAGGTCACGCTGTATGCGGCGCTTGGTGGTGGCAGTCTGGCGGCATCAGCCCCAGCCAATGCACCCGCACCCGTCGTTACAGCCGCACCTTGACAGACGACATGGATAGACCTTGAAAGCACATTGATAGCCACCTTGCAGGAAACACGAGCATGAACATCACCCCTCAAATCAAAAAACTCGCTCCCTTTGCCATCTTGCTGGCCGCTGCCCTGATTGGCTATGGCGCATGGAAAAAGCTGCACACCAGCAATGAAATAGCAGGCTTTGCTAGCGGCAATGGCCGTATTGAAGCCACTGAAATAGACATAGCCACCAAGCTGCCGGGCCGCTTGGACGAGGTGCTGGTAGCCGAAGGCGCTTTCGTCAAGGCAGGGCAGCCTTTGGCGCGCATGCAATTGCAAAGCCTGCAAGCACAGCGCGACGAAGCATTGGCGCGCCTGCAACAGGCACAGCAAACCGTAGCGGGCTACGAAGCACAGGTTGCAGTGCGCGAAACCGAAATGGACGCTGCTCAACGCCGCCTCAAACGCACCGAAACACTGGTGCAAGAAGGCGCATCATCCAGACAAGAGCTTGACGACGACCGCGCCCGCTTCCGTGGCGCACAAGCCGTTGTTACATCTACCAAGGCACAGGTTACAGCAGGCAAGGCAGCCGTAAACGCGGCGCAGGCCACCGTAGCCCGCATTGATGCCGACCTGCAAGACAGCGAACTCAAAGCCCCGCGCGATGCACGGGTGCAGTTTCTGGTAGCCCAGCCCGGCGAAGTGCTGGGCGGCGGTGGCAAGGTGCTTAATCTGGTTGATTTGTCAGACGTGTACCTCACGTTTTTCCTGCCCGAAACCATTGCAGGCCGTGTGGCGCTGGGCAGCGAGGCGCGCATTGTGCTTGATGCCACCCCCAACGCCGTTATTCCCGCCAAAATATCCTACGTCTCCAGCGTGGCGCAATTCACCCCCAAAACGGTAGAAACCGCCAGCGAGCGCCAAAAACTCATGTTCCGCGTCAAGGCGCAAATCGACCCCAAACTGCTGCAAAAAAATCTGGAACAAGTCAAAACTGGCTTGCCTGGCGTGGCATGGGTGCAGATAGACCCCCAAGCCGCATGGCCTGAAAAACTGGCAATCAAGGCCGCGCCGTGAATATGCAGGCCAATCACAACAAGGCGGGCAACGCCTCTTTGCAGCACAGCGCCACCCCGTCTGCTTCTGCCGCATCAGCCGCTTTTGCCGTAGTGCGCCTGCAAGATGTGCAATTGCACTATGGCAAAGTCACCGCGCTGGCTGGCATCACGCTCGATTTGCCCGCTGGCTGCATGATTGGCATGATTGGCCCCGATGGCGTGGGCAAATCCAGCCTGCTCTCGCTCATAGCGGGTGCGCGTGCCTTGCAGCAGGGCAGGGTAGAAGTGCTGGGCGGCAACATGGCTGAAAAGCGCCACCGCGATGCAGTCTGCCCGCGCATTGCCTACATGCCGCAAGGCTTGGGCAAAAACCTCTACCCCACCTTGTCGGTAGAAGAAAACCTGCAATTCTTTGCCCGCCTCTTTGGCCACAACGCCGCCGAGCGCCGTCGCCGCATTGATGACCTCACCCGCAGCACTGGCCTGCACCCCTTTTTAAGCCGTCCTGCGGGCAAACTCTCGGGCGGCATGAAGCAAAAGCTGGGGCTTTGCTGCGCCCTGATTCACGACCCCGACCTGCTCATACTCGATGAGCCCACCACAGGCGTAGACCCGCTGGCACGCGCCCAGTTTTGGGACTTGATTGCCCGCATTCGGCAAGACCGCCCCAGCATGAGCGTCATCGTAGCCACTGCCTACATGGACGAAGCCCAGCGTTTTGACTGGCTCATCGCCATGGACGATGGCCGCGTACTTGCCACAGGCACACCCGCCGAGTTGCTGCAGCGCGCCGCCAGCACATCGCTTGAAGCCGCCTTTATCGAACTCTTGCCCGAGGAGAAAAAGCGCGGCTACCAGCCCGTAGTCATACCGCCCCTGTCGCCCAGCAGCCAGCAAAGCGGGGCAGACAACGCCGCAGAAGAAATCGCCATCGAAGCCAACGGCTTAACCATGCGCTTTGGTAGCTTTGTGGCTGTTGATAACGTCAGCTTTCGCATCCGCCGCGGTGAAATCTTTGGCTTTTTGGGCTCCAACGGCTGCGGCAAATCCACCACCATGAAAATGCTCACGGGCCTGCTGCCCGCCAGCGAAGGCACAGCCGCACTCTTTGGGCAAGTGGTAGATTCTTCCAATATCGACACCCGCCGCCGCGTGGGCTACATGTCGCAAGCGTTTTCGCTCTATGGCGAACTCACCGTGCAACAAAATCTGGTGCTGCACGCGCGCCTGTTCCATGTGCCCGAAGCCGAAATCGCCGCGCGGGTAGAAGAAATGGCAGCGCGTTTTGACCTGCGCGAAGTGCTGGGCAGCCTGCCCGAAAGCATGCCGCTGGGCATGCGCCAGCGCCTGTCACTGGCAGTAGCCATGGTGCACAAGCCCGATTTGC
>JAGONG010000083.1 GCA_017993135.1 Allobrachymonas sp.
GTGGCCGACCTGCGCGCAGGCAAAATGGTCATTCTGGTGGATGAAGAAGACCGCGAAAACGAAGGCGACTTGATGCTGGCAGCCGAGCACGTCACGCCCGAAGCCATCAACTTCATGGCACGCCACGCACGCGGCCTGATTTGCCTCACGCTCACCCGCGAACGCTGCCAGCAATTGGGGCTTGCCCCCATGAGCCAGCAAAACAGCACCCGTTACGGCACAGCCTTTACCGTTTCCATTGAAGCCGCGCAAGGCGTAACCACAGGCATTTCGGCAGCAGATCGCGCCCGCACCATAGCCGCAGCCGTCAAAGGCCAGGCACACGACATTGTGCAGCCAGGGCACATTTTCCCCATTCAGGCGGTTGATGGCGGCGTGCTTATTCGCGCAGGCCACACCGAAGCAGGCTGCGACTTAACCCGCATGGCAGGCTGTGCACCAGCATCCGTCATCTGCGAAATCATGAACGAAGACGGCACCATGGCACGTCTGCCCGAACTGCGCCAGTTTGCCGCCCAGCACGGTTTAAAAATAGGCACTATTGCCGACCTGATTGAGCACCGCATCCACAACGAGTCGCTCATTCGCAAAGTATCTTCCCGCCCACTGCAAACCGCGCACGGCGAGTTTGTTGCCCACGCCTACCAAGACATGCACGGCAGCAACCTGCACTTGGCCTTGGTCAAAGGCACATGGCAGCCCCAAGAGGTTATACCCGCCCGCGTGCATGAGCCGCTTTCGGTGCTTGATGCGCTCGAAGCCAACCGCCCACACGCCCACAGTTGGAACCTGCACGAGAGCCTGCGCCACATCCAGCAGCAGCAGCGCGGCATCGTCGTGCTGCTTAACTGCGGCGAAAGCCCCGAGCAACTGCTGGCGCAATTCAACGGCAGCGCCCCCAGTGCAAACGCACCCCAAAAAGGGCTGGCATTGCGCAACTACGGCATCGGCGCACAAATTTTGCGCGAATGTGGCGCACGCAAACTCAATATTCTGGGCCCCGAGCGCCGCATGCCCAGCATGGCAGGCTATGATTTGGAAGTAGTCAGCTTCACCGAAGCGCCCCAATCCGCCCCATAAACCAGCCTGCGCACATAAGCAGCCACATCCCAGCAAGCAGCAACCTGTAAGCCGCACCCCCTCAACCCTACATCCACCGAAAGACACCATGAAAAACGCAAACAAAGGCGACGCCAGCACCCTCATCTCGCAGCTTGACGGCAAAAAACTGCGCATCGGCATCGTGCAAGCACGTTTCAACGCCGACATTACCGACGCACTGGCCGAAGCCTGCTTGAGCGAATTGATGCAATTGGGCGTTAAAGCCAAAAACGTTACGCTGGTACAAGTGCCAGGCGCACTTGAAATCCCGCTGGCGCTGCAAGCCTTGGCCGACCGCCTGCATTACGACGCGCTCATCGCCCTTGGCTGCATCATCCGTGGCGAAACCTACCATTTTGAGCTGGTTGCCAACGAATCAGGCGCAGGCGTCACACGCATTGCCCTCGACCACGCCCTGCCCATTGCCAACGCCATTCTCACCGTAGACAACATCAAGCAAGCCAAAGAGCGCCAAATCGAAAAAGGCGTAGATGCTGCCCGCGTCGCCGTTGAAATGGCGTTGCTTATGCGTGCCGTTTAAGAGGCAAAACAAGAGACAAAAACCACTGGGCAAAAACACTGCGCCACCGCATGGGCAGCAACAAGCTGCCATGCCGTTGTCACAATGCAAATTTAGAGTAAACCGTTACATTGTCCTTTTCACTGAATGGTAACCATGACAAAAACTCTTTTGCCCATTGTCGTTTTATCAAGCTGCCTGCTGCTTGGCGCATGCAAACAAAACCAAACCGAAGCCACCAATAGCAGCTCTGCCCCATCTGCACAGGCAGCCTTGGCAGACGCAACCGCATCGCAAGCAGTCAGCGCTGCAGCCAATAGCAGCTCACAAGCAGCACAGACCAGCGCTCCCGCCGCCTTCAGCATTGAAAGCATTCCTCTGGCTAGCAATTTCCAGGGCACTTTTCCGTATTTCAAACTGCCTGAAGGCTATAAATTTGCCGACCCCTACGCCAGCGGCAGCGGCAAAACCAAGGAATTCGACCGCGAGTACTTCTACAACCACGGCGTTTACCTGCCCGTAGATGGCAAGTCATTCAAAGCCAGCATTCGTCCTGATGAAGCTGCTGGCAAGGCTTTCTCAAAAATTGAAATACAAAAGAGTTTTGATGACCTCATCGCCAGCCTGGGTGGTGTAAAGCTCAACAGTGGCAGCAAACTGAAAGAAGGCGAAACAAAACGCCTGGAGGCAGAAGCGCCCAACGCCTATGCAGATGGCTACCTCAATTCGTGCCATAACTACGAAGATGTCCACACCTATGTGATACGCAGCCCTGAGAAAACCGTCTGGGTTCAATACAATCTGGGTGACAATCAAGCATGGCTTACGGTGCTGGAAGCAAAAGCATTTGAAAATAAAATGGGCATCATCCCCACCTCGGGCGAAATGCAAAAGCAGCTTGACGAGAAAGGCAAAGCCGTTCTCTACATCAACTTTGACACCGACAAAGCCACACTCAAAGACAATGGCAAAAAAGTCGTCAGCGAAATTGCCAAATTATTGACAAACAACAAAAACCTCAAGCTATCCATTCAAGGCCATACCGACAACACAGGCAACGCCACACACAACCAACAACTTTCACAAAATCGCGCTGAAAGCGTAGCCAAAGAGCTGGCAAGCATGGGCATTGCCTCTGCTCGCCTACAATCCAAAGGCTTTGGGCAAGACAAACCCATAGCCGACAACAGCACCGAAGACGGCAAAGCCAAAAACCGCCGAGTCGAACTGGTAAAACTAGACTAACTTGATGACAACAGCACCCACACTAACCCCCGAGCAAGCCCTGCAAGCCAGCCTGCAAGAACCCGCACCAGCAGCGAGCAAGCCAGCCAAAAAAACAGCCAAAACAGGCCGCGCCCGCGCCCGCGAATTTGTCGTGCAGGCGCTTTACCAGCATCTGGTAGGTGGCAACAGTGCACAAGACATTGACCAGTTCACCCGCGAGCTGGCAGGCTTTCACAAAGGCGACACAGCCCATTTTGATGCAGTCTTTCACGGCTGCGTAGAGCAAGCCGCGCAGCTTGATGCCTTGATTGCCCCCCGACTTGACCGCGACTTGAAAGAAATCTCCCCCATCGAGCACGCCTGCATGTGGATTGGCGCATACGAGCTGCAACACTGCCTTGACGTGCCTTGGCGCGTCGTGCTCAATGAGTGCATTGAACTGGGAAAATCCTTTGGCGGCACCGATGGGCACAAATACATCAACGGCGTACTCGGCGCATTAGCCCCCGATTTGCGTCAGGCCGAAGTAGCTGCCGACAACAAACGCGCCAGCAAGTAGCCCTCAAGCACTTGCCAAACTCAAGCAAACACAGCCATGTCAGCCGCTACCACGCCACCACACACGCCATTTAGCCTGCCAGTGCGGGTGTACTGGGAAGATACCGACGCGGGCGGCGTTGTGTTTTACGCCAACTACCTCAAGTTTTTTGAACGCGCTCGCACCGAGTGGCTGCGCCGCTTGGGGCTAAACCAACACACTTTGCGCGAGCAAACAGGCGGCATGTTTGTGGTGAGCAGCGCACAAATCAAATACCACCAGCCAGCGCGGCTGGATGATTTGCTCACCGTTACCGC
>JAGONG010000084.1 GCA_017993135.1 Allobrachymonas sp.
GGCAACCCCGATTGCCACGTGATTTTGCGTGGCGGCAAAGTGCCCAATTACGACGCGCAAAGCGTGCAAGCCGCGTGTGATGCTTTGCGCGCCAGCAATTTACCTGCCAGCGTGATGGTTGATTGCAGCCACGCCAACAGCAACAAACAGCACGAGCGCCAAATAGACGTTGCGCGTGACATTGCGGGGCAGCTCGCCGCAGGCTCACAGCAAATCTTTGGCGTGATGGTTGAGAGCCACATCAACGGCGGCACACAAAAATTCACCGCTGGCAAAGACAACCCCAAAGCGCTTGAATACGGCAAGAGCATTACCGATGCGTGTATTGACTGGGCGCAAACGGTGGCGCTGCTTGATATGCTCGCGCAGGGCGTTCTTGCGCGGCGCAAGGCTTAAATGGGATTAAGCAGGGCTTAAATGAGGGCGTGATGGCTGTTTTTGCAAAAGCTAACGCGGCTTGCGCAAAAACAGCGAAAAGTTAGCCTATAATGCACGCCTTACGGCGCTTTAGCTCAGTCGGTTAGAGCGATGGAATCATAATCCACAGGTCCGCGGTTCGAATCCGTGAAGCGCCACCAAAATATAACCCCTTGATTTTGCTAAATAAATCAAGGGGTTTTTTCTTTGATATGCGGCATCTGCACGCGCGGCATCTGCATGTACGCCATCTGCTAAGGTGGCGGCTTTGTTTCACAAGCAAGCATGGCAGTGCTGGCAGCCCCCCCATTGCAAGCCATGCCACGGCTGCTTATCCAATCTCTGGCAAGCGCCTGCAAGCAACAGGCAAGCAGCACTTGCCGCCGCACGCCTGCCTCGTTTTTATTTCTTCATTCGCGCAGTACCTATGTCCAATGGTTTGAATATCGCCCAGCAAGAAGCTGTTAATTACCTCAATGGCCCGTGTCTGGTGCTGGCGGGTGCTGGCTCGGGCAAAACGCGGGTGATTACGCACAAGGTGCAGCGTTTGATTCAGGCGGGCTGCGCGCCCGAGCGCATTGCTGCCATTACCTTTACCAACAAGGCCGCTGCCGAAATGCGCGAGCGCTTGAAGGGGCTGATTGGGCGCACCGCGCAGAAGGTGATTGTGTGTACCTTTCACGCTTTGGGCGTGCGTATGCTGCGCGAAGATGGCGCTGCGCTGGGCTTGAAGCCCAATTTCAGCATTCTCGATGCCAGCGATGTGCTCAGTTTGCTCAAAGACTGCGGCGGCACTACCGATGCCGCTGTGGCCAAGCAGTGGCAGTGGACGATTAGCCTGTGGAAAAACCAAGGCATTACGCCTGAGCAGGCACTGGCTGCATCTGCCGCCAATGAGGAGCACCGCAGTGCTGCCATTGTGATGCAGCGTTACCATGAGCGCCTTACCGCCTACCAAAGCGTTGATTTTGACGACTTGATTGGCTTGCCACTCAAGCTGCTGCAAAACCATGCCGATGTGCGCGAAAAGTGGCAACGCGCGCTCGGGCATGTGCTGGTGGATGAATACCAGGATACCAACGCCACCCAGTACGAGCTGCTCAAGCTGCTGGTAGGCTACCCCAATGTTGCCAGCGCCCGCTTTACTGCTGTGGGTGACGACGACCAGAGCATTTACGGCTGGCGCGGCGCTACGCTTGAAAACTTGAAAAAGCTGCCGCTTGATTTTCCGCAACTGCAAGTCATCAAGCTGGAGCAAAACTACCGCTCCACTGGCACGATTTTGCAAGCTGCCAACAATGTGATTGGGTCTAACCCCAAACTGTTTCCCAAGAAGCTCTGGAGCGCCTTGGGCGATGGCGAGCCTGTGCGCGTGATTGATTGCGACAACGAAGAGCACGAAGCCGAGCGCGTGATTGCCCGCATCCAAAGCCTGCGCGCCACCAGCGTACACAAAGAGTTTGCCCACTTTGCTGTGCTCTACCGCGCCAACCACCAAAGCCGCCTGCTGGAAACGGCTCTGCGCAAGGCGCAGATACCCTACAAAGTATCGGGCGGCACCAGTTTTTTTGACCGCGCCGAAATCAAAGATTTGTGCGCGTGGTTCAGGCTGCTGGCCAATAACGATGACGACCCCGCATTTGTACGCGCCATCACCACACCCAAGCGCGGCATTGGGCACGCCACTTTGCAGGCTCTGGGCGAGTTTGCCAACCGCTACAAAATCAGCCTGTTTGAGGCGCTTTTTAGCCACTCGCTGCCTGCGGCTCTGCCCAAACGCGCAGTTGATGGCTTGCACGATTTTGGCCGCTACTTAAATGACTTGGAGTTTCGCGCACGAGGCACCGTGGGCATGGATGCCGCCAAAACCTTTTTATCTGACTGGCTGCGCGAAATCGGCTTTGAACAATACCTGTTTGACAGTGAAGACAGCGAAAAAATCGCCGCCGCCCGCTGGAACAACGTGCTCGAATTTTGTGACTGGATGGCTGCACGCTGCGGCGGCGTGGTAGATGACACGGCCAGCATCACCATAGCCAGCGAGAGCAAAAGCGTGCTCGAAGTAGCGCAAAACGTGGCGCTGCTCTCGACCATATCCGAGCGCGAGCAAGACCAAAACGTAGTCACCTTGTCTACCCTGCACGCCGCCAAGGGTTTGGAGTGGCCGCACGTCATGCTCGTGGGCGTAGTTGAAGGGCTGCTGCCATTCAAGATAGAAGACGAGGGCGACAGCGCCTCTGCCGAAGGGGTGGCGCAGCGCATACAAGAAGAGCGCCGCCTGATGTACGTTGGCATTACCCGCGCCCAGTTCACGCTGGCAGTAAGCTGGCCGAAAAAACGCAAAAAAGGCCGCGACATGGTCAGCGCCACACCCAGCCGCTTTATCAAAGAAATGGCGCTTGATGCCGCCACCGTAAAAGAAGACCCGCGCGAAAAACTCAAAGCCCTGCGCGAAGAGTTTGCACGCAAGGCGGCGCAGCAGCCAAAGCACTGATACAGGCTTGACGAATTTGCAAGTTTGCAAGTTTGCAAGTTTGCGGGCTTATGCTTTCGCAAACAACCCGATACGCGCCGCGCAAACCGACGCAACCCCGCTTGCTTTTAGCACACTTATGTCTCTGTAAGCACACCAGCTACAAAACAGCACATCTATTGTGCTTGCCTGACACTTGCAGACAAAGCGTAGCC
Organism: Allobrachymonas sp.; assembly: GCA_017993135.1. Lineage (GTDB taxonomy): Bacteria > Pseudomonadota > Gammaproteobacteria > Burkholderiales > Burkholderiaceae_C > Brachymonas. Next base: position 3,106 of record JAGONG010000084.1, read on the forward strand.
CCGCCCTGCCTCGCATAGTCGTACATTGCCCACTTGCGAGTGCCATTGCCCGCGGTTGCAGCACTTTCCCCACGCTGCCTCATGTTGGCAAAAAAAACGGCACTCTGACACATGCAGCGCCTTGCCCCTTGGCAGGCGCTGCATGTGCTTTTTAGGCATACCGACTCAGGAGCGAAACCCCATGCCACCCATCCATTCAGGCAACACGTCTTACGAACTGTTTTGCGCCGCCATGGTCATGATGATGACCCCTGGTTTAGCCATGTTTTACGGCGGTCTGGTGCAAAAGAAAAACCTGCTCACCATCTTGATGCAATGCTGCGTCTCCATGGGCGTAAGCACCGTACTGTGGGTTGCCGTAGGCTACTCCATGGCCTTTGGCGACAGCATAGGTGGCATCATCGGCAACCCGCTGCAATACGCCTTTTTGCGCGGCATTGGCTTAAACACCCTCTACAACAACGACCCCATTCTTGGCATACCGCTGCTGGTACACGTCGTCTATC
>JAGONG010000054.1 GCA_017993135.1 Allobrachymonas sp.
TGATGTCTACAACACCTTCTATCGTGGCTGACTACTATGGTCTGAAGTCTTACGGTGGTAACTACGGCATTGTGTACACTGGCTGGGGTCTGTCGCTGATTATTGGCCCAACTATCGCTTCTTTCTCCAAGAAGAGCGTTATGGACAAAATCGCTGCAGGTGTTGAAGGTGTAAACCTGACACAGAGCTATCACTTCGCTTACTACTCAGCTATTGGTCTGATTGCAATCTCTGCTATCTTGGCCTTCTCGCTGAAAAAGCCGAAGTTCAAACAGTCTGAAGTTACAGACGGCTTCGTTCTGGCTCCTGAAGACAGACTGCCTGAGTAATAGGCTTGCAGTAGAGGGCTGTCGTGAGATGGCTCTCTATTGAAGAAAATACCAAAAAGCAAAAAGGCACTGGCTATATGTCAGTGCCTTTTTGTTTGTCTTTTTATTAGCCTTAATGCTTGCCTTCATGTTTAACGCGAAGTTTGGTTTTTGCGAGCATGGCAAAGGATGATGTGCTGCCTTGGCGCGGGGCAGGTTGCCGCTTCATGCGCTTTGCTGCAAAGCGGCTGGTAATTTGAAGGGCATTCAAGCTGTAGCTTGACCTTTGTTGCAAGGGTTATGCAGCAAGCAATCCAAGCTACGGCGGCGCGTAAAAATGCCTAAAAACGCGGCAAGCAGCGCCCATGCGGCTTGCAGAGCGATTGTGCCTTGCAGGGCGCATAAATGCTGCTTGTGCGGTTTTTGCAAGCGATTGCTGGTGCGGGTGTTGAGGCGCTGGGGCGTTTGGGAGCTGGTGCTGCTTATTTGCTTGCTACTTGGTATACCGCCGTGCTTGCGAGCAGGTTGGGCATGGTGCGGATGATTTGGTTTTCGTGCAGGCCAAACGCGTCTGCGACTTGCAGGCCGTTGCGGGCGGCGAGCAGGCCAAAATCGGCATAGGTGCCTACGCGGATGTTGGGCGTGTTGTACCACTCGTAGGGCAGGCGTTTGTTTACGGGCATGCGTCCCCGCGCAATGGAGAGGCGGTTTTGCCAGTAGGCAAAGTTGGGGAAGGCGATGATGCCTTGCTTGCCTACGCGCACGGTTTCTAGCAGCATGGTTTCGGCGTTGCGCAGGTGCTGCAGGGTGTCGATTTGCAGCACTACGTCAAAGCTGGCATCGCCAAACATGCTCAGGCCTTCGTCCAGATTGAGTTGCAGCACCGATACGCCGCGCTGCACGCAGGCGTGGATATTGGCATCGTCAATTTCTACGCCATAGCCTGTGCAGCCGCGGTGTTGCTGCAGGTGCTCCAGTAATGCGCCTTTGCCGCACCCTAAATCGAGCACATGCGCGCCGTGTGGCACGAGGTTGGCTATGGCTTGTAGGGCTACCAGATGCTCGCTCATGCGGCTACCTCCTGCTCAAAATAGGCGCGTATCAGCTTGAGGTAGCGCGGATCGTCTAACAAGAAAGCGTCGTGGCCGTGGGGTGCGTTGATTTCGGCGTAGCTAACGCGGTGGCGTGTGGCTAGCAGTGCTTTTACGATTTCGCGGCTGCGCGCGGGCGAGAAGCGCCAGTCGGTGCTGAAGCTTACCAGCAAGAAGCGGGCTTGGGCTTGGGCTAGTGTGGCAGATAGGTCGCCGCCGAAGCGTTGGGCGGGGTCGAAATAATCGAGTGCGCGGGTGATGAGCAAATAGGTGTTGGCATCGAAGTAGCCGCTGAATTTGTCGCCCTGGTGGCGCAGATAGCTTTCGATTTGAAATTCAACGTCTTGCGTGGAATAGCGGTAGCCAGTTTCGCTGCCTGCTACGGCATTGCGCAGCTCGCGGCCAAATTTGCTGTTCATCACGTCATCGCTCAAGTAGGTGATGTGCCCAATCATGCGGGCGATACGCAGGCCGCGTGCGGGAACAACGCCGTGCTCGTAAAAATGCCCGCCGTGAAAATCGGGGTCGGTGACGATGGCGCGGCGTGCCACTTCGTTAAAGGCGATGTTTTCGGCGCTTAAATTGGGTGCGCTGGCAATGATGATGGCATGGCGCACGCGGCTGGGGTATTGCAGCGTCCAGCTCAAGGTTTGCATGCCGCCCAAGCTGCCACCCATCACGGCGGCTAGCTGCTCTATGCCCAGCGCATCAAGCAGCCGCGCTTGTGCATTGACCCAGTCTTCAACGGTAACGACAGGAAAATCTGCCCCATAGCACTGGCGGGCGCTGCCTGCGGGCGCATCGGGGTTGGCATCGCGCGGGCCGGTGCTGCCAAAGCATGAGCCGATGTTGTTGATGCCGATGACGAAAAAGCGGTTGGTATCGAGCGGCTTGCCCGGGCCAATCATGTTGTCCCACCAGCCTGTGTTTTTGGGGTTATCGGCATAAAAGCCAGCTACGTGGTGCGAGGCGTTGAGCGCGTGGCAAATAAGCACGGCATTGCTCTTGTCGGCATTGAGCGTGCCGTAGGTTTCGTAGCAAAGGGTGTAGTCACGCAAGCTGGCACCGCTTTGCAGGGGCAAAGGGTCGGCAAAATGCATGGTTTGAGGAACGGCAAGAAAGCTCATAGGGCAATAAAAAAACCAGTGCCTTAACAGGAGCTGGTTTTGCCAAAATCCCCCGTTTTAGCTGTATTTGTGAAGCGCCCGCAAGCAGGAAGCAAATCGGCGCATGGGCAAAGTATACGCCTAATCACCAAAAAACCACAAGAAATCGCGCTTGGCAGGGCGATGTGCGCCACTGCCTCTGCGTAGTTTTGGGCGTGAAGCTACAATACAAGGTTCCGGCAGATGCCGACACTTACAAAAACCTGATGAAACTAATTGGCTCTTTGAGCAGCGCCTTCGTACGCAAAGTACGGGTGGTAATGGCTGAAAAAAAACTTGAATACACCTTTGAAGTGCAAGACCCCTGGTCGGCAGATAGCGCATTGGCACAGCACAACCCGCTGGGGCAAGCACCATGCTTGCTGCTGCTCAAGCCTGAAATTGCAGTCTACGACTCGCGCGTCATAGTCGAATACCTCGATACGCTTAGCCCCGTAGGTAAACTCATACCCGCCAGCGGGCGCGACCGCCTGGATGTGCGGGTTTGGGAAGCACTGGCCGATGGCGTGCTGGACGCGGCAATTTTGGTCTTGCGCGAAAAAACCTGGCCTGGCCGCACCGAGCAGCAGCGCTGCCAGGCGTGGATTGATCGGCATATGGACAAAGTCAATGCAGGCTTGGCTGAAATGAGCCGCTTGCTGGGCGACAAGCCCTTTTGCACCAACGGCGTTTACATGACGCTGGCAGACGTATCGGCAGGCTGTGCCTTGGGCTGGTTGAGCTTTCGCTTCCCCGAACTCGATTGGCGCAGCCTTTACCCCAATCTGGCAGAGCTGCAAGAGCGCCTTGAGCAGCGCCCCAGCTTTGCCGAAACCATGCCGCAATAAAGCAGGTAAGCAAGCACGCAAGCGGCGGTTTGCGTGTGCGCAGGGCAATCGGCGGGAGAGCTAAACAGTTTCACGAAATGGCAGCACAGCATGAAAATCGTTGAATTCACCTCCGAGAGCCTGTATTTTCGGGAAGACTTGCCCAGCGCAATAGCGGGAGAAGGCTTTATCTGGATATTTCTGGACCGCACCGAACTGCCCGCACACTGGCCCTTGCTGCAACAGGCCGCGCAGCACTTGGGCGGCTCGCAACTGCTGGATTTGCACTGCAACGACTTGGCCAACGCCACGCACCCATCGCGCTACGACTACACCACCATCTACGACTTAATCATATTTCGCCGTTTAGCCACGCCGCAAGAAGCCGCCTGCTACAGCAACAATGGCAACGAAAACGAAAACGATTTGGAAGCAGTCGACTGCCCCCCTCCCACAGAGGCAGAGCAGGCGCTCAAGACAGAATTTTCGGGCAGCGCGTTTGACGGCATACGCTCCTTGCCCGTGGGGTTTGCCGTATTTGACCGCCTGCTCATCAGCATCCACCCGCCAGGGTGCAGCACAGCAAGCACCATATTGCAGCGATTCTTGGAAGATGTGCGCTTAAGCGGCGACACGGGCTACGTCCGCACGCGCCTGCCCATGACACCAGCAGACTTGAGCCTGCGCATGATTAACGGCATGGTAGATAGCTACCTTGCCATTCGCAAAGACCTCAGCGCCCAGCTTAAAAAATGGCAGGCAGATTTGCTCAAAACCAGCGCCCCGTTTCATGACTGGGACGCGCTTATGCTCGCGCGCAGCCAGTTGCACCTGCTTGAAGACTTGTGCGACGAGCAGCACGATGCGCTGCAAGAATGGCTTGACGGGCTGCTTGAGCAGCCATTGGAAACGTTCCATGCCGATGCCGTCCATGCCCGCTTGCGACGCGACCACGTCACCGCCCGCGCCCGCGATGTGCTTGAGCACATCGACCGCGTGCGCACCCATGCCCAGCGCTTGGAGCAAACCGCTGAAACAGCCGTACAAATCCACTTCAGCGCCCAAGGTAACCGCACCAACGACATCATGCGCGTGCTTACCGTGCTGACGGCGATTTTTCTGCCACTCAACCTGATAACAGGCATTTTCGGCATGAACTTCAGAGATATGCCACTGCTTGAGCACAACGTTGGTTTTTGGATAACCATAGGCAGCATGGTATTAATAGCCGTGGGCTTGAGCATATGGTTTTGGCGTAAACGCTACCTGGAAGCGCAATAAGCCCAATTTGCCACTGCCATTTGCAGATGGTTTTTGTGCTGGCTTTTGCCATAGGCAAAGGCAAAGCGATTTGGCCAGAAAAATCACCTCAAGCGTTGCCTATATAAGGTAGCAAGTCAGGCAAAAGCAGAGACATCAAAAGCTGCGCAAATCAAAAAGCAGCAGAGCAAAAAAATAGCCCCCGAAGCAACCATGTGCTTCAGGGGCTATATTGGTTGAGTGCCTGTCAAGGCGCTAACTGGCAACTAACTTGGTTTACTCTTTATTTCTAACGAATTTCCAAGCTGTAGGCAGCAAGGCAATAACTGCGGCAGATTTCACCACGTCACCTGGCAGGAAGGGCAACCAGCCAAATGCCAGCAGCTTTTCAGCAGGCACAAACAGCGAAAGCTGTGCCAAGCCGCAAGCGAAGATGATGACGTGCGACATCAGCATGATGGCAGCCAGCTTGAAGGGCGATTTGGTCCAGCCTTTGTCAGCGAAATGGCCGCACATCACAGCAGAGAAGAAAAAGCCAATCAAATAGCCGCCGCTTGGCAAGAGAAAGAAAAGCCCGCTGGCAGCGTTGGCAAAAAAGGGCAAGCCAGCAGTACCAGCAAGCAGGTAGGTGGCTAGCGTAGATGCAGCCAGTTTACGCCCGTAAGTCAGGCCAATAAGTACCACGGCAAATGTTTGCCCAGTGATGGGTACAGGTGTAAATGACAGCTTGAAAGAAAGCTGCGACATGAGAGCCAAAAACAGTGTGCCACCGAGTACGAGCAGTACGTTTCGTGTGGTTTCGCTTTTGCTGTTTGTCGCAACAAACAGATTATTAACTAAGGCGCCTTGACTCATTCGAATCTCCTGAAATGGTTTTGAGAGTTGAAAGTATAGCAAAAAAAGCAAAAGCAAAATGCCATTAAAAGTCTGCAAGTCCATGATTGGAAAGTATTTTTTTCACGCTTGGACTTTGCTTTGATGGCTGCGATGCGTTTGGTTTTATAGCGTAAAGATAGCTGTTTTTCTCTGCAAATACCAGCGGTTTTGTACAAGTGCCGCCAAAACGACGCTAACAATGGCGAAAAAGCGGCATTTGCTTGGCGGGGTTTGTGCCAGAAAGGTGCAGTTGAGGGCGCGTTGGCGCAAGATGTGCCAATTTGCTCAGTACCTGCGCCAGTTTTGCGGTGGCGTTTGCGTTAATGCGCATGGGTTTGCGTAGCTGTGCGGCGCGGGCAGCGCGTTTTGTATTGGCGCGGCAAATTACGGTGCAAGTCGCTCGCGCACCCAGTTGTTGGCATCCAGGCGGTAACGCAAGCGGTCGTGCAGGCGGCTTTTGCGGCCTTGCCAAAATTCCCATGTGTCGGGCACAAGGCGGTAGCCGCCCCAATGTGGCGGGCGCGGGGGTTGCAGCAAGAACTTGGCGCCAAACTTGGCAGCATTCATTACCAGCGTAGCGCGGCTTTCAATCACCTGGCTTTGGGGCGATGCCCATGCGCCGATGCGCGAGTCTAGCGGGCGGCTGTTGAAATAAGCGTCGCTTTCTTCGCCGCTGATTTGCTCTACGCGGCCTTCAATGCGCACCACGCGCTCAAGCTCGGGCCAGAAAAACTGCAATGCGGCAAAGGGGTTGCCTGCCAATTGCTGCCCTTTGCGGCTGTGGTAGTTGGTGTACCAGACAATGCCACGCGCGTCAAAATCTTTAATCAGCACTAGGCGCGAGCTTGGGCGCAGGTCGCTGCCTACGGTGCATACGGTCATGGCGTTGGGCTCGAGCACTTCGGCTTTGAGTGCTTCATCAAACCATTGCCCAAATTGTTGCAGCGGATCGGCGTGCGAGGCATCTTCATTCAGTTCTGCGCGTTCGTAGCTGCGGCGGATAGAGGCAATATCGGCTCGGGTGGGGTTCATGTGCGGCTCCTGCAAATAAAATGGTTTCTTTTGCTTGGGGGTTTGCATAGCTTGTGCGGCTTGCATGGCTGTGCAACGTGGCGGCTGCCAGCGCCCATCAAGCATGTATTAAAGGGGCTTATGCGCTTCATTGTAAGGTTCGCTGCAATACGAACGCTTTATGTGCTGCTTTGGCGCATGGCTGCTTTGGGCTATGCTGAAGGGCACAGCCGCACTTTGCCTGTTTTCACGAAGGGCAAGCCTTCACTATTTACCCCGTTTCACCCATGCTGCTAAGCGCCTACAACCTCTTGCTCTGGCTGGCTCGCCCGCTGCTGCGCCGCAAACTGCGCCGCCGTGGTGCGCTTGAGCCGCTGTATCTGCACGCCACCCACCAGCGGTTTGCCAACTACACCGCGCAAGAGCTGGCGCAAGCTGGCGCGCACGCAGGGCAATGGGTGTGGATACATGCCGTGTCACTGGGCGAAACCCGCGCCGCTGCCATACTGCTGCAAGCCTTGCGCCAAGCCTGCCCCGATATGCGCCTGCTGCTCACACACGGCACAGCTACGGGCTGGCAAGAAGGGCAAAAACTGCTGCACGCGGGCGATATGCAAGTTTGGCTACCCTGGGATGAGCGCCGTAACGCGCAGCGCTTCGTACGCACCTTTCGCCCGCGTTTGGGCCTGATTATGGAAACTGAAATTTGGCCGCAACTGCTGCTCGCCTGCCAGCAACACAACACGCCCGTAGCGCTGGCCAACGCCCGCATGAGCGCCAAAACCCTGCGCCAAAGCCTGCGCTTTAAGCGCCTTGCCGCGAAAATCTACGGCAGCCTAAGTGCTACCTACGCGCAAAGCGAAGCCGACGCACAGCGGCTACGCACCTTACAAGCCCGCGCCGTGCAAGTCACAGGCAACCTCAAATTCGATGCCACCCCCGACCCCACCCTGCTGCAACAAGGCCGGCACCTGCGCGGGTTGTGGCAGCAAGCCGATGCATCTCCCCGCCCCGTAGCCATGCTCGCCAGCAGCCGCGACGGTGAAGAGCAACTACTGCTAGCCGCCCTGCAAGCCCTGCCCGCAAGCCAACAACACCTGCTGCACAGCCTGCAATGGCTCATCGTGCCGCGCCACCCGCAGCGTTTCGAAGCCGTAGCCGCCCTGTTTACCGCCGCTGGCTGGCAAGTACGCCGCCGCATAGAAGCAAACACCAGCCCACTGCATGCAGACCAGCCCAACTTGTCAAAAGCGCCAGAAGCACCAAGCGCATCAGCTACGCCAAACATACCGCACCCAGCGCCATTGGGCAGCGATAACAACACCTCTGCTCCCGTACTGTGGCTAGGCAACAGCATGGGCGAAATGCCCCTGTACTACGGCATGGCAGACATTGTCTTGATGGGCGGCAGCTTCGCCCCGTTGGGTGGGCAAAACCTGATAGAAGCCTGCGCCTGCGGCTGCCCCGTGCTGCTGGGGCCCCACACCTTCAACTTTGCCCAAGCCAGCGAACAAGCCATAGCAGCAGGTGCGGCACTGCGCTGCACCGACATGGCGCAAGCGGTAGTCCAAGCGGCAGACCTGCTACTACCGCCCACCCCTAGCATCAGCCAAACCAGCACCAGCCAGCCAGCCAGCGCAGAAAACCCCGAAAGCCCCAAGCCGCCAACAAACCCAACACCCACCCTACCCACCATGCAGCAAGCCGCGCACAGCTTTAGCCAAATGCACCGAGGCGCAGCCCAGCGCCTTGTGGCAGATTTGCAGCAACGTGGGTGGTTGTGAGAAATATTCAGGCGAGCCAAGCGCGGCAATAGCCACACAATATGTACGCTGTGGCTGTGGCTGTGGCTGTGGCTGTGGCTGTGGCTGTGGCGATGGTGATGGCGATGGCGATGGCGATGGCGATGGCGATGGCGATGGCGATGGCGCAATGTCGCTGCTGCCTTGCTGCACAAAGCCCACCCCGTTTAGTTGCCGCGCAGTGGCTGAAAAGCCTAATCCGCTGCAATTGAATAAGCCCCGTAGAGCACAGCACAGCAGAAAAAGCGAAAGCCCGGCATGCCGGGCTTTCCATTTGGTGCATCTTTCAGCTTGTTAGCGTCCAGAGCGCATTTTCCAATCGATTGATTTAGAGGGATTCTAGCAGCAAAAATACAGAGCATTCATAAACTCTCAAAACAATGGCGTACGCGCGCGTGCTTAGCTGCAAGGCTCATCTGAAGCCCAAATAAATGCGTACACTTCGTGAGAGGTAATTTTCAGCACTTAGGCAGTAAAAGCGTTAAGTGTGTTTTTTATGTGGCAAATTTCATTGCAGGAGTTTTTAGCATGTCATCTTCCGCACCGCTGCGCTACCGCATGGCACTTGATCTTGGCAGCACTTCACTTGGCTGGGCGCTTTTCAGGCTTGATGCGCAAAACACTCCCACCGCCATCATCAAAGCGGGCGTGCGCATCTTTAGCGATGGGCGCAACCCGAAAGACGGCTCTTCTTTAGCCGTAACCCGCCGCGCCGCGCGTGCCATGCGCCGCCGTCGCGATAGGCTGCTCAAACGTAAGCAACGCATGCAAGACAAGTTAATTGCTTACGGTTTTTTCCCGCAAGATGAAGCAGCGCGTAAAGCACTTGAGCAGATAAACCCATACGAATTACGCGCTAAAGGGCTTGAGCAGGCACTCACACCCAGCGAATTTGGCCGCGCTTTATTCCACATCAATCAACGGCGCGGATTTAAAAGCAACCGCAAGACGGACAAAGGCGAAAACGATGCTAGCGCGTTAAAAAGCGCCATCAACAGCCTGCGCGCCGAATTGGCCGCTTACCCGCTTGATGCGGACAAGAAAAAACGGCTGGAGCCAGACGCTTTTGACCTGCTGGCATGGGTGAATCGCAAGCACGAAAACACCCAAAACGACCAACCCCGTACAGTAGGCGAGTTGCTGGCAAAACGCATGGCACAAGGCCAGCCAGTGCGCGCCCGCTACCGCGAAAACAAGGTGTTGCGCGAAGACGGTAAAAGCAAAATAGAAAAAAGCTACGACCTGTATATCGACCGCCAAATGATTGCCGACGAGTTTGACGCATTGTGGGCAAAGCAGGCTTCACTCAACCCCGCTTTGTTTACCGAGGCGGCGCGGGCAGATTTGCGCGACACCTTGCTGCACCAGCGCAAGCTGCGCCCCGTGCTGCCAGGGCGCTGCACGCTTGAGCCCGATGAGCCACGCGCACCGCTGGCGCTGCCCAGCCAGCAACGTTTTCGCATGTTGCAAGAGGTTAATAATTTACGCTTGCTTGATAGCAGATTGCAGCAAGCGCCCTTGACATTGGCGCAGCGCGACCAGATTGTGGCGGCGCTTGAAAGCAAGTCGAAAATCACTTTTGTCGCTATCCGAAAGTTGCTCAAAGCAGATGGCGCAGTGCAATTTAACCTGGAAGATGAGAAGCGCAAAGAGCTCAAAGGCAATGCCACCACAGCCATTTTGAGTAAGCCCGACTTGTTCGGCAACGCGTGGCATACGTTTGCAGAGGCGCAGCAAGACGAAATCGTTTGGCAACTGGTGAGCGAAGAAAGCGAAGCCAAACTGATTGAGTGGCTGCAACAGCACACTGGCATAGATGCCGAACGCGCTGCACGCATAGCCAATGCGGGTCTGCCCGAAGGCTACGGCAGCTTGAGCCGCAAGGCGCTCAACCGCATTTTGCCGCACCTGCGCGATGGCGAGCTTGTGGATGGTGTGCTGCAACCACGCACTTATGACAAAGCCGTGCAAGCCGCTGGCTATGCCCACCACAGCGATTTGGCCTTTGATTTTGAGTACGCCGACGAAGAAATAGAGCACATAGGCGAGCGAGTTGTGCAATCTACTGGCGAAATCAAGCCAACGTATATTTTTAAACAACTGCCCTACTACGGCAGAGCCTTAAAGCGCCACGTTGCTTTTGCCAAGGACAACCCCAAAAACGAAGAAGAACGCTACGGAAAAATTGCCAACCCCACCGTGCATATCGGCTTAAATCAGGTGCGCGTGGTTGTCAATGCGCTGATTAAACGCTATGGCCGCCCGACAGAAATCGTAGTAGAGCTGGCGCGCGAGCTAAAGCAAAGCAGAGAACAAAAGTTGGAAGCACAGAAAAAACAGGCGGATAACCAAAAACGCAGACAGCGCGTTCGGCAAGAAATTGCCGATTTGCGCGGCGTAGAGCCGTACAACGTCAAAGACAGTGATATTCAGAAATGGATTTTGTGGAAAGAACTCAGCTTTGACGTGGCCGACCGCCGCTGCCCTTACAGCGGCGTGCATATCAGCGCCAGCATGTTGCTTGGCCCCGAAGTCGAAATTGAACACATCTTGCCCTTTAGCCAGACGCTGGATGACAGCCTGAACAACCGCACAGTCTCCATGCGGCAGGCCAACCGTGTCAAAGGCAACCGCAGCCCTTGGCAAGCACACGCCGACTTTGCAGCACAAGGTTGGGGCTACGAAGGCATACTGCAACGCGCCGAACGCATGCCACGCGCCAAGCGTTACCGCTTCGCCCCTGACGGCTACGAGCAATGGTTACGCGATGACAAAGGCTTCCTTGCCCGCGCATTAAACGACACCCGCTACCTTTCACGCATAGCCAAAGAGTATTTAACCCTTATCTGCCCAGGCAGTGGCGTGCGCGTCATACCAGGGCAAATGACTGCGCTATTGCGCGGCAAATTTGGCCTCAATAGCGTGCTGGGCTTAAACGGCGAAAAAAACCGCAACGACCACCGCCACCATGCGGTAGATGCCTGCGTTATCGGCGTAACCGACCAAGGCCTGCTGCAACGCTTCGCCCAAGCCAGTGCAGATGCGCGAAACAAGGGACTGGATCGCTTGGTAGAAACCATGCCCGACCCGTGGCCAACATATCGCGCCCATGTAGAGCGTGCCGTGCAGCATATATGGGTGAGCCATAAACCCAATCATGGGCATGAAGGCGCCATGATGGAGGAAACTTCCTACGGCATTCGCAAAGATGGCTCAATTAAGCAGCGCCGTAAAGCGGATGGCAGTGCTGGGCGCGAAATTAGCAACTTAATTCGCATCACCGAGCCCACGCAGGCCACGCGTCACGGCGTATCTAATGACGGGCAACCGCTTCCCTATAAGGGCTA
>JAGONG010000015.1:0-29860 GCA_017993135.1 Allobrachymonas sp.
GCAAAACCGCACCACACAGACGATAATTGCCAGCTTGCCTTTGTTTCTCCCTTTGCTATTGAATTTACAGGTGCGCCTTGTCCCCAGCTTCTCCCTTGCAGATTGACTTTCCCGAATCGTTGCCCGTCTCAGGCAAGCGCCATGACATCATGGCTGCCATACGCGCACACCAAGTCATCATCGTCTGCGGCGAAACAGGCTCGGGCAAAACCACGCAACTGCCCAAAATTGCGCTGGCGCTTGGCAGAGGCGCATGCAATGCCGCACCAGGGCAAAAACCACGCCAAATCGGGCACACCCAGCCGCGCCGCATTGCTGCCAGCAGCGTAGCCAAACGCATTGCCGAAGAGCTAAACACGCCTTTAGGCGAGGTGGTGGGCTACAAGGTGCGCTTTACCGACCGTCTGCAAAAAGGCGCATCCGTCAAGCTGATGACCGATGGCATCTTGCTGGCCGAAACCCAAAGCGACCCGCTGCTGCAAGCCTACGACACCCTCATCATCGACGAGGCACACGAGCGCAGCTTGAATATCGACTTTTTGCTGGGCTATCTGCGCGAAATACTGCCGCGCCGCCCCGATTTAAAAGTCATCGTCACCTCTGCCACCATCGATGCCGAGCGCTTTGCCCAGCACTTTGCCAGCAGCAAGGGAGCTGCACCCATCATCATGGTCTCAGGCCGCCTGTTTCCAGTAGAAATGCGCTACCGCCCGTTTGAAGAAAGCAAAGATACCGACCTGAACACTGCCATAGCCGATGCGGTTGATGAGCTCTGGAGCAGCCCACACGCTGCGGGCGACATTCTCGTTTTCCTACCAGGCGAGCGCGAAATCCGCGAAGCTGCCGACCATCTGCGCGAGCACCTTAGCCACAGCCCACTGCTACGCGCCGCCCAAGTGCTACCCCTGTTTGCCCGCCTGAGCCAAGCCGAGCAAGAGCGCATTTTCGAGCGCCACAACCAGCGTCGCATTGTGCTGGCAACCAACGTAGCCGAAACATCGCTCACCGTGCCCGGCATCCACTACGTTATTGACAGCGGCACCGCCCGCGTCAAGCGGTACAGCTACCGCAACAAAGTTGAGCAACTGCTGGTCGAGCCCATCAGCCAAGCTGCTGCCAACCAACGCGCAGGCCGCTGCGGGCGCGTAGCAGGTGGCATCTGCATACGCCTGTACGACGAAAAAGACTTTGCTGCTCGCCCCCCGTTTACCGACCCCGAAATTTTGCGCTCCTCTTTAGCTGGCGTTATTTTGCGCATGCAGTCGCTGCACTTGGGCGATGTGGAGCAATTTCCCTTTCTTGAAGCACCCCGCCCAAAGGCAATAGCCGACGGCTACCAGTTACTGGCAGAAATCGGCGCGGTAGATGATGCCCGCCAGCTCACCACAATAGGCAAAGCCCTCTCGCGCCTGCCGCTAGACCCGCGCGTAGGCCGCATGCTGCTTGAAGCACACACGCGCGGCGCACTGCACGAAGTGCTGGTCATAGCTGCAGCCTTGTCAGTACAAGACGTGCGCGACCGCCCTTTGGAGCAGCAAGCCCAAGCCGACCAGCAACAAGCCAAGTTTGACGACGAAAAAAGCGAATTTGCCAGCACCTTGAAGCTCTGGCAATGGCTGGCTGACGCACGCGGCGGCACGCCCGCCCTGCCCTCGGCCAAAGCGCAACAAGCAGCCGCCAAAGGCAAAACCAAACAAAGCGCCCAGCAAGCCGTGCTACCTGCCAGCCAACGCAGCGCAAGCCAGCCGCCAGCCACACAAAACACCAACGCACCAACAGCGAGCGCCACAGCAGCAGGCACAACACAAGCCACCACAGCAGCCCCTACGCCAGCCACTCACAAACTCAGCAACCGCCAGTACGAAGCCCTGCTGCGCCAGCACTTCATCCACGTGCGGCGCGTGCGCGAGTGGCGCGACATCTACAGCCAACTCCTTACCGTTGCCGCCGAGCAAGGCTGGCAGCTCAACACCACACCCGCCAGCTACGAGCAACTGCACATCAGCCTGCTCTCGGGCCTGCTGGGCAATATCGGCTGCAAAAGCGACGAGCAAGACTGGTACTTGGGCGCACGCGGCATCAAGTTTTACCGCCACCCAGGCGCACACTTGCGCAAAAAACCCGGGCGCTGGGTCATGTGCGCCGAACTGGTCGAAACCACCCGCCTGTTTGGGCGTGGCATTGCCACAATCGAGCCCCAATGGCTTGAGCAAGCGGGCAGCCACCTGCTGCGCAAACAGCTCCTTGACCCGCACTGGGAGAAAAAAAGCGGCAAAGTCATTGCCCTTGAGCGTGCCACCCTCTACGGGCTAGTCATCTACAACAACCGCCGCGTTGATTTTGACCGCATCGACCCCACCACTGCCCGCGAAATCTTTATCCGCCAGGCCCTCGTAGGCGACGAGTGGGAAAGCAAGCTGCCCTTTTTGGCCGCCAACCGCCGCATGGTGCAGCACATCGAAGAAATCGAGCACAAATCGCGCCGCCAAGACGTGCTGGTGGATGAAGAACTGATTTACGCCTACTACGATGCCCACATCCCCGCCAATGTCTGCAACGCCCACCAGCTTGAAAAGTGGTACACCCAAGCCAGCAAAGCTACTGCGAAGCTGCTGCACATCAATCAGGATGAACTCATGCGGCACAACGCCGCAGGCATCACCACCGACCAGTTCCCCAAAACCGTGCGCTTGGGTGGCGTAGACTGCCGCGCCAGCTACCTGCACCAGCCTGGCGACCCCAAAGACGGCTTGAGCGTCGATATCCCGCTATTTGCCCTCAACCAAGTGCAAGAAGAACGCACCGAATGGCTCGTGCCAGGCATGCTCAAAGACAAAGTGCAAGCCCTGCTCAAAAGCCTGCCCCAGCGCCCGCGCAGCCGCTTTGTGCCCCTGCCTGAGAGCGCCACGCGGCTAGCCGCACAACTGCAAGACACCCCAGGCTTTGCCCAAGGCAGCCTCATAGACGCGCTACTCAAAACCGTGCGCGACCACACCAGTTTGGATGTCAAACGCACCGACTTCAAACTCGACATGGTTCCCGCCCACCTCTTTATGCACCTGCGCATCACAGACGAGCACGGGCGGCAACTGGGCGCAGGCCGCAACCTGGGCGCACTCAAAGCCGAACTGGGCGGGCAGGCACGCGGAGCATTTCAGGCGCTAGCCGTGCTACGCACCGCCCTGCCAAGCAGCAAACAGGCGGACACGGCTGCAAGCACAACAAGCGCATCACCAGCCGCCATGCGCCCTGCAGCCCAAAAACAGCCCGCAACCCGCGCCATGACTGGTTCTCCTGCTGCCACCGCCACACCTGCCAGCCCATCTAGCCCAGCCAACCAAGCCAGCCCCCTTGCAATCACCGAAGGCATGCGCTACACCAACTGGAGCTTTGGCGAACTGCCCGAAATCATGGAAATACACCGTGGCAGGCAAACCCTCATCGGCTTTCCAGCCCTGATAGACGAAGGCGACGCAGTCACCATCGAAGTTTTTGACGAACCCGACATCGCCGCCACCCGCCACCAAGCGGGCTTGCGCCGCCTGTGCGCCCTGCAAGTCAAAGACGCACTCAAATACCTTGAAAAAAACCTGCCCGATTTTCAAAAAATGGCAGCCGCCTACATGGCACTAGGCACAGCCGAAGAACTCAAACAACAAATCATCGCCGTCGCACTCGACCGCGCCTTCTTGCTTGCCCCCCTGCCAATGGATGCCAGCAGCTTTGCCCAGCGCGTTGAACAAGGCCGCGGCCGCCTCACCCTCATTGCCCAAGAGGTTGCCCGCCAAACAGCCACCATCTTGCAAGAGTACCAAACCGCCCAGCGCAAACTCAAAGACAGCAAACACGCCCCCGAAGCAGTGGCAGACGCCACCGCCCAACTCCAACGCCTCTGCCCCAAAAACTTTTTACTGGCAACGCCTTGGCCGCAGTTGCAACACCTGCCGCGTTATCTCAAAGCCATCGCCATGCGCCTTGACAAGCACCGCGCCGACCCCGCCCGCGACGCAGCCAAACTCGCTGAACTCAAGCCCCTTGAGCAACGCTACCTGCGCCTGCTCGCCGAGCGCAAAGGCCAGGCAGACAGCCGCTTGGCCGAGTTTCGCTGGCTGCTTGAAGAACTGCGCGTGAGCTTTTTCGCGCAAGAGCTACGCACCCCGCAGCCCGTAAGCGTCAAGCGGCTGGAAAAAGTCTGGGCGCAATTGCTGCAATAAGCCGCCCTGCCCCTGCACCCTTGCGCTTGAAGCCGCCACGCATGGTTTATCATCAAGGCACAGTTTTTTCTTTCACCCTTTCATCTCATTACATCCATGTCAAGCATTCTTCAAAACCTCCCCACTGGCAAAAAAGTTGGCATCGCCTTCTCTGGCGGCTTGGACACCTCTGCCGCCCTGCTCTGGATGCGCCAAAAAGGTGCAGTGCCCTACGCCTACACCGCCAACCTGGGCCAGCCCGACGAGCCCGATTACGACGCCATCCCCAAAAAAGCCATGGAATACGGCGCAGAAAAAGCCCGCCTGATTGACTGCCGCACCCAGCTTGCCCACGAAGGCATTGCCGCACTGCAATGCGGCGCATTCCACATCAGCACAGGCGGCGTGTACTACTACAACACCACCCCGCTGGGTCGCGCCGTCACTGGCACCATGCTGGTTGCCGCCATGAAAGAAGACGATGTCAACATCTGGGGCGACGGCTCCACCTTCAAAGGCAACGACATCGAGCGTTTCTACCGCTACGGCCTGCTCACCAACCCCGCGCTGCAAATCTACAAACCCTGGCTCGACCAAACCTTTATCGACGAACTCGGCGGCCGCGCAGAAATGAGCGCCTTCATGACCGCCCACGGCCACGGCTACAAAATGAGCGCCGAGAAAGCCTACAGCACCGACAGCAACATGCTGGGCGCAACCCACGAAGCCAAAGATTTGGAGTTTTTAAACAGCGGCATCCGCATCGTCAAACCCATCATGGGCGTAGCCTTCTGGCAAGACAACGTTGCTATCAAACCCGAAGAAGTGCGCGTACGCTTTGAAGAAGGCCGCCCCGTAGCCCTTAACGGACAAGAGTTTACCGACCCCGTAGCCCTGTTCATGGAAGCCAACCGCATTGGTGGCCGCCACGGGCTAGGCATGAGCGACCAGATTGAAAACCGCATCATCGAAGCCAAAAGCCGCGGCATCTACGAAGCCCCAGGCATGGCGCTGCTGCACATCGCCTACGAGCGCCTGCTCACGGGCATCCACAACGAAGACACAATTGAGCAATACCGCATCAACGGCCTGCGTCTGGGTCGCCTGCTCTACCAAGGCCGCTGGTTCGACCCCCAAACCCTCATGCTGCGCGAAACTGCCCAGCGTTGGGTAGCCAGCGCCATCACAGGCGAAGTCACTCTTGAGCTGCGTCGTGGCAACGACTACTCCATCCTCAACACCGAATCACCCAACCTCACCTACGCGCCCGAGCGCCTGAGCATGGAAAAAGTAGAAAACGCCCCATTCAGCCCCGCAGACCGCATTGGCCAACTCACCATGCGCAACCTCGACATTACCGACACCCGCGCCAAACTGGGCGTATATGCCCACAGCGGCCTGCTCACGCTGGGCGAAGGCGCTGCCATGCTCAAGCTCGAAGCAGACCGCAAAAACTGATTACTGCTTGTTGCAGCCGCTTGTTGCGGCTTTAATACACGCCTTTTCTGACGCAAACAGCACTCAGAAAAGGCGTTTGTTTTTGCCCAGCAGCCAGCCACAGCCACACAACGGTAAGGCAAGTCAAGTCAAATCAAAGCGCATAGCCGCTGCAGCAGCAACTTCAGGCAAATTATCTGCAACCGACCCCATGTTTCGGATATGCTATGCTTTTTAGCCCGCAACGCCCTTTACCTTTTCAGTGATTCATGTCTGCGCCCGCCTTGCCCCCCATTCCTGCAAAACGCTACTTCACCATCGGCGAAGTAGCCGAGTTGTGCGGTGTCAAGCCCCATGTGCTGCGCTATTGGGAGCAAGAATTTACCCAACTCGCCCCCATGAAGCGACGCGGCAACCGCCGCTATTACCAGCACCACGAAGTGCTCATGGTGCGCCGCATCCGCAATTTACTCTACGAGCAGGGCTTTACCATCAGCGGCGCACGTAGCCAGCTTGAAAATCAAAAAACCAGACAAGCAGCCCCCCCGCCAGACTCTGCCCCCACCACCGAAATCCAAACCAGCCCCGCTTGCAGCCCTGCCCTCGCCTCTGCATTAACACCCACCCCAAGCACACTTTCTGAACATACGGGCGCAGAGCTATCTTGGGATGCCCTGCGCACCGAGCTGCAAGCCATCCGCAGCTTGCTAGACTAAACAAACTGCCCATTTTTGTAGCAGGTCAACCGTCAATCCCCATAAATTCGCAAAATTTCTCTATCCAAGCCCAATATTGACCCAAAATCGCCATATAATCGTGGGCTTCGGCGTGTAGCGCAGCCTGGTAGCGCACTTGCATGGGGTGCAAGGGGTCGCGAGTTCGAATCCCGCCACGCCGACCAATTTAAAAAGCCTGACTTGTTATAAGTCAGGCTTTTTTTTTATTGCTTACTTGCCACACGGTAGGCGCGCCATTGGGTATTGGCAGCTTCTCCCCCAATATCGCCTGGGCTAACCTCATCAGCCCAAACGTAAAGCGGCTTGCCCATCAACGCCCACTGCCAGCGCCCATCGCTGCGGCTAAATACGCTGAAGTCGCCCCTGCTCGTATCGCTGCCATTAGCCAGCAATGGCTGCCAGATTTCTGCACACGCATCCACACAGGCTGACTGCTCCAAGCCATCGCCTGCATAGGTGTAAAGCGTCATCAGACTATCTGCGGCCACCATCACGCCATTGGCATTGATAGCAGGTGGCATCTGGCTAACGCTCGGTGTATGCAACAAGCTACTGCTGCAAGCAGCAAGCACCAAGGCACTGCCAGCAGCCAAAATAAAAACCTTAAATCTCAACACAAACTCCTTGAGCCAACGCTACTTGCTTTAGCCAATCAAAAAACAAAAGGCTTTTCTGCGATTTTTCGCCATCTTTCGTCATTTTGGGCTGCAATTGCCATGCGCATTGCAGCTTGCTACGCGCACATTAAAATGCTGCCACATGAAGCCACTTACCAGCCCCAATACGCACCCTACTTTACACGCAGACTTGCCCGAAAAAGCGAAAAAAATCCACAACCTGCTGCCACAAACCCAGTGCCAGCGCTGCGGCTGGGCTGACTGCGCCAGCTACGCGCAAGCCATAGTTGAGCAGCAAGCTAACATCAACCGCTGCCCGCCAGGTGGCGTTGCTGGCATTGCGCGCATTGCCACAGCACTGGGCGAGCCAGCTTTGGCCAATGCGCTGGAGCTTGAGCCTGACTGCGGCAGTGAAACGCCACTGCGCGTAGCCATTATTGATGAAGCCTGGTGCATAGGCTGCACCCGCTGCATCAAAGCCTGCCCAGTTGATGCCATTGTGGGCAGCCATAAAAAAATGCACACCGTAATGGAAGAGCACTGCACGGGTTGCGAGTTATGTGCAATAGCCTGCCCCGTAGACTGCATCCACATGGAAACCACCAGCGAGGCAAAGACTGGCTGGGGCGCATGGACACAGAGCCAGGCAGACAAATCCCTGCAACGCTATGAAAAACGTTTGTCACGCATAGCAGAGCGCAGCACAGCGCACGCAGGCACTGCCGCATTGCGCAGCCCAGCCCAAACGCCCCCCCCTGCCGCAGCAGCGCCCGATAAAAAGCAAGCCGTTATTGCCGCCGCACTGGCACGCGCTCGCGCCCGTAAAACGCAGACACAAAAAAACTCTCCCTAAACGCTTTGGCTAGCATGTTTTTCTGCCCCAAAGCCATGTGCCAAAATAGCTGCCTGCCACGCACAGCTTGCCCGCCAGCGGCAACTTTTTACGCGCAAATACCTAAAAACAACACATACGCCCCAACAAACTCTTGCGCCAACAATGCCGCAAAGCCCAAGCATTCGCCCCCGCTTGGCAGTCTTGGCCATAATGGCAAGCATATATTTCAAACAAATACAGGCTTTAAGTCGGTATTTTTTGTTAAAAGCGCATAAATAAGGCAAGCCACTGCGCCTCTTGTCATAAATACATAAAAAAACAAGGGCATACAGCCCCGTCTATATCGCGCTATTAATTAATTCACACAATTAATATTCACTATTTTTTTTCACAATCTGCTTGTCAGCGCTCTTATTCTCTATTAGGATAGCGCACGGCTGGCAGTCCATTTGATTTTGAAAACAAACGGCTGCCAATTTCAACGACTTCATCAGGAAAGAATTTAAGATGGCCACAGCAAAAAAACCAGCTGCTGCAACAGAAAAAAAAGCAGCACCAAAAAAGCGCGAACCCAATGCCGCTTTCATGAAACCCCTGACTCCCAGCGCAGCACTGGCAGCCGTAGTTGGCAGCAAGCCTCTGCCCCGCACTGAAGTAGTCAAACAACTTTGGGTTTACATCAAAGCCCATAAGCTGCAAGACGACAAAAACAAGCGCAACATCAATGCCGATGCCAAGCTCGAAGCTGTATTTGGCAAAAAACAAGTCACCATGTTTGAAATGGCTGGCCTGATTGGCAAGCACCTGTCTTAATAAATGCTCGGCTTGTGCTGCTTATGGCAGCACTTCAGGCATCCACAAAAAAACCGGCATCTTTCAGCCGGTTTTTTTGTGGGCAAACGCAATGCAGACTCTTGCTAAGCCATGCCCAAGGCGCGTTTTACATCTTCCATGCAACCCAGCCCATCATGCCTGCCAACAACAGGCGCTAAAGCAGATTGCAAGGCTGGTTGCAGCCAGCCTGCAAGCGTGTTTTCAGGCACACCCTTACAGCGAAAACTGAAACTCGCCTGGCGCACGCGCTGCATCCACGGTAACGTGAATAGTGCTCTTGGGCGCAAACTGCCCTTGCAGCAGCGCTTTAGACAAGGGGTTTTCAATCCGCTGCTGTATGGCGCGTTTGAGTGGGCGCGCACCAAACAAGGGGTCGAACCCAACCTTGGCCAGCTCCTCCAGCGCAGCAGGGGAAACCTCCAGCACCAAATCCATTTTTTGCAAACGTTGCTGCAAAATGCCCAGTTGTATGCTGGCAATCGCGCTGATGTGTTTGGCATCAAGCGCATGAAACACCACGGTTTCATCAATGCGGTTTAAAAACTCGGGGCGGAAATGGCTTTTGAGTTCTTCCCACACGGCATCTTTAATGGCTTGCTGCTCTTGCCCGACCATGCTTTGAATCAGATGGCTGCCGATGTTGCTGGTCATCACAATCACCGTGTTTTTAAAGTCTACGGTGCGCCCTTGCCCATCGGTCAGGCGCCCATCGTCAAGCACTTGCAGCAGCACGTTAAACACGTCGGGGTGCGCTTTTTCCACCTCATCGAGCAGCACTACGCTGTAGGGCTTGCGGCGCACGGCTTCGGTCAAATAGCCGCCTTCGTCGTAGCCTACATAGCCAGGAGGCGCACCAATCAGGCGACTAACCGAGTGTTTCTCCATAAACTCGCTCATGTCAATGCGAATCAGGTGTTCCTCGCTGTCAAACAAAAAGCCTGCCAGTGCCTTGCACAGCTCGGTTTTACCCACACCCGTGGGGCCCAGAAACAAAAAGCTGCCAGTGGGGCGATTGGGGTCGCTCAAGCCCGAACGTGAACGGCGAATGGCGTTGGCTACCGCGCCTATGGCTTCTTCCTGCCCCACCACGCGCTCGTGCAGTTTATCTTCCATATGCAGCAGCTTTTCACGCTCGCCCTGCATCATTTTGGCTACAGGTATGCCTGTGGCACGGCTAACAACTTCAGCGATTTCTTCTGCGCCCACTTGGGTGCGCAGCAACTGGTTGCCTTTGCCCTGCCCGTCTGCGGCGGTTTCTTTGTTTTGGGCTTCTTTCAAGCGGCGCTCAAGCTCTGGCAGCTTGCCGTATTGCAGCTTGGCTACCTGATCAAAATCACCCTTGCTGGTAAATTCCTTGATTTGGAATTTCACACGATCTAGCTCCTCGCGCACTTGCTGGCTGCCTTGGGCGGCTGCTTTTTCGCTTTTCCAGATTTCTTCCAAATCGGCATATTCTTTAGCCAATTTTTCGATTTCTTCTTGCAGCAGCTCAAGGCGCTTGATGGATGCTTCGTCTTTTTCTTTTTTCAGTGCTTCGCGCTCGATTTTGAGCTGTATCAGGCGGCGGTCGAGCTTGTCCATCGCCTCGGGCTTGGAATCAATTTCCAGCTTGATTTTTGCGGCTGCCTCGTCAATCAAGTCAATGGCTTTGTCGGGCAAAAAGCGGTCGGTAATGTAGCGGTGGCTGAGTTCAGCCGCAGCAACTATGGCTGGGTCGGTAATTTCTACGCCGTGGTGCACTTCGTACTTTTCCTGCAAACCGCGCAAGATGGCGATGGTGGCTTCTACCGTAGGCTCGCCCACCAGCACTTTCTGGAAGCGTCGCTCCAGTGCTGCGTCTTTTTCAATGTATTTGCGGTATTCGTCCAGCGTGGTAGCGCCCACGCAATGCAGCTCGCCACGCGCCAGCGCGGGCTTGAGCATATTGCCTGCATCCATAGCGCCATCGGTTTTGCCAGCGCCCACCATGGTGTGCAGCTCGTCGATAAACAAAATGGTTTGGCCTTCGTCTTTGGCCAGCTCTTTGAGTACGTTTTTCAGGCGTTCTTCAAAGTCCCCACGGTATTTCGCACCCGCCAGCAGTGCTGCCATATCCAGCGCCAACACGCGCTTGCCTTTGAGCAAATCGGGCACTTCGCCTGAAACGATGCGTTGCGCCAACCCTTCAACAATGGCGGTTTTGCCCACGCCAGGCTCGCCAATCAGCACAGGGTTATTCTTGCTGCGGCGTTGCAAGACTTGAATGGTGCGGCGGATTTCGTCATCGCGGCCAATCACGGGGTCGAGCTTGCCCAAACGGGCGCGTTCGGTTAAATCCAGCGTGTATTTGGCAAGCGCCTCGCGGTTGCCTTCGGCCTCGGCGCTATCAACGCTTTGGCCGCCGCGCACGGCTTCAATGGCGGCTTGCAGGTTTTTGCGGTTCAGTCCGTGGGCTTTGCAGATGTCGCCCACTGCGCCGCGCGCATCACAAGCAGCCAGCACAAACAACTCGCTGGCCATAAACTGGTCGCCACGCTTGATGGCCTCTTTCTCGGTTGCCTGCAGCAAGCTCACAAGCTCTTGTCCTGCCTGCACCTGCTCTTGCCCCTGCACTTGGGGCAGGCGCTTAACTGCGTCTTCCAGTGCGGCTTGCAGCCCTTGCACATTGGCTCCTGCACGCTGTATCAGGCTGCGCGGGCCGCCATCGGTTTGCTGCAACATGGCCAGCAGCACGTGCACGGGTTCGATATAGGCATGGTCATGCCCCAAGGCAAGGCTTTGGGCATCAGACAAGGCTTCTTGAAATTTGGTGGTGAATTTATCAGGGCGCATGGTTTGTCATCCTTGAAAAAAAGTTCTGGTTGCTTTGTATATGTGGCACAAACAGACAGTATTCAAGGGCAGCAACAAAAACGCCCCGTTAGCAAAACGGGGCGATAGCGCAAATTGCAGTCAACTACAGGGTTATTTTCTGAGAATAAAACGCCCCGCATCAGCACCTGTAACAACTTTGCCATCTTTGCCCAACATGCGCAAACGACCGTTGGCAAGAATATCAAAGCTGCGATTTTGGCCATTGCTGTCAAGCGTAATGCGTGTTTCATTGGCATTAAAGGTAAAGCTACCACCCCTTTCCATCGCTGGCCTGCCTGTGCCCATTTCTTGCGTTAGCAGTTTGTAGGTGCCGTCTTTGTATAAACCCAGCTCTACTTTCAAGGCTTTGCAGTCGGGGCAAGGAAGCAAGCCAACGTAATTGCCCGTCCAGCCTGCAGCAGCAGTTTCAGCGGCGGCGCGGCGCGGTGGGGCTTTTTGCGTGTTGCGGCTTGGTTGCACAGCATCAAACACCACACAGCCTGTTAGCAACAGTGCCACCAACAATACGCCGCCCGTTTGCAAAGTTTGGCGAGCTGAAGAATGAATGCTTGAATACATGGCTTACCTCTATTTAAAACAGGAGAAAATTAGCTAAAACTGCTTGATGCATTTTTGAGATTTTCTCTACAAAATGGTGCGCTTTATTTCTTTACTTTGTTTCTTTGCTTTGTATTTGACAGATTTTGTAGTGAAACATTCCGTTTTCGCAAGCTCTGGCAAGCGGCATTTCAACCGCTAGCCAGCCTCAGGCACAGTTTGCAACAACGATTTGTTTGACTGCGTCCACATCGGCGGGCACAACAACAAAGCGTTTAGGCAAGTCTTCCAAACCAGCAAATGCGGCAGGAATTTCAGGCGCCTTGCCCAGTGCCTCGGTAATGGTGGCGGCAAACTTAATCGGCAGCGCGGTTTCAAGCACAACCATGGGCACATCGCTCTGCTGGTGCTCACGCGCTACTTTTACGCCATCGGCGGTGTGGGTGTCAACCATTACGCCGTGTTGCTGGTACACATCGCGGATGGTTTGCAGGCGGTTGGCATGGGTGCTTTTGCCGCTGGCAAAGCCAAACTGGCTGGCCGCCAGCGCAAAACGGGGGTGTTGGCTCAAGTCAAACTGCCCTTGTTGCGCAAGCGCATCGGCAAACAAGGCGCGGGTTTGCGCAGCATCGTTGCCCAGCAAGTTGAAGATGAAACGCTCAAAGTTGCTGGCTTTGCTGATGTCCATGCTGGGGCTGCTGGTCTCAAACGTATCGGCACTGCCGCGCACGCGGTAAATGCCTGTGCGGAAAAACTCATCAAGCACATCGTTTTCGTTGGTAGCCACCACAAGCTGTGCCACGGGCAAGCCCATTTCACGCGCCACATGCCCCGCGCAGATATTGCCAAAGTTGCCGCTGGGCACGGTAAAGCTGACTTTTTCATCCTCATTTTGCGTGGCTTGAAAGTAGCCTGCAAAGTAATACACCACCTGTGCCAGCAAACGCGCCCAGTTGATGGAATTGACCGTGCCGATTTTGTAGCGGCGCTTGAAGTCCAAATCGTTGCTGACGGCCTTAACAATATCTTGGCAGTCATCAAACACGCCTTCAACGGCAATGTTATGGATATTTGCATCTTGCAGGCTAAACATTTGCGCCTGCTGAAACGGGCTCATACGCCCATGTGGGCTGAGCATAAACACACGCACGCCACGTTTGCCGCGCATGGCGTATTCGGCAGCACTGCCCGTATCGCCACTGGTTGCGCCCAAGATATTGAGCTGCTCGCCGCGCCGCGCCAGTTCATACTCGAACAAGTTGCCCAGCAACTGCATGGCCATGTCTTTAAAAGCCAGCGTGGGGCCGTTGGAAAGCGCCTCAAGGTACAAGCCGCCTTCGAGCTTTTTAAGCGGCGTGATGGCTGGGTTGCCAAAAATGGCGGCAGTGTAGGTTTTTTCGCAAATGGCTTTCAGGTCGGGCGCGGGTATATCGTCGATATACAGCGACAAAATCTCAAACGCCAGCGCCGCATAGCCTTGGGCGGCATACACCTTGCGCCATGCGGCCAACGTGCTGCGGCTTACCTGCGGATAGCTCTCAGGCAGATACAAGCCACCATCGGGTGCAAGCCCTTCGAGCAAAATTTCACAAAAACGACGGGGGGTGGCATCGCCACGAGTAGAGATGTAGTTCATGGTCTAGGCTATGGTTTGAATTGGTATGAATCTGATTAATTTTTCGCTTTGTTTCTTGCTTATTTTATGCTTTATTTCACGCATGTTTCTGGAGCTATTTTAGCATTTCGTTTTAGTCAGGCGAGTGCTTTTATCGAATGATTTGAATGGATACATCTTGCGCCCCTGCCGCCAGTGCGGCGTATTTTATTTTTCGCGCCAAATCTTTGGGATATTTAACGCATTTTATGCAGGGCTGCATTTCTTCGTCGTCAATCACAGTCATTACCGTGCCCAGATTTAATAAACTCCACGGATTTCTGTCTATAACTAGTATTTCAACAATATCTTTTACTTTAACCACCACTTCTTCTTTGTCATACATGCTCGGGCTGAAGCGTATTTCTTCTCGGCTGATTTCATACTGCATGGAACGGGCATTGAGCACCATTAAAATAATAATGAAAAAACCAACCCCGTAAGCAATGCTGCCAATATACCTGCTGGCAACATATGCAAAAGCTGCAACAACGAAATAATGGTAAAAATACAGCAGTGGCGATGTGCGGTATTTTATGGTTTTATTTTTATTTGCCATAATAAATAGGTAGCCGCTGATTTATTCTTCAAACAAGAAAAATTTCAGAAAGCCGTCATTCCCGCCTGCGCAGCAATAACGGGCGATTGCATTTTTATACAAAGCAGGAATAAGTCAGCGTTTCCATTGCATAAAAACACAAAAGGCAGGTAATGCGCGTTATGACAATACCTGCCTTGTTTTGTGTTTATGGGTAATAAATCAATTCAACTCTTCTTTACGGATACGCACAATCGGCTGGTATACCGTGGGCAGTGCCTGCATTTGCGCTATTGCCGCAGTCATGGCGGATTCGGTGCAGTCGTGCGTGAGGATGATGACATCGGTTTGGTTGGTTTCTGCGCCGCCCACCTCGTCTGCCTCGCGCTGCACGATGGCATCAATGCTGATGTTTGCCGCTGCCAGTATGCCTGTGATTTGTGCCAGCACGCCTGCTTGGTCGGCCACGCGCAAGCGCAGGTAGTAGCTGGTAACTACGGCGCTCATGGGGAGCAGGGGCAGGTGTGTTTGCATGGCGTTGGGCTGGAAGGCCAAGTGCGGCACGCGGTGCTCTTGCTCGGCAGTGTGCAGACGCGCCACATCTACCAAGTCGGCAATGACGGCACTGGCGGTGGGTTCGCTGCCTGCGCCTTTGCCGTAGTACAGGGTTGTGCCTACAGCGTCGCCATGCACAACTACTGCATTCATCGCGCCTTCTACGTTGGCAATCAAGCGTTTGGCGGGTATGAGGGTGGGGTGTACGCGCAGTTCAATGCCCTCTGCCGCGCGGCGGGTTACGCCCAGCAGTTTGATGCGGTAGCCTAGCTGCTCGGCGTAGCGAATATCAACCGATGCCAGTTGCGTAATGCCTTCTACATAGGCCTTGTCAAACTGCACATCGGTGCCAAAGGCTATGGCCGAGAGCAGCGTGATTTTGTGCGCGGCATCTACGCCTTCAATGTCAAAAGTGGGGTCGGCTTCGGCGTAGCCCAGGCGCTGTGCTTCTTTGAGCACGTCGGCAAAGTCCAGCCCTTTATCGCGCATTTCGCTCAAGATGAAGTTGGTAGTGCCGTTGATGATGCCTGCAATCCACTCAATGCGGTTGGCGCTCAAGCCTTCGCGCAAAGCCTTGATGATGGGTATGCCGCCAGCAACAGCCGCTTCAAAAGCCACCATAACGCCTTTTTGCTGCGCTGCCTTGAAGATTTCTGTGCCATGCACGGCCAGCAGTGCCTTGTTGGCCGTAACGACGTGCTTGCCGTTTTCAATGGCTTTGAGCACCAGCTCTTTTGCCACGGTGTAGCCACCAATCAGCTCTACAACCACGTCAATATCGGGGCGCGATACGGCGGCAAAAGCATCGTCTATGACTTCTACAGCATCGCCAGTAATAGATTTTGCGTGTGCCAGATTACGGTCTGCCACCAGCACAATTTCTATGCCCCGCCCCACGCGGGCGCTGATTTCTGCCTGATTGCGGCGCAGTACGTTAAATACGCCAGAGCCAACGGTGCCAATGCCTAGTAGTGCTACTTTGATAGGTTTCATAGTTATAAATACGGTGAGTCAATGTTTGGGGTTGATGGATTTGGCTTGCAAAAGCAGCCAGTCGTTGTTTGTTCAGCCTATTAAAACCCTACGACGACTCTGTTAAGACATCAAGGTTTATCTGTTATGCGCTGCTGTGCTGGTTAAAACGCGCTGTCAAAACGCTGTTTTCACCTTGGCGGCACAGTTTCAAAAGCCGCTACTTTAAGCGATAGCGCAGACGCATTGCACGCCAAGGGTTTAAGCCGTGCGTATTTTGCATGATGAAATGCCGCTTTGCTGCTGCTTTAATGGCTTGCGCCGTAGCGTTTGCGGTAGTTTTCCAAAAAGACTGCCAGTCGCGCAATGGCTTCGCGCAAATCGTCTTCGTGCGGCAAAAACACAATGCGGAAATGCTGGTTGTCAGGGTAGTTAAAGCCTGTGCCCTGCACCAGCATAACGCGGGTGGCGCGCAGCACATCGAGGAAAAACTGCCTGTCGTCTTCAATCGGGTACATGGCAGGGTCTAGTTTGGGGAACATATACAGCGCCGCTTGGGGCTTGACGCAGGTAATGCCTGGAATGGCAGTAATCAGCTCATATGCCAAATCACGCTGGCGGCACAGGCGCCCACCTGGCTTGACCAAATCGTTGATGCTTTGGTAGCCGCCCAATGCGGTTTGGATGGCCCACTGCCCTGGCACGTTAGAGCCCAGCTTGATGTTGGCAAGCATATTAAGCCCCTCGATATAGTCGCGCGCCATGGTTTTGTCGCCCGAAACTATCATCCAGCCAGCGCGGTAGCCACAGGCGCGATAGGCTTTGGAGAGCGAGTTAAAGGTGAGCGTGAGCACATCGGTTGAGAGGCTGGCCAGCGCGGTGTGGCGTACACCGTCATACAGCACTTTGTCGTACACCTCGTCAGCCATGATGATGAGGTTATGCTCGCGCGCGATTTGCACAATTTCTCGCAGCAGCGCATCGGGGTACATCACGCCCGTGGGGTTGTTGGGGTTGATAACGACAATGGCACGGGTGCGCGGTGTGATTTTGGCGCGAATATCGTCTACATCGGGCAGCCAGCCGTTGTTTTCATCACACAGGTAATGCACGGGGTTGCCGCCCGATAAACTGGCAGAGGCCGTCCACAGCGGGTAGTCGGGTGCAGGCACGAGTAGCTCGTCGCCATCGTTGAGCAAGGCGTTGGTGGCCATGGCAATCAGGTCGCTGGCGCCATTACCCAAATAAATATCATCCAGCGTTACGCCTTGCACGCCTTGCTGCTGCGTGTAGTGCATTACGGCTTTGCGTGCGGCAAAAATGCCCTTGCTGTCAGAGTAACCCGCCGAGTTAGGCAAGTTCAAAATCATATCTTGCTGGATTTCATCGGGCGCATCAAAGCCAAAAGGCGCAAGGTTGCCAATATTGAGCTTGATGATTTTTTGCCCCTCTTCCTCCATCTGCCGCGCAGCTTCCACGATGGGCCCGCGCACGTCATACAAGACATGCGCCAGTTTGTCAGATTTATGGATGGCTTTTTTCACGCAAACTCCTCACGCACAAGGCTAAAAACGGGGAAAAGCTACAATTTAAACACAAGAAACCCGCACGCGCTTTCTCGGCAACGCACTTTTTACCATTCTTGCTTTTTTCTTGCTTTTTTTCTTGTCTATTTTCCTGCTTCGCTGGCACACAGGCCAAGCATGGCGGGCTTGAGATTGTCAAAATAGCGTTTTTCACCACAGCAATGCAATTTGAATCCGACTCCCCCAGCGGCCATACCATCACAGGCTACAGCCCCAACACCATCGTGATTAACGGCCTGACACACACCAGCAGCCTGCTGCTAGGCTACGACGGGCGTTTGCAAGCATGGCAAACACACAGCCCCACAACGGGCATCTGCGCCCAGGATTTGGCAACACTGGCAAGCATCGCCGCCAGCCATTACGACCTGATACTGCTTGGCACTGGGCAACAACAGCACTTTCCAGCGCCACAATGGCTAGCCCCACTCATAGCGCAAAACATCGCCCTGGAAGCCATGAGCACCCCCGCCGCCTGCCGCACCTACAACATGCTCGCCGCTGCCGGGCGCAGAGTACTGGCAGCCCTATGGCTATAGCCACCAAAGCCCTTGTAACAATGCAAACAATGCACACAGGCCAAGCCCTTGCTGCAGCTTGGTGCAAAATCAGCGCGTTATCATAAGAACATAGCCCCTTAAACACACCACAACTGCGCTTGCCAGCAAACGCACCAAGCACACCAAGCGCAAGCCCTTTAGCCACAACTGCATTTACCAGCACCAGCTACTACCCCCGTTGCCAACACCCTTTCGCACAGGACCTCTACCCCCATGACGCTTTCCTCCACTTCTCCCGCACAACCCACCCCCGCTGCCACCCTCTTGCAAGCCCTGCCCTTCATCCAGCAATACCAGGGCAAAACCATGCTTATCAAATACGGCGGCAACGCCATGACAGACCCCGCCTTGCAAGCCGCCTTTGCGCAAGACATCGTGCTACTGGCGCAACTTGGCATCCGCCCCGTAGTGGTGCATGGCGGCGGGCCGCAAATTGAATCTGCACTCAAGCGCCTTGGACAACAAGGCCAATTCGTGCAAGGCATGCGCGTAACAGATGCAAACACCATGGGCACTGTGCAATGGGTGCTGGCTGGTGAAGTGCAGCAGCAACTGGTTGCCCTAATCAATCAAGCTGGCGGCAAAGCCGTAGGCTTAACAGGGCACGACGGCGGCATGATTTGCGCCAAAAAACTGCGCCTGCAAGACCAGCAAAACCCCAACCAATACCACGACATAGGCCAAGTAGGCGATATTGAAGCCATCGACTGCACCGCGCTGCGCACACTGCAAAACGCGGGCTTTATTCCCGTAGTAAGCCCCATTGGTTTTGGCGCACAGTTTGAAAGCTACAACATCAACGCCGACGTAGTAGCCGCCAGCCTAGCCATAGCCCTGCAAGCCGAAAAACTGCTCATGCTTACCAATATTGCAGGCGTGCTCGACAAAACGGGGCAACTTTTAACCCGTCTAACGCCTGCCCAAATTGATGCCCTGTGTGCCGATGGCACCATTTCAGGCGGCATGATTCCAAAAATAGCAGGCGCACTTGATGCAGCCAAACGCGGCGTAGGCACCGTGCACATCATCGATGGCAGAGTGCCGCACGGCATGCTGCAAGAAGTGCTATTGGGGCAGCCGTGTGGCACTGCCATTTGCGCTGCCTAACATCTACCCTTTGCTGATACAGCTTGCCCAAATCGCCTTGTGCCAAGCACATTTGCCACGCGCAAGGCTTGTCTTTCGGCAAAACCCAATCAGCGCACGCAATATACATAAAACCCCATTCAAAGCCAAAACATGCCCAACCCAGCACAAAAACAATTGGAGTACATGGATTCACTTTCTCTCCAAGGAAAAAAATTCTTCTTCGCCATTGATTTTCTAGCAGAAAACATAGAAATACTCACAGAAAAAGAGCTTTTACAATCAGAGATACACATCAATTTCCCAGAGTTCAAAACCCAAGTAAATACCAGCCTTAAAAACAGCGAAGCAGACAAATTAAAAATAAACCCCACATCCAAAGAAAAATACCAACAAGGGTTTGAAGAGATACAAAAATCCATTCAAGCAGGAAATCTAAGCCTAATCAACTATACCTGCAAAACAGGCATAGAAAGCAAACTTACACTTGGCGAGATATACAACATCGCAAGCGCCAAATACAAAATACTATTCAAAGACCAATGGATTTGCTTTTCCCCAGAAACGTTTATAAAAATAATCAACAATAAAATATACACCTTCCCCATGAAGGGAACCATAGACGCTTCCATACCCAATGCGAAAGAAATACTTTTATCTGACAACAAAGAAGATGCAGAGCAGCATGCAGTTGTTAATCTTCTAAAAGACGATTTGCAAAAAATATCAAACAACGTACAGCTAACCAATTTCAAACAAATTGATTTTATAAAAACAAATCACAAAAACCTTTACACCACAAGCTCTGAAATATCTGGCACTATCAAGCCCGAGTATGAAGGAAAAATCGGCTCGCTCATGCAGCAATTGTTACCCGCTGGCTCTATCCTTGGCGCACCACGCGAAGAAGCGCTGCGCCTGATTTTACAAACCGAAGGCTACGCACGCGGCTTTTACAGCGGCATAGCAGGTTGGTTTGACGGCAAAAATCTCGATAGCTGTGTGCTTATTCGTTTTATCGAGAAAGAAAATGGCAAGCTATACTTTAAAAGTGGCGGCGGAATAACAAAAATGAGCCAAATGGAAAAAGAATACCAGGAAGTTATCAATAAAATATATGTACCAGTTTGTTGAAACCATACAAATAAAAGATGGCATACCTGCGCTGATTGACCTGCACCAGCAAAGGATAAATGGCACATTCCTTTTTTTCAAATCTATCAGTCCGCCTGATATAACCTCAATCATCGTAGACTATTTGGAAAAACAAAAACTATTAATTAACCAGATATATAAGCTGAGATTTCTCTACAATCTTGATTCAAGCTATTCCATACAACTAGCCCCCTACCACAGCCCCGTAATAAGCAGCTTTACCCTGATAGAAAACAATGATATAGACTACACCTTCAAATCAACCAACAGAGCCATATTTGAACAACTAAAATCCAGTGTACAGGGTGAAGTCATTATTGTAAAAAACGGCTTTGTTACCGATACATCTTTCTCCAACATTATTCTCCTTAAAGACAGTATCTGGTACACACCCAAGACTTATCTACTTAATGGCGTGCAAAGGCAACATCTTCTTGCGTCAAACAAAATACAGGAAAAAGACATAAAAGCCTCTGACATCAAATGTTATTCCCACATAAAAATAATCAACGCGCTTAACCAAGAGAATACATCTTGCGCCTATTGTATTGACAAAATAATAAATGCCAGCTACTATTAACCCCAAGCTTTTTGCAAGCATATATTTATTTAATACTGTTTAAACATGCCTGTTTGCGCGGTATATTTGCAAGAAACCAAACTAATCAGGGAGACCCTTATGCGCTTGTTACTGGTAGAAGATGACCGCATGCTGGCCGATGGCATTAAACAAGGGCTGGCTACTGCTGGCTATGTGGTTGATGCCGTTGGCAGCGCCGAAGAAGCCTTGGACGCACTCACCTCTGACGAATTTGACGCAGCCATTATCGACATTGGCTTGCCCAATATGGACGGTATGGAGCTTACCCAGCGCCTGCGCCAGCGCGGGCAAGACATGCCCGTGCTCATGCTCACTGCACGCGACGCACTGCAAGACCGCGTGCAAGGGCTTGATGCAGGCGCTGACGACTACATGGTTAAACCCTTTGACCTGCCAGAGCTGCTGGCGCGCCTGCGCGCCCTGCTCCGCCGCTCGCAAGCAGCAACCACATCCATCCTCACTTTGGGCGCATTGTCTATCGACACCGCTGCCCATCAAGTCATGGCTGACGGGCAATCGCTTGACGTAGGTCCGCGCGAATGGACCGTGCTGCAATACCTGATGCTGCACGCACCCAAGCCCGTAAGCAAAGAAAAGCTGCTGCAATCGCTCACAGGCTGGGACAAAGAAATCACACCTAACGCCGTTGAGGTCTACATCTCGCGTTTGCGCGCCAAACTAGAGCCCTACGGCATAGCCCTGCGCTCCATTCGCGGCTTTGGCTACCGCATTGAGCAACGCACCAACTAGCCGCAGCGCCCCTATGCCACCCACCGCCACCAAGCAGCACGAGCCCATAGCCAGCACCCAACAAGCCACGCCCAGCACTGGCACTGGCACTGGCACTGGCATCAGCCCCGCAGCAGTGCCCCCAGTTGCAAGCAGCCACAGCATTGCTGACAAGGTCACCACCGTGCGGTTGCAGCGCCGCTTGCTGCTGCTGCTGATTTTGCCCCTGTGCGTACTCGGCTTGGTAAGCGGCTGGATGGACTACCGCTCGGCCGACACAGCCGCCAGCCAGCAAGACAAACAACTGCTGCAACTCGTACCCCTGCTGGCAGACTCCATCATTGCCGTAGGCGTACACGCTGACGACCCGCCCGTGCTGCTACTAGCCACGCCAGTAAAAGACTTCCTCAAAGAGCGCCAAGGCATGGTTACCTACAAAATCTACACCCCCCAGCGCCGCTTACTCTATGGCAACGACAGCCTGCCCTCAGTCGTACCCCTCACACAAGAGCCAGAATTTTTCAACCAGGAAGTCAAAGGCAGCAACCTGCGCCTGGTAGCCCAGCGCGTACCCACCGTGGCTGGCGACGTTGTTGTAGAAGTAGCCGATGCCTCCGACCCGCGCAAACACTGGCTGCAACAGCTTATAACCAAAGTGCTGCTGCCCAATATCGTCATGATTGGCTTGGTCGCCTTTTTTGTAAGCTGGGCCGTGCAACAAGCCCTGCGCCCCTTGCGCGACTTGACTTTAGCCGTAGAGCGCCGTTCCCCGCGCGATTTAAGCAGCATCAACGAAGCCGCCACCCCACTCGAAATCCGCCCACTGGTCGTCTCGCTCAACCGCCTGTTTGACATGGTAAACCGCCAATCAGCCAACCAGCGCCGCTTCATTGCCGACGCCGCCCACCAGCTCCGCACCCCGTTAGCCAGCCTGCAAGCACAAATTGAAGCCTGGAACGAATCCATCAAACACCAGCAAACCAACCTCCAAAATCAGCAACAAAGCGCGGCATCTGCCCACAACAACCACGGCACCCCAAACACCGCCAGCAACACATCCAACGATACCGTGCAGCTCGTCTGGAGCGAACCCCTGCAACGCAGCGTCGTACAACTCCCCCTTGAAGAGCTCCAGCGCCTGCGCACCGCCACCCGCCGCACCTCGCAACTGGTGCACCAGCTCCTGTCACTATCGCGCGCCGACGCTGCCGACACACTCGACATGCAGCAAGTCAATCTGCAAGACCTGTGCGAACAAGTGCTCACCCTGCATCTGGACGCAGCCGCACAAAAAAACATCGACCTCGGGCTAGAAACCACTGCCGTCAGCGTCATGGGGCAAGCCCTCTGGCTGCAAGAGCTGCTAAGCAATCTGGTCGATAACGCACTGCGCTACACCCAAGAAGGCGGCATAGTCACCTTACGCTGCGGCATTCAAACCATTGCAGTTGAGATGAGCAAACCCGCCAGCAAAACCAGCAGCAAAAAACCAGCCCAGCAACGCACCAAAACCCAGCCCACCAGCATCCAACGCGCCTTTGTCGAAGTAGAAGACAACGGCTGCGGCATACCCGCCGAACTGCGCTCACGCGTAATAGAACGCTTCTACCGCGCCCCTGGCATACAGGCCGAAGGCACAGGACTGGGGCTAGCCATCGCCCAGGAAATAGCCATACGCCACCACAGCGATCTGCTACTCACCGACGGCATCAGCCACGAACCCACCCCCGACATTACGCCCAACAGCAGCACCAGCCATAGCCAAGCCAGCACCCACGGCTTGCGCGTTACCATGCTATTTGCGGCGGATTTGTTGCTGCATGACGATGCGGCAAGCCAAGCAAACACATAAACACCGCATCGTGCGGTAACAAGCGCGCATAAAAAAACCGCAAGAGCCAAAGCTGACTCTTGCGGTTTTTTTGATTTGTACTTTTCTCCAAACTGGAGAAAAGGGTAAACAGATTAGCGTTTGCTGAACTGTTTGCGGCGGCGTGCGGAGTGCAGACCGACCTTTTTACGTTCCACTTCACGGGCATCGCGGGTAACGTAACCTGCTTTGCTCAACTCGGGCTTGAGATTGGCATCATAGTCAATCAAAGCGCGGGTAATGCCGTGGCGAATTGCACCAGCTTGACCTGATTCACCGCCGCCGTCTACATTGATTTGTACGTCGAAGGTTTCCAGGTTGCCTGTCAAAACCAGAGGTTGCTTGGCAATCATGATAGAGGTTTCACGGCCAAAGAAGTTTTGAATGTCTTTGCCATTAACCGTAATTTTGCCAGAGCCTTTTTTCATAAATACGCGGGCGACGCTGGATTTGCGACGACCTGTACCGTTGTTCCATTCACCAATCATTGCGGCTCTCCTTAGACTTCCAGCACTTTAGGCTGCTGGGCAGTGTGCGGATGCTCTGCGCCGCCGTACACCTTGAGTTTTTTAATCATGGCGTAGCCCAGGGGACCCTTGGGCAGCATGCCTTTAACGGCTTTTTCCAAAGCGCGGCCTGGGTGCTTGGCTTGCATGTCGCGGAAGCTGGTAGCAGAGATGCCGCCAGGAAAGCCAGAGTGGCGATAGTAAATCTTGTCGGTAGACTTGTTACCTGTCACTTGCAGTTTGGCTGCATTGATGACGATGATGAAGTCACCTGTATCAACGTGAGGTGTATAAATGGCTTTGTGTTTGCCGCGCAGACGGAGGGCAACTTCGCTGGCTACCCGTCCGAGCACCTTGTCGGTGGCGTCAATCACAAACCACTCATGTGTCACCTCAGCGGGTTTGGCGCTGAAAGTTTTCATGGTTTTTTCCTTGAAGGATGTGGTTTGGTTGGCTTTTTCGCAAGCCAGATATGCGCACCCATTGCACATATCTGCGTGTAGCCTATTCCACGGTCGGGGTTCCTCTAACGGGTTCTCTTAGGTGGGGTGTACTGCTTTACCGCGGGCTGCAATCGCAGGCAAGTCGGGCATTATACGAAGTTTTTTGCTCTGCTTGTATTTTTTCGTTGCGTTTTCTGCTTTTTCTGCTTTATCCGTGCCAGAGCCTGTAACATGGCGGCATGTTTAGTTACCGCCACGCCTTTCATGCAGGCAACCATGCCGATGTGCTCAAGCACATGGTGCTGCTTGCCACCCTTCGTTACCTTGCTGATAGCAAAGATACGCCCCTGATGCTGCTTGATACCCACGCGGGTGTGGGCGGCTATAGGCTTGATGGTGCTACTTCAGCTACCAGCGGCGAGGCAGCGCAAGGTATTCATAAGCTGTGGCAAACGTTTGCAGGGCAGATGGATGATGCCGCCCACACTGCCGCCCTGCCCGCTATGCTGCGCGACTATTTGCAACTGCTGCGCCAGCTCAATCCACAAGACAAGCATTTGGCGCAGATTGAGCATTACCCTGGTTCGCCACAAATCATGCATGCATTGCTGCGCCCGCAAGACCAATGCAAGCTGTTTGAGCTGCACCCCACCGATACCCGCCAGCTCAATCGCAAAATTGCCGATTGGGCTAAGTCTGTGCAGTTTCAGGTGCAGTGCAAAGATGGCTTTAGCGCCTTAAAGAGCCTGTTACCGCCACCCAGCCGCAGGGCGCTGGTACTTATGGACCCCAGCTACGAGCTAAAAACCGATTACGCCGCCGTGCACACTGCTGTGGCTGACGCGGTGCAACGTTTTGCCACGGGCTGCTACCTTGTTTGGTATCCAGTTATTGCGCGGCCCGAGTCGCACGAGTTGCCCCGCCGCTTAAAAACACTGGCACGGCAAAACAAACGCAGCTGGCTGCATGTCACCCTGTCTATTGGCCGTGGCGAGCAAGATGCCAGTGGGCGCGATGGTTTGCGTGCCAGCGGTATGTTTTTGATTAACCCGCCTTTTGTGCTCAAAGAGCAGTTACAAGCAGCCTTGCCTGTGCTTGACAAGGTTTTGCGCCGTGGCGCGGGGCATGGCTGGCAGCTTGAATCGGGCGAGTAAAAAGCTGGCGCTAAAATCTGGCAGTTGTTTTTTTTGCCACTGAGTCGCTTTTATTTATCGCCACTGCTTACCGCTTGTGCGTGCTGCCACTGATTAAGCTACGCGTTTTGTAACCATGAATGCCCAGCCCCCCATCTCCGATAGCCCCGTTACTTGGCGCAAGCCTGATGGCAGCGTAGTTTCGTGCTTTGAAAAAGTCAAAGTGCTTAATGAAAACTACGCCGAGTTGCAGCAGTTTTTGCAAGACACGCTGGATGATGCCCTGCTGCTAGGTTGCAGCGAGGCACAAATCCGCCAAGCCTTGCAGCAGTTGCTCGACAATTTGCAAGCCAGCGTTGCCGAGCAGAGCAATGGCGCTTAAACCCCACCTGTAAACATCCCAGCAAACACCCCCGTCTATTCACAGAATACCCCGCATGAACCAGCTTGACCTACTCAAACAATCTACCACCGTGGTAGCCGATACGGGTGATTTTCACCAATTGCAGCAGTTTCAGCCGCAAGACGCAACCACCAATCCTTCGCTTATCCTCAAGGCTGCGCAAAAGCCCGAATACGCACCGCTGCTGGCGGAGGTGCTGGCACAGCACGGCACGCGCGATTTAGCTAACACCATGGACCACCTGCTGGTGCGTTTTGGCTGCGAAATTCTCAAGCATGTGCCTGGGCGCGTTTCCACCGAGGTAGACGCGCGTTTGAGCTTTGACACCGTGGGCACCATTACCCGCGCCGAGCGCATCATTGAGCTGTACCAAGGCCAAGGCGTGCATATCGACCGCGTGCTCATCAAAATTGCTGCCACTTGGGAAGGCATACAGGCCGCTGCAAGACTAGAGCAGCGCGGCATCCACACCAATTTGACCTTGCTGTTTTCTTTCTGTCAGGCTGTGGCCTGCGGGCAGGCTGGCGTGCAACTGATTTCGCCTTTTGTCGGCCGCATTTACGACTGGTACAAAAAACAAGCGGGCGACAACTGGAATGAAACCGCGCACAGCGGCGCTAATGACTACGGCGTGCAATCGGTGCGTCAGATTTACAACTACTTCAAGCAGCACGGCATCCGTACCGAAATCATGGGCGCGAGCTTTCGCAATACAGCGCAAATCATGGCGCTGGCGGGTTGCGACCTGCTCACCATCAGCCCCGAGCTGCTGGCGCAACTGGCTGCTACGCCCGTTTTGCCAGCAACGCCAACAGAGCCACCCTTGCAAGCAGCCAATGCCAAGGCAGAGTTTATTCCCGTAGTCGAATATACCGAGCCAGATTTTCGCTACGCACTCAATGCAGACGCTATGGCGAGCGAGAAACTGGCCGAAGGCATCCGCGCCTTTGCCGCTGACACAGCCAAGCTCGAACAAATCATGTTGGCACACGCGTAAGCGCCCAAGCCGCAGCCACACCAGCCCGCCCACGCTTTGGCAACCATGCAACATACCCCAGCACCCGCAGCAGACACACAGCCCGAAGCAGTCGCGCAAACAGCCCAGCCGCAAAACTGCCCTGCCTGGCAGCATTTGCAGCAGCTAGCCAAGCAGTTTGCACCCTCCACGCAAGCAGCTACGCCGCAAGTGCCTGCCGCTGCCCACTTTGATTTGCGCCAAGCCTTTGCCAGCAACCCCCAGCGCACCGCGCAATTGAGCTTGGCACTGCACGACGCACAAGGCGAGCTGCTGTATTGCGATTACTCCAAAGCGCACATCAACGGCGAAGTCTTGCAAGCCTTGCTGCACCTTGCCGAGCAAACCCAAGTCAGCGCCCTGCGTGATGCGATGTTTAGCGGCGCAGCCATCAACACCAGCGAACAGCGCCAAGTCATGCACTGGCTGCTGCGCGTAACCGACCCCGCCGAGCTGCCCAGCAACTTGCTTGCACTCTGGCACGAAGTCGATACCACGCGCCGCGCCTTTTTAGACTTTGCCGAAAGCATACGCGCCGACGCGCAAATTACCGACATAGTCAATATCGGCATAGGCGGCTCAGACTTGGGGCCTTGCATGGCCGTGCAAGCCCTCTACAACCACGCCCTGCCCAACAAGCGCCTGCACTTCGTCAGCAACATCGATGCCCACGATTTACAGCAAGTTTTACAGCAGGTGCAACGCCAGCACACCCTCTTTATCATCGCCAGCAAAAGTTTTACCACGCTTGAAACCATGCTCAACGCCCGCACCGCGCTTGACTGGTTCTGCAATGGCGAGCAAGAGCACAACAACGGCAACACGCCAGACATAGCGCGGCACTTTGTAGGCATCACCACCAACCAGCAAGCCGCCGCTGCTCTCGGCATACGCATCACCTTTGGCTTTTGGGACTGGGTCGGCGGGCGCTATTCGCTGTGGTCAGCCATTGGCCTGCCTCTTGCCATAGCCATAGGCGCACAAGGCTTTATGCAACTGCTGGCAGGCGCACGCGCCGTAGACAAGCACTTCGCACAAGCCGCGCCCCAAGAAAACCTGCCCCTGCTGCTGGGTCTGCTCGAAGTATGGGAAACCAGCTTCTTGCACTACAACAGCCGCTGCCTGGCGCCCTACCATGCCTGCCTGCAACGCCTGCCCGCGTATTTGCAGCAACTGGTGATGGAAAGCAATGGCAAAAGCTGCACCAAAAGCGACCAGCCCACGCCCTACCCCACCGCCGCCCCCATCTGGGGCGAGCCTGGCAGCAACGGCCAGCACGCATTCTTCCAGTTACTGCACCAAGGCACACAAGCCGTAAGCGTTGAATTTATCGCCGTACGCAAGCCCGAGCACCCGTGGGAGCAGCACCACAACTTGCTGCTGGTCAATGCCATTGCACAAGCGCAAGCCCTCATGCAAGGGCGCGAGCACACCCAGCCGCAACACCGCATTGCTGGCAACCGCCCCAGCACCTTTATTACCCTGCCCGAACTCAGCCCACGCACTTTGGGCGCTCTGCTGGCGCTCTACGAGCACCGCGTTTTTGTCTGCGGCGCAGTCTGGAACATCAACAGCTTTGACCAATGGGGCGTTGAACTGGGCAAAGTGCTTGCACAAGACCTGATGCAGCGCATCAACAGCAACACACTTGCTGGGCTGGATACATCCAGCGCCAGCCTGTTGCAACGCTTGCTAGGCTAAAAAAGCATCTGCAACCCAAGGCATCAGGCAGACGGGGCAGCCAAATGCAAGTCACTGATTGCAGGCAACTGGCTTACAAACAACAAGCTGCCTGCTGCCATACGTGGATACAAACGCTGCACAAAACTGCTGTTAGGTGGCAAAATTTTGGCAGGCAAATCAGCTATATCAGCCATACCAGCAGCCTGCGGCAGCCATTGCCCAGCGCCGCCATTGGCAGCAGATGGTTGCCAAGACCACACTGCGCCACCTTCCATTTCCGTTTGCGCCACACTTTCAGGCAAAGCCAAAGCAGCAACCAAATACCCCTGATGCAATACATACAAACGCTTTTGTGAAAGACTAGCCACTATCCCCAACTCTACAGGCTGCGCCAAGACAGCCGCCTGCGTTGATGCAGTTGCTGATACGTCTGCGCCAGCAGATGACGCAACCCCGCCCAAAGCCTGCGCCACTACTGGCGCACCACCTGCGGCATTGCCACCACCATTGCCCGCGCCACTCAACCATACCGTATCCCAATACTGCGCTTGCGTGTAAGCCTCTGGCACAAGCAGCGCCGTACCCATGGGCGTAATGGGCGCAAGCATAGCCATAGGCTCGGCTAGCGCACGATTAACCACCCAAACCCTGTCACCACGCCCCACCGCTGCAAACAGCTTGGGCGCAAACGCAGCGGGCAGCCGAATGCAGCCATGTGAAGCGGGGTAGCCTGGCAAATGCCCCACATGCAACGCCACCCCCATCCAAGTCAGCCTCAGCATATAAGGCATGGGCGCATTGTCATAAGTGCTAGAGCGATGAAAACGCTTTTTCTCAAGAATCGGATACATACCCGTAGGCGTGCCATACCCAGGCTTGCCCGTGCTAACACTGGAAACCCCAACACAAACGCCATTGCGAAAAACCTGCACCATTTGGCTATACACATTCACCACAACAACGCTTGGCCCGCTGCTGGCAACTTGCGGCATCCAGAAAAATGCACCAGCCCTTAGCGGATAACGCCTGGGCGCTGCTGCCTTAGCGCGACGCGCTTGCGCCCAAGCCGCTGGCAGCGCAAAAAAAGCCAAAGCTGATACAGCCGCACGCAACACCTGCCGCCGAGGTGCGGCACTTGCCAACAAAAAAGACAGAGATGACAACAATGTAGACATGGCAACCCAAATAAAACACCGCACGCAAAGAAAAAATCAAACCGCCAGCAGCAACCTGCAATGCAATACAGCACAACACAAGATGTAACATAATACACACACTTGATGTATTGCTTTAAACAAACACACTGCAACCTGGCAAAAGGCAAAAGG
>JAGONG010000015.1:29960-32379 GCA_017993135.1 Allobrachymonas sp.
GGCAAAAGGCAAAAGGGCAGCTTGCAACAAACGCCCTAACGTTGAGCATCAGCGGCTGCCATCAGCCAGCCCATCACAAGAAATAGCAAAAAACCCAGCCAAAACAAGAACTTGAATTTGAACTTGAATTTGAGCAAGCACAGAGTTTTCCCGCTATCAAAGCCAAACCATCGCGCAAAGCCTGCACACAAGCTGCGCAAACACCTGCACCAAGCGCTGCGGCACATAAAAGACTGAAACAAGCACAACCAGTAAACAAGCACAACCAGTATTCATGCGCCCTACAGACCAAAAAAGCCTTGCAGGGCGCATGAATACTGCTTGCGGCATTTGCCCCTTTGCCGTTGCAGGCAACACCCAAACAACAAAACCAGCAAATACTGTTATCTAAAGTTTGTAGCACATTCCCAACGCATAGCCTGCCCGCTAACAGGATGCTGCAAACCCAGCAAAAACGCATGCAACAACAAGCGCGGCGCCATCGCCTGATTTGCTGCATCGCCATACAGGTTATCGCCCGCAATAGCATGCCCTATCGACTGCAAATGCACCCGAATTTGATGCGAACGCCCCGTCTCGGGCATCACTTCGAGCACCGCATGCGGGCAAGCTGGGCGAAAAAAATCCGCTGTTAATGCTGGGTGCAACTCTGGCGCATCTAGCAGCCGCCAATACGTACGGCTGGGCTTGCCATGCTCGGCATTGATAACACTGCGCGGGCGATTGGGCCAATCCACCCTCAATGGCGCATCCACACACTGCCACTGCATCGGCTCAACCGCAGGCACACCTTGCACAATCGCAAGGTAGCCCTTTTGCACCTGCCGCAAGGCAAACTGCCGCTGCAACACGCGCTGCACATCAAGCCCCAGCGCCATCAGCAACAAGCCACTCGTGCCCATATCCAGCCTGTGCACAATCTGCGCCTGTGCAAACTGCTGCTGCGCACGGCGGCTCATGCAATCTTGCCTATCCTCACCCCTGCCTGGCACAGACAGCAAGCCAGACGGCTTATCAAGCACCAGCAAAGCACCATCGCTATAAACCAAAGGCAGCGCCATCTCCGCCATCTCCACTATATGCCTCGCACAAAAATAGCCCATAAATTAATCACCAGATACACACAAAAGGCATCACGCCCGCAATAAATCTACTTTTATGCTACAGCTTGCAAGCAAATTCTCTGTTTTTTTCTCAGAAGCCCCGCGCCAAAGGATACACTTACACATAATTGTCATCACCTTGTAAAAAACATGTTTTTCAGCAAACTCCTACCTCACGACGGCAACTTTTTCGAGCAAATCAACCAGCATGCCAACTGCATCTTGCAAGCAGCGCAAGCATTATCCCAGTTGGTAACGCACTACGCAGACCCCGCGCAGCGGCAGCAATACACGCAGCAAGTCATTGATGCAGAAGACCGCGCCGACGCCATCACCCATGCAGTCAACACCATGCTGCATAAAACCTTCATCACCCCCATTGACCGCGAGCAGCTCCACCAGCTCATCAACGCCATGGACGACGTAACCGACATCATCCACGACGTAGCAGAAACCATGTCCTTGTACGACATTACCAGCATGACAGCAGAAATGGTGCAACTCACACAAATCAGCTTGCAAGGCTGCGAGCAACTACACACGGTAGTGCATCAACTCGACAAAATCGAAAAGCCCAATGCAGCACAGCACATGCTTGAGATTTGCCACACCATCGACCAACTTGAATCTGACGCCGACCTGGTCATGCGCCAATCACTCAGCCGCCTGTTTCGTGAAGAGCAAGACGTGCGTGAACTCATCAAACTCAAAGCCATGTACGAGCTGCTCGAAACCGTAACCGACCGCTGCGAAGACGTAGCCAATCTGATTGAAGGCATCGTGCTCGAAAACTCCTGAGCCACGCACCCTCTTTCATCCAACCCGTGACATAACCGACACCCCTTCGCACACAACATGCAAACCGCGCAAAACGCACTCTGGATAGTCATCATGCTGGTCGCACTGGCAACACTGTTCGACTTCATGAATGGCTTTCATGACGCAGCCAACTCCATTGCAACCATAGTCTCAACTGGCGTACTCAAGCCCGCACAAGCTGTTGTATTTGCAGCATTTTTCAACTTTATTGCAGTCTTCGTATTTCACAACTTGCACGTCGCCGCCACCGTAGGCAAAGGCATCGTACAAGCCAGCGCGGTTGATGTCCACGTCATCTTTGGCGCTTTGGTAGGCGCTATTGCCTGGAGCGTAATTACCTGGTACTACGGCATCCCCAGCAGCTCCTCACACGCACTCATCGGCGGCTTGGTAGGCTCGGTACTATGCAAAAGCGGCTGGCAAGCACTGGTATGGGGCGGCATTGGCAAAACCGTACTCTTTATCGTAGTCTCGCCCGTGCTAGGCTTTATTCTGGG
>JAGONG010000085.1 GCA_017993135.1 Allobrachymonas sp.
TCGAAGGCGACGGCACGGGCTTTGACATCACCCCCGTCATGATTAAAGTGGTAGATGCGGCTGTAGCCAAAGCCTACGGCGGCAAGCGCCAAATCTGCTGGATGGAAGTCTATGCAGGCGAAAAATCTACCCGCATTTATGGGCCCGATGTGTGGCTGCCAGCAGAAACCATGCAGGCGCTCAAAGAATATGTGGTTTCCATCAAAGGCCCGCTCACCACGCCTGTGGGCGGCGGCATTCGTTCGCTCAACGTGGCTTTGCGCCAAGAGTTGGATTTGTACGTCTGCCTGCGCCCCATTCGTTATTTTGATGGCGTGCCTTCGCCTGTAAAAGAG
This sequence comes from Allobrachymonas sp., assembly GCA_017993135.1. Lineage (GTDB taxonomy): Bacteria > Pseudomonadota > Gammaproteobacteria > Burkholderiales > Burkholderiaceae_C > Brachymonas. Next base: position 336 of record JAGONG010000085.1, read on the forward strand.
CCACATAAAACCGATATGGTTATCTTCCGCGAAAACAGCGAGGACATTTATGCAGGCATTGAATACGAAGCCGAAAGCGATAACGCGAAAAAACTGATTGATTTCCTCATCAAGGAAATGGGTGTAACCAAGATTCGTTTCCCAGCCACATCAGGCATAGGCATCAAGCCTGTGAGCCGCGAAGGTACCGAGCGTTTGGTACGCAAAGCCATCCAGTACGCCATTGATAACGACAAGCCCAGCGTAACGCTGGTGCACAAGGGCAACATCATGAAATACACCGAAGGCGGTTTTCGTGATTGGGGCTATGCGCTGGCACAGCGCGAGTTTGGCGCAGAGTTGCTTGATGGCGGGCCGTGGATGGCGTTTAAAAACCCCAAAACAGGCAAAGAAATCACCATCAAAGACAGCATTGCAGATGCCTTCTTGCAGCAAATTTTGTTGCGCCCTGCCGAGTACAGCGTGATTGCCACGCTCAATCTCAATGGCGACTACATCTCTGACGCACTTGCCGCGCAAGTGGGCGGCATTGGCATAGCGCCTGGCGCAAACCTGAGCGACGACATCGCCATGTTCGAGGCCACCCACGGCACAGCCCCCAAATATGCAGGCAAAGACTACGTCAATCCTGGCAGTGAAATTTTGTCAGCCGAAATGATGTTGCGCCATATGGGTTGGGGCGAAGCTGCCGATTTGATTATCAGCAGCATGGGCCGCGCCATTGCCAGCAAACGCGTTACCTACGACTTTGCCCGCCTGATAGAGGGTGCCACGCAGGTGAGCTGCTCGGCCTTTGGGCAGGTGATGATTGACCATATGTAATCCACTACTGCACTTGTTGCAGTTAAGTACTCTTGCCGCGCAGACAAAACACAGGATTTGCGCGGCAAGCTGCATAAAAACCCATCCAGCTTTTAATCCACTATGAAACCTCTTAGCAAAGCCATATTCCCCGTAGCAGGCTTGGGCAGCCGCTTTTTGCCCGCCACCAAATCCATACCGAAAGAAATGCTCACGGTGGTGGATCGCCCCCTGATTCAATACGCGGTAGATGAGGCAGTGGAAGCGGGTATTGATACGCTGATATTCGTCACAGGCCGCAGCAAAAACGCCATTGTTGATTACTTCGACCGCTCGCCTGAACTGGAAGCCGAACTCGAAGCCAAAGGCAAAATGCAGGCATTGGAGCTGGTACGCAACGTGATACCGCCGCACGTCAAATGCTTTTACGTGCGCCAGCCGCAGCCGCTGGGCTTGGGGCATGCGGTAATGTGTGCAGCCGATTTGCTGCAACCCGATGAGCCTTTCGCAGTGTTGCTGCCCGATGATTTGATTGACAGCGCCCCCACGGGCACATTGGCGCAAATGGCTGAAATACACCGTCGCACCAACAAAGCTGTGCTGGCGGTAGAAGAAGTGCCCCTGTCTGAAGTGCACCAGTACGGCATTATTCGCCCGCTGGATAAAGACAGCTATCCGCTGCAAATTGAAGCCATCGTAGAAAAGCCCAAAGCAGAAAACGCCCCGTCTAACTGGAGCGTGGTTGGGCGTTACATCCTCACGCCTGACGTGATGCAAGCCTTGAAAACCCAGCAACCAGGTGCAGGTGGTGAAATACAATTGACTGACGCTATTGCCACCTGCTTGGGCAGCGGCCAGTTTCTGGGGCACCCGCTGCACGGCAAACGCTTTGACTGCGGCAGCAAACGCGGCTTTTTGGCGGCGAATATGCACTTTGGTATCAGGGATGCAGCCTTGTAAGCCGATGATGGCTTGCGCAAACCATTGCTGAACGTTGGGTAAGCTGAGGCTTGTGATTGCTGGCTTTACCTTGCCTTGCCTGCCTTTTTGTATAAGTCGTATTACTGATTTAACTGCTCTATTTTTATCATGCCTTCAACCTCTGCTCTTGCCTCCTCGCAACTCCACTCCCTGCCTTTATTGGCGCGTGGCAAGGTGCGTGATAACTATGCCGTTGGCAGCGACCGCTTGCTGATGGTAGCTAGCGACCGTATCAGCGCCTTCGATGTCATCATGAGCGAGCCTATTCCAGGCAAGGGTGCATTGCTTACGCAAATGGCGCAGTTTTGGTTCGATAAATTAGGTCACATCTGCCCTAATCACTTAACGGGGCAAGCGCCTGAAAGCGTGGTTGCTCCCGATGAGGTGGCGCAGGTGCAAGGGCGCAGCATGTTGGTCAAGCGGCTCAAACCGCTGCCCGTTGAGGCAGTGGTGCGTGGCTACCTGGCAGGCAGTGGCTGGGCTGAATACCAGCAAAATCAAAGCGTTTGCGGTGTGCCGCTGCCTGCGGGCTTGCGCAATGCACAACGCCTGCCCGAGCCTATTTTTACCCCCGCTGCTAAGGCTGCCGTGGGCGAGCACGATGAAAACATCAGCTTCGCACAGGTTGAGGCGATGGTGGGCAAAGATTTGGCCGAGCGCATTCGCAGCATCAGCATTGCCTTGTACCAAGAGGCGAGCGCCTACGCGCTGACTAAAGGCATCATCATTGCTGATACCAAGTTTGAATTTGGGCTGGATGCCGATGGCACACTCACCTTGATGGATGAGGTGCTCACGCCTGACAGCTCACGCTACTGGCCGCTGCAAGGCTACCAGCAGGCGTTTGATGCGGGGCAAAACCCGCCCAGCTACGACAAGCAGTATTTGCGCGACTGGCTGCAAACGGCTACGGTCAATGGCCAGCCGTGGAGCAAAACCCCGCCCGCGCCCACGCTGCCCGAAGATGTCATTGCCAACACTGCTGCCAAATACCGCGAAGCCTTGCAAGTGCTTACGCGCTAAAGTTGGCGGGTTGGCAAGTTAGAGCAGTTTTTGCGCAAGGGCGCTGTGGCGTGCAGCGGCGCTGTTTTAATGAGTTTTGCGTTATTTGAGGGTTACCGAGTTTTGCTCTTTAAGTGCGACAAGCAGTATTCATGCGGGTTGTAGGGCATTTATGCCCTGTAGGGCGCATAAATGCTGCTTGTTTGGTTTTTGGCTTGTTTTGATGCGCTGTGGTGCTTGGCGTGGTTTTTGCACCAATAGCTGCAAGCAGCGCAAAAATACCCTGCCCGCTGCGTAGCGTACCGCTGCTGAGAAATGTGAAAATTGCCCAACTGCGCTACAGTTCGCAGTCAGGTTTGTATTTTGGTTAGCAAAGAAGAAAGCACAACATGTTTATAGTTCATATTGTTTT
>JAGONG010000016.1 GCA_017993135.1 Allobrachymonas sp.
ATCAAAGGTTAAATCAACGCTGTCAATCCAGAAGGCTGGCGGGCAGTAGTCTTCACGGTGGGTTGTAGATACGGGAGTTATTGATTTACTGTTCATTTTTTAATTCAATTTAGAAGCCAAAGCCTTCAGGCCAAATAAAATAATAACCATACTTTTGGCTTTTACGGAATTCACCGCCAGCAGCTTTCCCTTTTTCAGTGAGAAATGGCTTATCGTTCTTTAATTCAAGAAATCCTTCTGCAACCATTTTTTCTATTAATTGTGCAGTTTTCATTCCTAGTTTTAGCGCGAGTTTTGATGAGGTTAGCTTACTATTTCCTGGATTCTCTTCATCCACATCAGGTTGTTCAGCTTCTTTCGGAACGCGCTGCATGGAAATGCGCACCTCTTCGCTGCTGCGAATAATGCGCTGAGCTTCTTCATACGCCTCGCGGTACAAATCGGGATCCTCTTCTCTGCTGAAAAGAACTCCCATCTCATTATTATTTCTTTCGCTAAACTCGTAGAGATTCATGCTTGTGATAATGCACATATCTTCACTGATATAGCACTTGGCATGCAAATTCTGGAGGAAGCTGGTTCTAACGAATGCCAATTCATTTAACCACTCAATCTCATCAATTTGTAGTTTATCTTTGCCATAAACGATGCGCACATCAATTTTTAGTCTGTTTTTATCAGCCAAAAGTTCTTTGATGCGGTTGTTTAACTGGAGAAATGGGCTAATCAATATAAGTCTATCTCTTGCATTTTTTATAAGCTCTTCCAGAAAATAGCTGGTTGCACTAGTATTCAAGAATTTAGCCATATCTCTTCTTAACCCTTTCCCTTCAGTTAATCTAATTCAAACTTACTCAGGCCGCACGCTGCCCACGCCTGCTTTAAGCGAGGCTTCAATAAAGGCATCCAAATCGCCATCAAGCACTTTTTGCGTGTTGCTGATTTCAACGTTGGTGCGCAAATCTTTGATGCGGCTGTTATCAAGCACATAGCTGCGAATCTGGTGCCCCCAGCCCACGTCGCTCTTGGTGGCTTCGAGCTTTTCTTGCGCCTCCATGCGTTTGCGCATTTCGTAGTCGTACAGGCGGCTGCGCAGGCGCTGCCATGCCACGTCGCGGTTGCTGTGCTGGCTGCGGCTGTCTTGGCATTGCACCACGATATTGGTGGGGATGTGGGTAAGGCGCACGGCTGAGTCGGTTTTGTTGATGTGCTGGCCGCCCGCACCGCTGGCGCGGTAGGTGTCTACGCGCACATCGGCGGGGTTGATATTGACTTCAATCGAGTCGTCAATTTCGGGGTAGACAAACACGCTGGCAAAGCTGGTGTGGCGCCCGCCTGATGAGTCAAACGGGCTTTTGCGCACCAGGCGGTGCACGCCAGTTTCGGTGCGCAGCAGCCCAAAAGCGTATTCGCCTTCAATCTTGATGCTGGCGCTTTTAATGCCTGCTACGTCGCCTGCGGTTTCTTCTTGAATCTCGACCTTGAAGTCTTTGCGCTCGGCATAGCGCACGTACTGGCGCAGCAGCATGCTGGCCCAGTCGCAAGCCTCGGTGCCGCCAGCGCCTGCGTGGATATCCAAAAAGCAGTTGTTCGGGTCGGCAGGCTGGTTAAACATGCGGCGAAATTCCATCTGCTCGATACGCTCGGTAATCTGCGCGGCTTCGGCCTCTATCATCTCCAGCGTGGCATCGTCTTCTTCGGCGCAGCCCATTTCAAACAACTCGGTGTTGTCAGCCAGTTCGCGGCTGATTTCATCAAGCACCAGCACCACATCGTCGAGCGATTTTTTCTCTTTGCCCAAGTCTTGGGCTTTTTTCGGGTCGTTCCAGACGGCGGGGTCTTCGAGTGAGGCGTTTACCGTTCTCAGGCGTTCAGCTTTGCCAGGGTAGTCAAAGATACCTCCGCAAGTCTTCTGTACGGGCGCTTAAATCGGTTAAAGCGGTTTCAATCAGGTTGATGCGTTCTGCTTCCATGTTCAATGTTTCCTGTGTGTTTTTCAGTGTGTACTGTTGAGATTAAAATAACTTTGTTGTAGCAGTTTGGGCGCTACTACTGCCCTGCTCGCCATGCGTGCTATGCGCGCACCACCACGCTATCCATATCCAGCCGCGACTTGGGCAGCGGCGCGTTGTAGTCTTCCTGATTATCTCTGTAGCCAATGGCTAAAGCCACATGGCACTCATGCCCGTCAAGCTCCTTGGCAAAAATCTCGCCAATCAACTCCGAGTCAATGCCTTCCATCGTGGTGGAATCAATCTTCAGCCGCGCCAAGGTGTGCAAAGCATTGCCCAGCGCGATATACACCTGCGCCTTGGCCCACTCGCGCGTGCCAGTGGCTTGGCTGGTGTTGGCTTCAACAAAAGCAAACGCGCCGAATGATTTTTCTCGGTCTTCAGCCTTGGTGCGCCCGTCTGCAATGCCTTTGTCTACTACTTTGGCGTAATCATCGCGGGTATAGCGCGGGTTGTGGGCAAACAAAATAATGTGCGAGCTGGCAAAAACATGCGGCTGGTTAAACTGGTGCCTGCGTGCAAACGTCTGGTTCATGCGCTCTTTGGCGGCATCGCTCTCTATCACCACAAAACGCCAAGGCTGCGAATTAATCGACGAGGCCGACAGGCGCAGCGCCTCGCACAATACTTCCAAATCAGCTTGCGCCACCTTTTTGCTGGCATCGTAACGCTTGGTGGTATATCTCCAGCGCAAATCTTCAATAATCGAATGGGGCATAAAATCACCTTCTTACTCTAGCCAAACGGGGCAGCCGCAGCACTCACTGCGCCACAGCCTGCCTGCGCTTTTTGCAAAACAAAACCCGCATTCTATAGAAGCGCCCCATCAGCCCGCCCACAATGCCCCAGTTTTACAGCATGTTTACCTTTAACGAAACCCTTGAACAAGCCCGAGAACGCAATATCCGCGATGCCCTGCTCGAAGACGTAGGCATTTGCGACTGGACTGCGCAACTCATCCCCAGCCCCCAAACCGCCACCGCCCGCGTGCTGGTGCGCGAAGCTGCCGTGCTGTGCGGCTGCGACTGGTTTACAGGCTGCATGCAAGCCGTAAACCCCGCCGTGCAAGTGCAATGGCACTACAGCGAAGGCCAACTGATGCAGCCCAACACCGACGTGTGCCACATCCAGGGCGATGCCCGCGCCATACTCACCGCCGAGCGCAGTGCGCTCAACTTCCTGCAGCTCTTAAGCGCCACCGCCACCATCACCCGCCGCCATGCCGACGTGGTAGCACAAGCCACCAGCACCAGCCACACCAACGCGAACAGCGAAGACAACGGCAAAGCAAGCTGCATCGTGCTTGACACCCGCAAAACCATACCCGGCCTGCGCCAAGCGCAAAAATACGCCGTGCGCACAGGCGGCGGCCACAACCAGCGCATGGCGCTATGGCACGGCATACTCATCAAAGAAAACCACATCGCAGCCGCTGGCGGCATAGCACAAGCACTCGCCCGCGCCCGCGCCCTGCATGCAGACGTAGCCATCCAAATCGAAGTTGAAAATTTGGAGCAACTCGAACTCGCCTTGCAAGCAGGCGCAAACAGCATCTTGCTAGACAACTTCACCCCCGCCGCCATGCGCCAAGCCGTAACCCAAACCGCAGGCCGCGCCCTGCTCGAAGCCTCAGGCGGGCTAGATCTGGCCACTCTGCGCGAAGTCGCTGCAACAGGTGTAGACCGCATTTCCATAGGCAAACTCACCAAAGACGTGCTGGCGGTGGATTATTCGCTGCGCATCGTTGGATAGGGCAACTGGCTGGTAAAGCGATATAAGCAGTTAAAACCAGCACAACCAGTATTCATGCGCCTTACAGCACGAAAATACCCCGCAAGGCGCATAAAAACTGGTTGCAGGCTTTTTGGTTAAAAGCACGCCAACGCAGTCAAACAAACAAAAACTGCTGTGCGCAACACCGCCGTTTGCAACATCACCGCTGACCACGCCACCGCCAGCAATACTACGGCTTGTAACGCTACTGCCCCAAGCCGAGCAGCCATACGCCTTTTGGCTACTCGGTATCAAAATCCTCCAGCCCCATTGCTATACCCACGCGGCCTGCGGTGGCGGGTTTGGGGCGGGGGGTGGCGGGGGCGGATACCGCTTCGGCGACTTTGTTGCCATCAAAATCACACACCAGCACGCGCAGTAAAAAGGCGTTGCCGTAACGCTCGGGCGCGGTGAGCGTATTGATGACGGCTTGCGCCAGCGCGGTATGAAAGGCCGCGCCCAGGCCGCGCTCGGTCATAAGCTCTGAGCCAAAGCGGGCGGTTTTAGCGGCAGCGATTTGTTCGCAATCAGCCTCGCTTGCGCCTATGTTACGGGCAATTTCGGCAACCAGCTCGGTATCAACTACGTTGCGGTTGGCGTGGGTAATGGTTTCGCCCTGCGCTATTTTTGTGAGTTTGCCCGCCATGCCGCCGATAACGACTTCGGTAATGCCTTGCGCTACAGTTTCATCAAGCGCGTAGCGTAAAAAGTCGCCCATCTGCACGAAGCACGCGGCGGGCAGCTCGGGGCGCGTCAGGCGCACTTGCTCCATGGCAAAGGTTTCGGTGCGCCCGCCTGTGGTGAGCACGATGATGTTATGCCCCAAGGTGGCTGCCACCTGTATGCCTTGCACCACGCTGGCACGCCAGGCGCTGGTGGAGTAGGGTTTGACGATGCCTGTTGTGCCCAAAATGCTGATGCCGCCCAATATGCCCAGCCGCGCGTTGGTGGTTTTGCGCGCCATATCTTGCCCGCCTGGCACGCTGATGGTGATTTCCAGCCCATGCTCGGCCAGCAGCGCCGCACCTGCTTCGCGTGCGTTATCAGCAATGTTGCGGCGCGGCACGGGGTTGATGGCGGGGCCGCCTATATCCAGCCCCAGCCCTGGCATGGTGACTGTGCCTACGCCATCGCCGCCTTTGAGCACAATTTGCCCTGCCGCGTGCGGCAAGATGCGCACATGGGCGGTTAAATGCGCTTTGTCGGTGCAGTCGGGGTCGTCACCTGCAAATTTTTCTACCCACGCGTGCGCCACGCGCTGCAAGCCTGCGCCTGCAATGCTGCCCTCGCCCACGGCAAAACGCACGCGCTGGCCGTTGGGTAGCAGGCTTTCTATTTCGGCGGGCACTGCGCCGTTTACCAGCCCGAGCACGCAGGCACGCGCCGCCGCCGCCGAACATGCCCCCGTGGTAAACCCCGTGCGGCTGCCTTTGCTCGGCGGCATAGGCGTAGATGCTGACTCGGTAGCACTGTTCATGGCAAAAATTAGTAGTTAAAAGTAGCGCCGCATGGTATGCCAATGCTTAGCGCTGGCATACGCGGCTTGATGCGGAAAAAACCTCTTGCGGCAGCAGCAACGGTTATTGCGGCTATTGCGGCTATTGCGGCTATTGTGGCTCTTGTGCAGGCTGCTCAAAAAATAGCTCCAGCCATTGCTCCAGCGTTAGCGCGGTAATAAAGTCAGACATTTCAATGGCGCTGAATTTATCCACAAACGCCTGTCTTTCCAGCTTCAAACCCACTAATTCTTTAAGCAGCCCATCAATACCCGATTTGCTAAAGAAGTCGCCATGCAGGGTAATGCTCTTGAGGCAATTTGTGCTTTCATCCAGCTCTGCATAAACCTCAATACTGCCCACGCCTTCAAAGCGTTTTTTGCGTTTGAAGTTATAAATAGGCGATTTGCCATAATTCCACTCGTCAAGAATATATCTTTGCTCCTTGATGCGATTTATTCTTTCAATATCTTGCGCAGTCAAAGTGTACTCTTGCAGCTCGCCTTGCTCAAACATAGCAGCAAGCAGCGCCTTTTTAAATTGCGCCATATCAATAGATTTATCCATGTAATCTTTGATATTGGTTACGCGGCTGGCTACCGATTGCACGCCTTTGGCTGCCATCTTTTCTTTCGATACATTTAGGCAAGCGCCCACTACGCTCAAATCGCAGTCAAACAGCATGGTTCCGTGGTGCATCACCCTGCCTTGCTTGATGTATTGGGCATTGCCGCTGAATTTTTTGCCATCAATGGTAATGTCGTTTCTACCATTCACCTCAGCAGCCACACCCAGCTTGGCAAGTGCGCTGGCTACTGGATTGAGAAACACAGAAAAATCTATCGCTGCTTTTTTGTCTTTTTGGTTGGTAATGTAAGTGAAATTCAAATTACCCATATCATGGTAAACCGCACCCCCACCCGATAAGCGTCTTACTACTTTAATGCCTTTTTCCTTAACCACATCGTGCTTAATCTCGTTATTTGCATTCTGGAATATGCCAATAATAATAGCATTATTGTTATGCCAAAGCATGAAGTATTCTTCGCTTTTATCCATTTCATCAAACACATATTGCTCTAGTGCCATATTGAATTGCGGGTCGGTGCTTGGGCTAATAATTAACTTCATTTTTCTTCCTTTCTTGCGCATACTGATATAGGCATTTTAAAAAAAGCGTATATTCCATACGCTTTTCAAGTGATTTTGCTTGGCTTTTTATTTGCCGCTTGCGCTTGCTATATTTTGCAGGCGTTTAAAGGCGCTTCACGGTGTTAAGCAGGCTTTGCGGGTTTGGGCTTGCTGGCAATCAGCCGTCTTTGCGCCGCTTGCTTTTGTCGGCAGGGCTTAGTTTACTGCGGCTGCGCTTGTCTGGCGTTGCAGGTGCTGTGCTTGCGCTTGCAGTTTTGCTGCTGCTGACTGCTGCTTTGCTGCGGCTTGCTGTGCTGCGTTTGCTGCTGCGTGCGCTTGCGTGTATTTCAGCTTCTATCTCGCCTTCAGACAGGGCTTGGTCTTCTGGCTCGTGCACATAGGGGCGCTTTTTGCTGCTGCTTTTTTTGCCATTGCCCTGTGTTTGCAGCTCGCTGCCGTCACCAGCGCGAATCAGGCGAAAGTCGATTTTGCGCCCGTCCAAGTCCACGCGGCTGACTTGCACCTGCACGCGGCTGCCCAGCGTGAAGCGCACGCCTGTGCGTTCGCCGCGTAGCTCCTGGCGCGTTTCGTCAAATTTGAAGTAGTCGCCACCCAGCTCGGTGATGTGTACCAGCCCTTCCACATACATCGCGTCCAGCGTAACAAACAGGCCAAAGCTGGTAACGGTGCTGACCACGCCGCCGAGTTCTTCGCCCAGAAAGTCGCGCATGTATTTGCATTTGAGCCATGCTTCTACATCGCGGCTGGCTTCGTCGGCACGGCGCTCGTTGGCACTGCAATGCAGGCCTGCGGCTTGCCATGCCAGCATTTCAGCGCTGGCTTTCTTTGGCGCAACGGTGGGTGCTTTTACACGGGCGGCGGCTGTTTTTTCAAGCCGTGTTTTGAGTTTGGCGTGTGCTTCGCCTTGCACTGGCAAGACGGGCAGGTGGTATTTTTCGCCTTGCAATATGGCTTTGATGACGCGGTGTACCAGCAAGTCGGGGTAGCGGCGTATGGGGCTGGTGAAGTGGGTGTAGGCATCAAATGCCAGCCCAAAGTGCCCGCTGTTAAATGGCGTGTAGATGGCTTGCTGCATGCTGCGCAGGAGCATGGTATGGATTTGCTCGGCATCGGCGCGGTCTTTGGTGGCTTGCGCAATAGCGGCAAACTCGTGTGTGCTGGGCTCGTCGCTTACGCTTTGCTGCACGTTCATGGTGCGTAAAAAGGCGCGCAGTGTTTCTACCTTTTCGGGCGGGGGCGCGTCGTGCACGCGGTACAGGCCAGGCTGCTTGCTTTGGCCAATAAAGTCGGCAGCGCAGACGTTGGCTGCCAGCATGGCTTCTTCAATGAGCTTGTGCGCCTCGTTGCGGGTGCGGGGAATGATTTTCTCAATGCGGCCGTTTTCGTCACAAACGATTTGGGTTTCTACGGTTTCCAAATCGACTGCTCCACGGCGCTGCCGCGCTTGCGCAAGCGACTGGTACGCGCCATACAGGTGCATCAAGTCGGGCAGGCGGTCTTTGAGCTTGCGGGCTTCAGGCCCTTTGGTGTTACTCAGTGCGGCTGCCACTTGTGTATAAGTCAAGCGGGCATGGCTGTGCATGACGGCAGGGTAAAACTGGTAGGCGTGGATGTCGCCCTGCTCGGTAATGAGCATGTCGCACACCATGCACAGGCGCTCTACCTGCGGATTGAGCGAGCACAAACCGTTTGAGAGCTTCTCGGGCAGCATGGGTATAACGCGGCGCGGAAAGTACACGCTGGTGGCGCGGTCGTAAGCATCAATATCAATGGCGTTGCCGTTTTCAACGTAGTAGCTCACATCCGCAATGGCTACCAGCAGCCGCCAGCCGTGCTTTGCCGCTTTGCCCCTGCCCGATAAAACGGCTGGCTCGCAATACACCGCGTCGTCAAAGTCGCGCGCGTCTTCGCCATCAATGGTGACGAAGGCAATATCGGTCAAATCCACGCGCTCATGCCAATCAGCCGCTTGCACTGTGGCGGGCAGCGCCTTGGCTTGGCGCAGGCAAGCATCTGAAAAGATGTGCGGCACGCCGTATTTGCGCACGGCGATTTCAATTTCCATGCCAGGGTCGTCAACCTCGCCCAGCACTTCTTTGATGCGGCCTACGGGCTGGCCATACAAGGCGGGCGACTCGGTAAGCTCCACCACCACAACCTGCCCAGGCAGGGCGCTGGCGATGGCATCTTTGGGTATGAGCACGTCTTGCCCGTAGCGCTTGTCTTCAGGGGCAACCAACCAAATGCCATTTTCTTGCAGCAAGCGCCCAATAATGGGTTGCGTGCTGCGCTCAATGATTTCAAGCACGCGCCCTTCGGGGCGGCCTTTGCGGTCGAAGCCTGCAATGCGCACCCTGACGCGGTCGCGGTGCAGCACGGCGCGCATTTCGTTGTGTGGCAGGTAAATATCGGCGCTGCCGTCATCGGGCACGAAAAAACCGTGCCCGTCGCGATGGCCTTGCACAACGCCTTCAATTTCGTCGGCTGGTTTTTTTTTGAAAAAAGATTTCTTTTGCATGTTTTTTTATATATTTCTTTGGTAGAATTTGCGCCTTACTTGTTGCCCAGGTGGCGGAATTGGTAGACGCACTAGTTTCAGGTACTAGCGCTTAACGGCGTGGAGGTTCGAGTCCTCTCCTGGGCACCATCAAGCAAGTTTTTTAATCAAGCTCTTCATGGGTTTGATTGTCCAGCAAAACGGGGTAATTCCTGAAGTTTTGTAAAAACATTCTTTTTAGCCGCTGCCAGTCAGCGGCTTTTTTTTGCCATATTGCCTCAGCTCGTAGCCAGCAGCACCGTATTCTGCACTGGCTTGGCTTGTGCGTAATATGTGCTTCAGGCTTCATAATGGCAAGACTATGAATGCTTCTCCTCTCTTTTCTGCGAAAAATTCTGCGTCCAAAGCAGCCTATTCTGGCCCTGTTGATTGGCGGCGGCTCGCCAAGTGGCTGCTGGCAGATGGTGTTATTTCCGAATCGGAGCACCAGCGTATTGTTAAGCGTTGCTCTTTGGTCGATAGCAACCAGCATGCCCTGTTGCGTCTGGCGCAGCTTGATGTAAAACGCGCTAGCGATGGCACAACGCTCGATATTGAAGAGCTGACGCAAATTCTGGCCAAGCGCTCTGGCCTGCCTTATATGCGCATTGAGCCACTGAAAGCCGATTTTGGCAAGGTCGATGAAGGCATGAGCAGCGCCTATGCCGAGCGCCATCAGGTGCTGCCACTGAAGATTTCGCCAACCGATATGCTGGTTGCCACCTCGCAGCCCTTTATGACGGAATGGGTTGCTGAGGTAGAGCGCCAATCGCGCCGCAAAGTCAGCTTGGTGGTGAGCAATCCGCAAGATATTGCCCGCTACACCACCGAGTTTTACACCTTGTCCAAATCAGTTTGGGCGGCTGCCAAATCGGGCGGCAACAGCAGCATCAGCAGCTTTGAGCAACTGGTTGATTTAGACAAAAACAAGGCGCTTGATGCCAACGACCAAGGCGTAGTGCAACTGGTAGATTGGCTCTGGCAATACGCTTTTGAGCAGCGCGCCAGCGATATTCACCTGGAGCCGCGCCGCGACCAAGCCGTCGTGCGCTTTCGCATTGACGGCGTGCTGCACACCGTCTACCAAGTGCCACCCAGCGTCAATGCCGCCATGACAGCGCGCATCAAGCTGCTGGCTCGCATGGATGTGGTGGAGCGCCGCCGCCCGCAAGACGGGCGCATCAAAACACGCAACACGCATGGCAACGAGATTGAAATGCGCCTCTCAAGCATGCCGACTGCCTTTGGCGAAAAGCTGGTGATGCGTATTTTCGACCCCGAAGCCGTCGTTAAAACCTGGGATGCGCTGGGCTTTTCGCAGCACGACGAACAACGCTGGCAGCAACTCACCACCAAGCCCCACGGCATTATTTTGGTTACAGGCCCCACGGGTTCGGGCAAAACCACTACGCTGTACTCCACGCTCAAGCGGCTCGCTACAGAAGAGGTCAACGTCGCCACGATTGAAGACCCCATCGAGATGATTGAGCCATCATTTAACCAAACGCAGGCGCAGCCCCAGCTTGATTTTGGCTTTGCCGAAGGCGTGCGCACGCTCATGCGGCAAGACCCCGACATCATCATGGTGGGCGAAATCCGCGACCTTGAAACTGCCGACATGGCCATACAAGCCGCACTCACAGGCCACCTGGTTTTTTCAACCCTGCACACCAACGACGCACCCTCAGCCATCACCCGCTTGATTGAACTAGGCGTGCCCAGCTACCTGATTAACGCCACCTTGCTGGGCGTGCTGGCACAACGCTTGCTGCGCTGCCTATGCCCGCACTGCCGCACCGCCGACAGCACTGGGCAGCAAAAAGCCCTGCTAACCGAAGCCGTTAAGCCCTGGAACTTAACAGGCGAATACCGCGGCTACCTGCCCACAGGCTGCTTGCAATGCCGCAATACGGGCTACCGCGGGCGCACAGGTGTTTATGAGCTACTTACCGTCACCGAAGCCTTTAAAGCCCACGTTACGCCCCAGCCCGACATTGACAGCCTGCGCCAGCAAGCCATACGCGACGGCATGCGCCCACTGCGTCTTTCTGGCTCACTGCGCGTAGCCGACGGCACAACCACCCTTGACGAGCTGCTAGCCACCACGCCTGCCGTACAGTGGGCGAGCAAACACACCGAAACCACAATGCATATGGCGCAAGCCTGAAAGCCTCTGCTCTTGACTTTGCCGCCACACGCTCCATGCCGCCACTACGCACCTATCTGCAATCTTTTACCCAACTCGCCCGCTACCTGCTGTGGCTGCTACGCACCAGCATAAACAAATGGCTAGATGACCAGTGCCCACGCTACGGCGCATCACTGTCCTACTACGCCGTATTGAGCCTTACCTCGCTGCTGATTTTTCTAGTCGGCCTCATCGGGCTATTTTTCGGCCACAGCACAGCGCACCAGCAACTGGTGCAAGAAGCCAGCGCACTGGTCGGCCCACGCCTTGGCGCACTCCTCAACACACTGCTACGCTCTGCACAGCAGCAGCGCGAAGGGCTAGTCGCCTCTGCCATGGCGCTAGGCGTACTGGCCGTAGGCGCTACGGGCGTGCTGGTAGAAATGCGCGAAGTGCTCGACCACATCTGGCGCTCCAAACCCACAGCCGCACCCAAGGCATCTTTCGGCAAAACCCTGTGGCGGCTGATACAAACCCGCTTGCTTACCGTGCTGGTGCTATGCGCCATCGGCGTGCTGCTGCTGGCCTCACTGCTGGCCTCGGCTTTTTTAACCGCCATGGACGTCTGGCTCAGCGCCTACCTCAGCAGCTCGCTGGAACTGGCACAAATGCTGCACCCGCTGCTGTCATTCGTCATCTTGATGGCGTTTTTTACCATCTTGATGGGCAGCCTGCCATCGCGCCGACCGCCTTGGCGCATGGTGCTGCCTGGCGCACTGCTGGCAACACTGCTCTTTGTCGTCGGCAAGCGCCTGATACGCCTATACATCAAATCCTCTTTCATCACCTCACTGTATGGCGCAGCAGGCACCGTAGTCGCCTTGATGGTGTGGGTCTACTACTCTTCGCAAATCGTGCTGCTCGCTGCCGAGTTTGCCTGGGTGTTGTACCACGACAAGAGCTACTACAAGCAGCGCGTATTGGCCGCGCGCAGGCACAAGAAAAAAGATAAGAAAAAAGACAAGAAGTTATAACGCTATAACGCAAGCATATGCAGCCGCACAATATGCGCGCACCCTGACAAACTGCACACCACCAGCGCATAAGCCACGCTTTTCGCACATACAATCGCAACGATTCGCCCACTCCCATAACCTACTGAAAGGCAGCCTCCGTCATGAAAAAACTACTCTCCGCCATCGCCGTACTGCTTTGCGTCACCGCATGCAGCTTTGGCTCAAACTCGGCCGAAAACGTCGCAAAATCCTTTATACAAGCAGGTTACGCGGGCGATGCAGACAAAATGATGTCTCTCATTCACATACCCGCCGACCAAAACCAACCAGGCATGTCAGAAATGCTTTCAGGCAAAATCAAAATGTCTGCTGAAGTAAAAAAGAAACAAGCTGAAGAAAAAGGCGGCGTAAAAGACATTACTGCCAAAACTATGGACGCCACAGAAAACCAGCCCGACGACCAAAAACGTGTTTCCATCAATATCACATTTGGCAACGGCTCCAGCGCATCAGACGAAGTAAATCTCATCAAAGTTGATGGCAATTGGAAAGTTAAAATGTAAACGCCACTCACAACGGCTTTTATAGCAGCTTTCACAGCAGCTTTTACAAGCGTTTGGCATGGATGAAACTTTCTCCCAAGCAATCCATGCCATTCATAAATACCTGCATCCAATTCCATTGCAATGCAGGTATTTAAAAATAATAAAATTAAAACCAAATAATTCACAGCAGTAAAACAGCAGCAAAACCCATGACACATGCAAAGTTAGCCATAAAAACTTTCTGCATCTGGCAACAATGGCTGCTACTGCTCCTACTGGCTGCACTGCCTTTGGCATATCTTCCGCTTGCCCATATCGGCAAACGCACCATTTTCCAGCCCCCAGCAAGCATTGAAATTGGCGACTTTATTTACCGCATGGGCAGCGATGCCGACAGCGAACTGATAGCCCATTTAAGCGGATTTGATTATTCTCACATTGGCATGGTGGTGCAAACGCAGCCCATACGCATCATCCACGCCACCACAGACGACGACGCGAACAAAGCCAATCAAGTCATCAGCAGCAGCTTTGCAGAATTTACGCAAAAAGCCAAAGGCTACGCCATTACCCGTGCACATTTTCTCACGCAAGCAGAAAAAACAACCCTTGCCCATGCCCTTGAGCAGCGCCTTGGAGAAGCGTTTGTTTTGCTTGCAAAAGGCGAAAAAAACCTTTATTGCACCACACTTCTTGAGCGCGAAATACAAAAATTACGCCCATTTTCTCCTTCTTATCAGCATATTGATGTTCCTGTTTTTCGCGGAAAATACCTTTTCCCCAAGTCTTTTTTTCATTACCCCGATATGAAAATAATAGCCACATCCAAAGAACACGAGCTGCAATAAAACTTCGGCTACATTAGCATTGGATATTACGCTATTTCATTCACCTTCTACTACGCAGCACAAGGCAAAATAAGGCAAATACTTGGTATGGCAGAAATTAAAATTACTCCAGTTAAAAAAAGATTTCGCAAAACGAAGATTGTTCTGTTGTCGTTTTTTTCAATATTTATAGTTTTGCTTGCTGCTTTATTTCTATTTGTATTACTAGAAATGTTAAGCAAAGAAAAAACCGAAAAGGCGGAAATTGATATAACCGCAATAGCCAGCAATTTATCTATAATTACAAATAAGGCCAAAGACAAAAGAATGGCAGCCGTTATGTCTGATTTAATAGCTGGCAAATCGCTTTCCAGCATAAGGCGGCAAAGCATGTAAGGCAAATATTCTTTTCCCGAAATTGGCTTACCCACTTCAGATCAGTTCAATGCCTACGTGATATTGGAAAAAGATAAAGAAATTATTGAGCTCGAGGTTAATTTAATCAAGTTTCCAAAGATTAACTCTTATGTTCAATTCTCGCGTGAAAGCGGTTATTTTGGAAAATGGACTTGCGATGGCAATATGTTCAATAACCATATATGCTCACTCGGAGTTACAGACATTCACTATTGATGCAGCATTGTCACCAAATAATTTAAAAACACCTGCATAAACTGCTAAAATCCGCCTGCACAAAATAGCTATTTTGTTTTCTTTTTTTAAATCCACAAAGGAGTGTTTGTTATGTCTACAGCTAAAAAACTGCTCGCAATTGCTGCCCTTGGCGCCAGCGCCATTACTTGCGCTAGCGCCTTTGCGCAGTACGTTGGCCCTTCAGCAGCAGTGCCCACATACCGCTCGGTTGCCGATGTTTTGAAAAACCCCGTTGAAGATGCCCCTGTTGCGCTAGAAGGCTATCTCACGAAAAAAGTTGCCAAAGAAAAATATATGTTTTCTGACGGCAAAAACGAAATCAAAGTTGAGATTGACAACGAAGATTTCCCCACTACGCCTGTCAATGAGAAAACCCGCGTGCAAATTCGCGGCGAGGTAGATAGAGAGATTTTGCGCAATCCCGAAATTGACGTGAAGCACGTTCTTATTGTCAAGTAACGTTCCGCCTATGCGATACGCCGCTGCAGCCTGATTCGGTTGATTTACTTGATTGAGCTTTACAGCGCGTGTTTCAGCACAAAAATAGCCGCTTCTTGCGGCTATTTTGTTTTTAGAACGCTCGTGCGCTTGGCTACGCACTTGCACGCATTACGCGCATGTGTGCATCATGCGCTTGCACCTTTCACCGTATGCCCGCGCATGGAGGGGCGGTCGTAATAGTCGGTGCCAGACAAATCCGCCACCGTGCCAATGTCCTTGTCACCACGGCCTGACAAGCACACCAAAATGCTTTGCTCGGGGCGCATGGTTTTGGCCAGCTTCATGGCGTAGGCCACGGCGTGGCTGGACTCAAGCGCAGGAATGATGCCTTCGGTGCGGCACAGGTAATGGAAAGCGTCCAGCGCCTCTTTGTCGGTAATGCCCACATATTCGGCGCGGCCCGTGTCTTTGAGCCATGCGTGCTCGGGGCCCACGCCTGGGTAGTCCAAGCCAGCGCTGATGCTGTGCGCCTCGGTAATCTGCCCTTGCGCGTTTTGCAGAATATAGGTGCGGTTGCCATGCAGCACGCCCGGGCTGCCTTTTTGCAGAGATGCCGCGTGTTTGGCGGTGTCTAGCCCTTCGCCTGCGGCTTCTACGCCAATCAAGCGTGTTTTCTCGTGCGTAATGTAGGGGTAGAAAATGCCCATGGCGTTGCTGCCGCCGCCTACGCAAGCCACCACTGCATCGGGCTGCTGGCCGTTGTTTTGCTCAGGCATTTGTTGCAGGCATTCTTCGCCAATCACGCTTTGAAAGTCGCGCACCATCATGGGGTAGGGGTGCGGGCCTGCTACCGTGCCGATGATGTAGAAGGTGTTGTCCACGTTCGTTACCCAGTCGCGCATGGCTTCGTTGAGCGCGTCTTTCAGCGTTTTGCTGCCGCTGTGCACAGGAACCACTTCAGCGCCCAGCAGGTGCATGCGGTACACGTTGGGGCTTTGGCGCTTGACATCTTCCGCGCCCATATAGACCACACACTGCAAGCCATAGCGGGCGCAAATGGTGGCGGTGGCTACGCCGTGCTGGCCTGCGCCTGTCTCGGCAATGATGCGCGGCTTGCCCATGCGTTTGGCAAGTAGCGCCTGGCCTATGGTGTTGTTGATTTTGTGTGCGCCTGTGTGGTTCAAGTCTTCGCGCTTCAAAAATATCTGCGCTCCGCCCATTTCGCGGCTCATGCGCTTGGCGTGGTACACGGGCGAGGGGCGACCTACATAGTGCGCCAGCTCGTATTTGAACTCGGCGATAAATTCGGGGTCGTGCTGGTATTTGGCGTAGGCGGCTTTGAGCTCGTCCATGGCGCAGTTGAGGGTTTCGGAGATAAATGCGCCGCCATACTGGCCGAAGTGGCCTTGGGCATCGGGTTGGTTGTAGTTGGACATGGTGAGGGACTCTTTCAATCAATACAAATACGGGTTCAGAACGCAGAGACCGCAAAAACTTCGCAAAAGACGCAAAAAGACATTATCAAAATGGCTTTTTTTTGCGTCCTCTGCGCACCCTTTGCAATTTCTTCGTCTGGATGTTGGGTTTGTTAGCTGATTTCGCCATCAGCCGCACGCACAGCGGCGATAAAGGCGTGGATTTTCTCGGCATCTTTAATGCCTTTGGCAGACTCCACGCCCGAGCTGACATCTACCGCGAGCGTTTTACAGCGCGGGCGCAGCAGGCGCACACCATCGCCCACGTTTGCAGGTGTAAGTCCACCACTCAAGACGATATGAGCGGCTACGTTTGTTGGAAGCTGTGACCAATTAAATGCCTTGCCGCCTCCGCCATAGCCTTCGACGGCAGCGTCGAGCAATATGGCGCGGGCATGTTGATAGAGATGGGCAAATTCTAGCAAATCAAATTTTGCATGGGCTTCGGCGCTTGTTTCGGCGCTTGTTTCGGAGTTGGTTTCTGCGCCCGCTGCAGGCAAGACTGCATCCTGCAAAGGTATGCGGGCGGCGCGGATATACGCCTGCTGCCCGTTATTGGTAACCAGATTACAGCGCTCAGGGCTTTCGTCGCCATGAAACTGCCACAGCGCATGCGGCAAGGCAGCGCGTGCGGCTTGCAGCAAGGCATCATCGGCATTGACAAACAGCAGCACAGGCGTGACAAACGCGGGCAAGCGCCGCGCCAGCTCTACTGCACGCGCTAGCGATACCGCGCGCGGGCTGGGCGGGTAAAGCACAAAGCCCAGTGCATCAGCGCCAGCGGCAACGGCGCAATCTGCGTCTTGCTCGCGGGTAATGCCGCAGATTTTGATTCGGGTGCGCTTGTTTGTATCCATAGCCAGCAATTGTCGCAGACATTAGAATGCGGCTTAACAAAAGTTCTTTTTTCTACGCGTGCTTGGCGCTGTGTGCGCATGTATTTTCACCACAACGCCCAGCACCGTGCTGGCACGACTACCAAGGTTTGCAAACCGTGACTTCTCCTTTCCTGATTCGCAACGCACCCGCATCGCCCGAAGTGCAAGACAAGCCCCTGCTACCCAAATTCATCACCCGCTTTGGGCAAGAGGTATCAGCCACGGCTGCCCTGCTTTTGCTGCTTTTTTGGGCGGCTGCCCTAATCAGCTACAGCCCTGCTGATGCCGCCTGGAGCACCACAGGCACACAGGCGCACACCAGCAACTGGCTAGGCACAGCGGGCGCGTGGGTTGCCGACATCAGCTACTTTGTGTTTGGCCGCAGCGTTTGGGTGCTCTTTGCCGCTTTGTTGCAGGCTTGGCTGCTGCTCTTGCGCCAATGGATGCACGCCCGCCAAGCTGCTGCAACTGCCGCGCACGCAGCCGCGCCAGCCATCAACACACCCGCAGGCAAGCCCAGCACACCCGCCCATGCAACACACACTGCCCCACGCACAAGCAGCCTGTGGCAGCGCATACGCAACAACCGCCTGCTTTGGTACTGCGCGCTGGTGCTTTTGCTGCTGGGCTGCTGCGGCTTGGAATGGAGCCGCCTTTACACCAACGCGCACGGGCTGTCTGGCGGCGCGGGTGGCGTCATCGGCGCACTGGCAGGCACAGCAGCCATGCGCCTGATGGGGTTTACCGCCTCGGGCGTGGCAGGCATCGTGCTGGTGCTAGGCATGCTGGCTTGGGTGTTTCATTTCTCATGGCTTGATGTGGCACAAAAGCTCGGCAGCGTGATTGACGGCTGGTTTGTAGCCGCCCGCACGCGCCGCGAAGAAGCGCAAGACTTTGCCGCTGGCCAAGAAGCCGCTCGCCAGCGCGAAGCCGTAGTGCAGCAAGAGCTTGAGCAAATTCAAGAAAAACCTGCTGCGCCTATCGTGATAGAAATACCCACGCACACCGCATCGGCTGCACCCAGCGCCCGCGTCGTGCGCGAAAGCCAGCACAACTTGTTTGCCGACTTTGCCGACAACCAGTTGCCCGCCATACACCTGCTTGATGCCGCGCCCGCCAAGCAAGACAGTGTTGACCACGAAACGCTGGAGATGACCAGCCGCCTGATTGAGAAAAAACTCAAAGACTTTGGCGTAGAAGTGCGCGTTGTAGCCGCCATGCCCGGCCCCGTAGTCACCCGCTACGAAATTGAGCCCGCCACGGGCGTAAAAGGCTCGCAAATCGTCAATCTGGCGCGTGACTTGGCGCGCTCGCTCAGTCTGGTATCTATCCGCGTGATTGAAACCATTCCAGGCAAAAACCTCATGGCGCTTGAGCTGCCCAACGCCCGCCGCCAAACCATACGCTTGAGCGAAATACTGGGTTCTACCGCCTACCACGAAGGCAAATCGCTACTCACCATGGGGCTGGGCAAAGACATCATCGGCCAGCCCGTAGTGGCTGACTTGGCCAAAATGCCGCACGTGCTCGTTGCAGGCACAACAGGCTCGGGCAAATCAGTCGGCATCAACGCCATGATTTTGAGCCTGCTCTACAAAGCCACGGCCGAGCAAGTCCGCCTGCTCATGATTGACCCGAAAATGCTCGAAATGTCGGTCTACGAAGGCATACCGCACCTTATCGCTCCTGTAGTTACCGACATGCGCCAAGCAGCGCACGGCTTAAACTGGTGCGTTATGGAAATGGAGCGCCGCTACAAGCTCATGAGCAAACTTGCCGTGCGCAACCTGGCTGGCTACAACGCCCGCATTGCAGATGCGCAAGCGCGCGGCGAACACATCGCCAACCCCTTTAGCCTCACGCCTGATGCGCCCGAGCCGCTTGAGCGCCTGCCCCATTTGGTCATCGTCATTGATGAGCTTGCCGACTTGATGATGGTGGTTGGCAAAAAAATCGAAGAACTCATCGCACGCCTGGCACAAAAAGCGCGCGCCGCAGGCATACACCTCATACTGGCCACCCAGCGCCCCAGTGTGGACGTAATCACGGGTCTGATTAAAGCCAACATCCCCACCCGCATTGCCTTTCAGGTATCAAGCAAAATCGACAGCCGCACCATCCTCGACCAAATGGGCGCAGAAAGCCTGCTAGGCATGGGCGACATGCTCTACCTGCCCGCAGGCAGCGGCCTGCCCACCCGCATCCACGGCGCATTCGTCAGCGACGAAGAAGTCATCCGCGTAGTTGCCGAGTTGAAAAAACACGGCGAGCCCAACTACATCGAAGGCATACTCGAAGGCGGCACCGTTGATGGAGAAGACAGCGACCTTGGCAACAGCACAGGCGGCAGCAGTGGCGATAAAGACCCCATGTACGACCAAGCCGTAGAAATCGTACTCAAAAACCGCAAAGCCAGCATCTCGCTGGTGCAACGCCACTTGAGCATAGGCTACCAGCGCTCGGCGCGGCTGGTGGAAGAAATGGAAAAAGCAGGCCTCGTCAGCCCCATGGGGCGCAACGGCCAGCGCGAAATACTCGTACCCAAGCGCGACGAATAAAACACAACACACCAAGGAACACCCGCCATGCACACCGCACTACGCAAAACATACCAAGCAGCCCAATCAACACTGGCAGCCGCCCTTGGCGCCAGTGCACTCTTGGCCGCCAGCGCCGCCCATGCAGACGCACTGCAAACCCTCAACACCTACCTGCAAACCACCAAAACAGGCGCAGCCAGCTTCACCCAAACCGTTGCCAACACCACCAAAGCAGGCGCAGCAGGCAAGCAAAGCAGCGGCCAGTTTGCCTTCAAGCGCCCCAAACAATTCCGCTTCGACTACCAAAAACCCTTTGTGCAAACCATCGTGGCCGACGGCAAAACGCTCTGGATGTACGATGCCGACCTCAACCAAGTCACCCAAAGCAAACAAAGCCAAATGCTCGATGCCACCCCAGCCGCACTGGTTGCATCAGCCAACAACATCGCCGCCCTGCAAGCGCACTTCAAACTCGAAAACGCCCCCGCCAAAGACAAACTCGAATGGGTCAAAGCCACCCCGCGCAGTGCCGACGCACAACTGCAAAGCGTACACATCGGCTTTGAAGGCAAGCAACTGCGCCGCCTGGATATTTTGGACAGCTTCGGCCAACGCTCACTCATAGAATTTGGCAACTTCACCCCCCTGCCCGCCAAAACCAGCTTCCAATACAAGCCGCCAGCAGGGGCAGACATCATCAAACAATAAACAAGGCTTTGCTGCGGGTGCGGATACGGGTACGGGTGCGGGAGCCGAACGCAAAAGGAGCAAAAACTACGCAGAAGTCGCAAAAAATACCAGAAATGGGTTTTGCTTGGCTGGAATGCGGGAGCAGAACGCAGAGAACGTAGAGATTGCGCAGAGGGCGCAGAAAAATACCAAAAATGGTTTTGGCTTGGCTTGGCTTGCTATGGGATTTTTACCGCTACGCCTCACAGCCCCACTCCGTCATTCCCGCGCAGACGGGAATCCATGTCTTGGTTTAAAAGCCGCTCTGGATTCCCGTATGCGCGGGAATGACGGGCAATGGCGTTTTCATGCGAAGCTGGAATAAATCAACGCTTCCTATTCTGATAACTTAAGAAACACCATGAGCAACCAAACCGAACCATCAGCATCACCCCACAAAAGCTTCAAACGCAAATTCGGTTTGGGTGACCTGTACCGTGCTTTTGTTTTTATTCCTGCTGCTGCAGCAAAGTTAATTGATAACAACAAAAGCCAATTGCTCAGCAGCCAGTTTATAAAGCGCTTGCAACTGGCTGTTACCGAAGTAAATGGTTGCGCGATTTGCTCGTACCAGCACACAAAAATGGCATTGAAACAGGGTATGAGCAATGAAGAAATAAGCAGCTTTCTTAACGGAGACAATACTTTCATCAAGCCTGAAGAGGCAAAAGCCATCATCTTTGCACAGCACTTCGCCGACGCAACAGGCACACCCAAACAATATGCCTATGATGCCATCGTCAAAGAATATGGCGAAAAAAGTGCTGACATCATTATTTCTGCCACACAGCTAATCCTTGCTGGAAATATGTATGGCATACCATACAGCGCATTTTTATCAAGAATGCATGGCAAGCCCTATAAAAACAGTACCTTGTTTTACGAACTCTCCATGCTGCTCTCTGGCTTGTTGTTCTTACCCATTGCCAGCATTCATGGGGCAATGCGGGTTTTAATGGGCTTGCCCAACAAAAAATTCGATAACAGCGCGGCAGTTGAATAATGCTACTGCTTAAATAAATCACTGCTGCAAGCAAAACAGTTTAGTAGGGTGGGTTAGGCTGCCAAGCCGTAATCCACGCGGGGCAAAACATACGTTACCTCAGCGCGTGGGCGAACAAGTCACCCGCCCTACTTGGCTGCAAGCAAAGGCAGTGCAAACTCAGCACAAACCACCATAAATAACCCAAAATCAACCAAAACCCAGCAACCAGCCCCCATGCGGGTTACAGAGCATAAATACCCTGCAGGGCGCATAAACACTGGTTGCCGTGTTTTTATGCTTTTTGCTGCTTTTCGGGCATTTTTCCCACTGCGCTAATGCATTCTTTGCACCCTTGCCGCGTGGGTGAACAAGTCACCCACCCTACTTGGCTGTGGATTCCCGCCTACGCGGGAATGACGATAACAGGCGGCAGGCTCGGTGCGTGGGTGACGGCAACTTGCGGCAGGTTCGGTGCGGGGATGACGGTGACAAGATGCAGGCTCGGCGCGTGGATGGCTGGAGTAAGCGGCAGGCTTTGCGCGTAGATGACAAAGTGAGAGAGTGAAGGCGCTTCCGCCAACGCAACGGTAATCACCGTCTTGGCAGCAACAATCAAACCCATTTTTTTGTATTTTTCTGCGCCCTCTGCGTTCAGCCCCCGTATTGCAGCGCGTTCTGCGGGGGGGGTTGTTTACCGTTTGGGCATAAAAAAAGCCGTTGGCTAAGCAACGGCTTTTTTCTTGTTTGGCGCGGCTGGCAGGATTTGAACCCACGACCCCCTGGTTCGTAGCCAGGTACTCTAATCCAACTGAGCTACAGCCGCTGAAGGACGAGATTGTAGCAGAGTTTTTTTCTACTTTAAAAGTTTTTTTGCTTTTTCTGCATTTTTCTTGGCTGCCCGTATTTTCATCTCTACGGCAAGCCTATGGCTGGCTTGTTTATACAAGGCTAGCGCAGGCGTGCCAAGCGGTCTTTGGCGGCTAAGGCGGCTTCGGAGCGGGGGTATTTGGTGATGATTTGCTCTAGTGCGCTGCGGGCGGCGGCTGTGTCGTTGAGTTCGCTGTGGCAGGATGCGAGTGATAGCAGGGCTTCGGGGGCGCGTTCGTGCTCGGGGGCTTGGCTTACTACGGCACGAAAGTTGCTGATGGCAGAGCGGTAGTTGCGCAAGGCGTAGTCGGAGTTGCCTAGCCAGTATTGTGCCGAGGCGCGGCGGCTGCCTTGTGGGTATTGTTGCAAGTAGGCGCGTAGGGCGGTTTGGGCGGCGGTGTAGTTTCCGCTGCGAAAGTGCTGGAGTGCCGCGTCGAAGGCAGCTTTTTCCTGGGCGCTGTCTTCGTGTTTGTTGGGCGATGCGCTGCCAGAGTTGGCCTCGCTTGCGGGGGCTGTGCGTTCTTCGGGCAGGGGTTTGTCTTGTTCTTTTTGGCGGCGTTGCAGCTCGGCTATGTCGCGTGCGAGTTGTTCTTCGCGGGTGCGGGTGCGGGAGAGTTCGCCGCGCAGGGTGTCGATTTCTTTTTGCATTTTTTGCTGGTTGGCGAGTATTTCGGCGTTTTCTTCGTCAATCATTTGGTAGCGCTGGCGCAGGTCGAGTATGGCGCGGCGTGCTTCGTTGTCGGCAAACAAGTCGGCATGGGCGGGGTGCGCAAGTAGCATGGCTGCGGCTGCCAGTAGCATGTGGAGCAGCGGGCGCTTCAAAGTAGCGGTGGTGGAGGGTTTGCTTGACAAGATGTGCATGGTGCGCTTTCTGTGTGGCTGGTTTGGCTAGTTTGGCTGATTGTAGGCATGCTGGCGTTTTCGTTGCTCTTTTGATGTGCTTTTACGCTGCTTTTGGGGGTGTTTGGGCATTATTGCTGGCGCTGGTGTGCGCTTGTGCCTGCTGCGCCTCTCTACAATGCCATACTGTACGGCTTGCTTGTACTGTTTGTACTGTTTGAATGAAACGCTGTTTAACCATTGTTTGATATTGGCTGCCCATGTCTGATTTGCCTGATTCGCCATCAACGCCCGCTGCGCGCCCTGATGCTCCTCCAGACAGCCTGATGGCGCGTTTGCGCCGCGTGGCTGCTTATTTTGGTACTGCACCGCGCCTTTGGGCGTATGCGGTGCTGGCTACGCTGGTGGGGGCGCTTACCGAAGCCGCCATTCCCGCTTTGCTCAAGCCTTTGCTCGACCGTGGTTTTACCGAGGGTACGTTGCCGCTGTGGACTGTGCCTGTTGGGGTGCTGGTGATGTTTTTTCTGCGCGGTGGGGCGCAGTTTGCGGCGCAATACATGCTCTCGGTCATTACCAACGATGGCATGCTCAAGCTGCGCAACGATATGTTTACGCGCTTGCTCAATGCCGAGTTGGGCCTGTTTGCGCGGCAGTCTGCCAGCAGCTTATCAAACACGGTGGTGTTTGAGGTGCAAACGGGCGCAAGTATGCTGGTGCAGGCGCTGATGAGCATGTCGCGCGACGGCTTTACGCTGATTGCGCTGGTGTGCTACCTGCTGTATTTGAACTGGCAGCTCACGATGGTGGTGGTGGTGCTCGCGCCCGGCATGTCGTGGGTGATGCGCAAGCTCTCCAAGCGCCTGTATGGCTTGACTAAAGAAGCCCAAAAATCTACCGACGATTTGGCCTATGTGGTGGAAGAAAACGTGCTGGCACACCGCATGGTGCGGCTGCACGGCGCTCAAGAGCAGCAGCAGCAACGCTTTGCCGCACTGAGCAAGCGCCTGCGCTCGCTGCTGCTCAAATCCACGGTGGCACATTCGGCCATGACGCCGCTTACCCAGTCGGTAGCAGCCGTAGCGCTTTCAGCCGTGCTGTCAATTGCCTTGTGGCAGGCGCAAGCCGTGCAAGGCGCAGAACGTGCCGTTACCGTGGGTGCGTTTGCCTCGTTTGTTACGGCTATGCTGATGCTGGTTGCGCCCATACGCCGCCTGGCCGATATTGCCAGCCCCATTACGCGTGGCGTGGCAGCACTGGAGCGCGGCTTGCAAATGCTCGAAAACGTGCCGACCGAAACCGATACCAGCACCAGCTCCAGCACCGCGCAAACCCTGCCCACTCGTGCCCGTGGCGAAATTGAACTGCGCGATGTGCTGGTGCGCTACCAGCCCCACGGCAACACGGGCCACAGCAATGGAAGTAGCAGCGGCAACAGCATAGACAGCAACGCTGCACCGCAAGCGGCAGACGCGCACGCCGCAAGCGATGACGAGCAAGCGCACACCCCGCCTGCCCTGCAGCACATCAACCTGCATATTGCACCAGGCGAAGTGGTGGCTTTTGTGGGGCAATCGGGCGCGGGCAAAACCACGCTGGTTAATCTGCTGCCACGCTTTGTTTTACCCACAAGCGGGCAGATATTGCTTGATGGCACCTCTATTAGCGACTGGCCACTGGCGCAACTACGTGCACAAATTGCCATGGTTAGCCAAGACGTGGTTATGCTCAACCAGAGCATTGCTGCCAACGTGGCGCTGGGGCGCGATATAGACCGCGCACAAGTGCAAGCCGCGCTTGAGGCTGCCAACCTTGCCGGCCACATCGCCAAGCTGCCGCAAGGCATAGATACGGTAGTGGGCCACAACGCCACGCAGCTCTCGGGCGGGCAGCGCCAGCGGCTGGCCATAGCCCGCGCCATTTACAAAGACGCGCCCATCTTGCTGCTTGACGAAGCCACATCAGCGCTTGACAACGAATCTGAACGCCTGGTGCAAGAAGCCCTGCAACGCCTGATGCAAGGCCGCACCACGCTGATTGTGGCGCACCGCTTGAGCACCATTGAGCATGCCGACCGCGTTGTCGTGATGGAGGGCGGGCGCATTGTCGAGCAAGGCAGCCATGCCGAGTTGCTGCAACGCGGTGGCGTGTATGCGCGGCTGCACCAGCGCTAAATCAGCGACTCGTACTCCACCCAATCTTTTGACCCAAAGCCAGACCATGACACACACACCGCCACACACACATCTGCGCGCACGGCTGCTTGCCGCCAGCTTGCTGGCTTGTGCAACGCTCGCCACCCTGCTGCCCGCACACACTGCGCAGGCGCAATACAGCCCCGCGCCCGCTGTAAGCCAGCCCCAAACCACCCTGCCGCGCACGCGCCTGCAACTGGGGCGCAAGACCATTTCGGTGCAGGTTGCTAGCACACCCGAGCAACGCCAGATTGGGCTTATGCACCGCAAAACCATGCCCGCCAACGATGGCATGCTTTTTGTATTCGAGCGCGAAGGCATGCAGTGCTTCTGGATGAAAAACACCCTGCTGCCCTTGACTGCCGCCTTCATCGCCAGCGACGGCACCATCATCAACCTTGCCGATATGCAGCCACACAGCGAAGCCAGCCACTGCTCGGAGCGCCCCGCCCGCTATGTGCTGGAAATGCACCAAGGCTGGTTTGCCCGCCAGCGCATTGCGCCTGGCATGAAGCTGCGTGATGTGGGTGGGCAACTGTTTCGCTGATACGAGGGCGGGAACGGGCACGGGAGCCGAACGTAGAGGGCGCAGAGAAAACGCAGAGGACGCAGAAAAATTCACTACATTCTTCACACGCAAACGGCTATGACGGAAATTGAGGTGCAGTTGGGGCAAGTGCAAACTCAGAAAGCCGTCATTCCCGCGCAGGTGGGAATCCTTTGCGGCAAGAAGCGCAGCCGTGGATTCGTGCCCGCGCGGGAATGACTAGCCATTTTGCTTGTGCATTGCGCTTGTTATACGAGGCTGGAATAAACCAGCCTGTTGCTAAGTCTTAGTCAAAATTTTGCGCGGCAAAATCCCAGTTCACCAGCTTGTCGAGATAGGTTTCAACAAACTTCTGGCGTGCATTGCGGTAGTCGATGTAGTAGGCGTGCTCCCACACGTCTACCGTCAGCAGGGCTTTATCGGCTGAAGTCAGCGGCGTGCCAGCCGCGCCTGTATTAACAATATCCAGGCTGCCATCGGGCTTTTTCACCAGCCACGTCCAGCCCGAGCCAAAGTTGCCCACGGCTGATTTGACGTAAGCCTCGCGAAATGCGGCAAAGCTGCCCCACTTTTGCTCAATGGCCGCTGCCAGCGCACCTGTAGGCTCGCCGCCACCAGCAACTTTCATGCAGTTCCAGAAAAAACTGTGGTTCCAGATTTGTGCCGCGTTGTTGTAGATGCCGCCGCTGGATTTTTTAATAATATCTTCCAGTGTCATCTGCTCAAACTCGGTGCCTTTTTGCAGATTGTTGAGGTTATCTACATAGGCTTTATGGTGTTTGCCATAGTGGTATTCAAACGCTTCTGCGCTGTAGTAGGGTGCGAGCGCGTCAACGGGATAGGGCAATGCGGGTAATTTGTGTTCCATGAGCAACTCCTTGGCAGATAATTTATAAAAAGCCTAAGTATTTTGACACAATCCCCTTGCTTTTGTAAGGGTACGAAGCTGCAACCTTGCTTTACAGCAATTTATGGGTAAGCTGCAATACATAAAAACCCGTAACATTCAACACTTTATAATCGCCCACTTGTCAGGAGAGTGTTTTGCCCTGTGCGCTTGCTCGCATGCGACAAAACCGCCGAAGGCGCGTGGCTCATGCCACTTTTAACGCTCAGGCACCAGAGACTGACTCCATTGCACCCGCCTGGCTAGCCATGCGCTGGCCAAGTTGTGCAATGTTCTACGCTGGAGAGTGCTGCCAAGCCCTGTTGTGGCAAGGCAGCCACCGAAGGAGCAAACCGTTTATCGCAACGGTGAATCTCTCAGGTAAAGAGGACAGCGCAGGCCACAAGGCAACCTTGGTTGCCTGCCACCCAATCTACTGCGCTGGCAAAGCGCATTTGATGAAAGTACCACCTTATGTCAGCCTCTAGTACCGAACTGCTCACAACCCCCCTGAACGCCCTGCACATTGAGCTGGGCGCACGCATGGTTCCTTTTGCGGGCTACTCCATGCCCGTGCAATACCCCGAAGGCCTCATGGCCGAGCACAAGCAAACCCGCGAATCTGCTGGTTTGTTTGATGTATCGCACATGGGCCAAGTCAAACTCATCGGCGCAGACGCTGCTGCCGCGCTTGAGTCCATCATGCCTGTTGATGTGCTTAGCCTTGAAGTAGACAAACAACGCTACGGCCTGTTTTTGAGCGACGAAGGCACAGTTTTGGATGACCTGATGTTCGTCAATCGTGGCGACCATCTGTTTCTCATCGTCAATGGCGCATGCAAAACCAACGACTTGGCCTACATGCAAGAGCGCATTGGCAACCGCTGCGAAATCGTCCACATGACCGACCGCGGCTTGCTCGCGCTGCAAGGCCCTAAAGCCGTTGATGCACTGCAACGTCTGGTGCCAGGCGTAGAAAAGCTGGTATTCATGACTGGCGGCGCTTTCACCTGGCAAGGTGCCGACCTCTACATCACCCGCAGTGGCTACACAGGCGAAGACGGCTTTGAAATCTCTGTGCCTGCCGCACAAACCGAAGCACTCGCACGCGCCTTGCTGCAGCAGCCCGAAGTCAAGCCCATTGGCTTGGGCGCACGCAACTCTTTGCGTCTTGAAGCAGGTCTGTGCCTGTACGGTAACGACATCGACACCACCACCACGCCCGTTGAAGCCTGCCTGAACTGGGCCATACAAAAAGTGCGCCGCACTGGTGGCGAACGCGCTGGCGGCTTTGCTGGTGCCGATGTGGTGCTCGCACAGCTCGATGGCACTAACCCCGTTACCCGCAAGCGCGTAGCACTGGTAGCCAAAGAGCGCGTGCCCGTGCGCGAGCACATTGAGCTGCAAAACGCACAAGGCGAGAAAATTGGCGAAACCACCAGCGGCTTACTCGCCCCCACTTTCAACCAGCCTATTGCCATGGGCTATGTGCAACCCCAATATGCTGCCAAAGACACCGAAGTGTTTGCCATCGTACGCGGCAAGCAAGTGCCAATGACCGTATGCGCTACGCCCTTTGTGCCAACGCGCTATTATCGCGGCTGAATTTTTTCCACCCCTTAACCCTTTTATTTTTAAACTTAATCAGGAGAACTGAACATGAGCACAATCAAGTACACCGAAGACCACGAATGGCTGGCCATTGAGGGCGACGTAGCCACCGTAGGCATTACCGAGCACGCACAAGACGCACTGGGCGACGTGGTGTTTGTTGATTTGCCCGAAGTAGGCGCAACTTTTGCACCCAAAGACTCTGCTGGCGTTATCGAATCTGTTAAAGCCGCTGCCGATGTTTACATGCCCGTAACTGGCGAAATCATCGAAGTCAATGAAGCACTGCGCGACGAGCCCACACTGGTTAACTCCGACCCGCTCAAAGCAGGCTGGCTCTTCAAAGTCAAACTCGCCAACGTGTCTGAACTTGACGCTCTGCTCAACGAACCTGCCGCCTAAGCGCCAGCCTTGAGCAGCTAATTTATTTTTCAAGCCCCTCGCCCTGTCAGCTTTTATTTGGCAGGGCGAAATTCATGGAGCCTGTCATCATGTCTAACACTTGCCTTACTTCGCTTGAAAACCAAAGCGAATTTGTTGCCCGCCACATTGGTCTGTCCGAAAAGGACGAAGCGCACATGCTCTCGGTCATTGGTGCTGCATCACGCTCTGCGCTGATGGATTCCATCGTACCCAAATCCATCGCCCGCACCAAAGCCATGGAAACGCCCGCTGCCACTACCGAAGCAGCCGCCTTGGCCGAGCTCAAAGCCGTTGCCAAGAAAAACAAACTATTTAAAAGCTACATCGGGCAAGGCTTTTACGGCACCCACCTGCCCAGCGTGATTTTGCGCAATCTGCTTGAAAACCCCGCTTGGTATACCTCCTACACGCCCTATCAGGCTGAAATCAGCCAAGGCCGTCTGGAAGCTCTGCTTAACTTCCAAACTCTGGTCTCCGACCTGACAGGCATGGCAATTGCCAACGCTTCCATGCTGTGTGAAGCCACTGCCGCCTCCGAAGCCATGACGCTGGCCAAACGCAGCGTTAAAGCCAAAGGCAATGTATTTATCGTGCATGCCGACTGCCACCCGCAAACCATTGAAGTCATCCAAACCCGCGCACAGCCGCTGGGCATTGAAGTGCGCTTGGTCAAGTCCCAAGCCGAATGGGATGCCGCCGTTGCAGGCGATGATTACTTTGCCGCCATCGGCCAATACCCCGCCACCAACGGCTGGCTGGCCGACTGGAGCGCCACTGCTGAAGTTATCCACAGCAAAGGCGCAGCCCTGATTTTGGCTGCCGACCTGCTCTCGCTGGCACTGCTCAAAGCGCCTGGCGAAATGGGTGCAGACATTGCCGTAGGCACAACCCAACGCTTTGGTATGCCCATGGGCGCTGGTGGCCCGCACGCCGCTTATCTGGCTTGCATTGACGAGTTCAAACGTTCCATGCCAGGCCGCTTGGTAGGCGTAAGCGTTGATTCCCACGGCAACCCCGCTTACCGTTTGGCACTGCAAACCCGCGAGCAACACATTCGCCGCGAAAAAGCCACCTCCAACATCTGCACCGCGCAAGCTCTGCCCGCCATCATTGCCAGCATGTACGCCGTTTACCACGGCCCGCAAGGCATCAAGCGCATTGCACAGCGCATTGCCCGCCTGACATCTGTTTTGGCAGCAGGCTTGCAGCAACTCGGCTTTGCCGCGCTCAATGCCCATAGCGCATTTGACACCATCAGCATCACCACAGGCGATAAAACCGCCCGCATTGATGCCGACGCGCTCGCCAGCGAAATCAACCTGCGCCAGGTTTGCCCGCAAACACGCGGCATCTCGCTTGATGAAACCACCACCCGCGCCGACGTAGAGCAGCTCTGGCGCATCTTCGCTGGCGCAGGCGTTGCCCTGCCCGACTTTGACGCGCTGGCCGCACAAGCCCCCGCACTGGTTCCAGCCGCACTGCTGCGCACCAGCGCCTACCTCACGCACCCCGTCTTTAACAGCCACCATAGCGAAACCAGCATGATGCGCTACCTGCGCGCCTTGAGCGACAAGGACCTGGCGCTTGACCGCTGCATGATTCCACTGGGTAGCTGCACCATGAAACTCAACGCCGCCAGCGAGATGATTCCCATCACCTGGCCCGAGTTTGCCCAGCCCCACCCATTTGCCCCTGCCGATCAGCTCGAAGGCTTCCGCCTGCTCAACGAGCAACTCACTGGCTGGCTGGCGCAAATCACTGGCTACGCTGCTGTAAGCATACAGCCCAACTCGGGCGCATCGGGCGAATACGCTGGCTTGCTGGCCATTAGCGCCTGGCACAAAGCAAAAGGCCAAGGCCACCGCAACATCTGCCTGATTCCATCCAGCGCCCACGGCACCAACCCCGCCAGCGCACAAATGGCTGGCATGACTGTAGTCGTTACCAAGTGCGACGAGCAAGGCAACGTCGATATGGCAGACCTGCAAGCCAAGTGCGAACAGCACTCGGCCAACCTGTCTTGCGTGATGATTACCTACCCCAGCACCCACGGCGTGTTTGAAACCACCGTTACCGAGCTGTGCCAACTGGTACACAAGCACGGTGGCCGCGTCTACGTAGACGGTGCCAACATGAACGCACTCGTAGGCATTGCCGCACCGGGCCAGTTTGGCGGCGACGTAAGCCACCTGAACCTGCACAAAACCTTCGCCATGCCTCACGGCGGCGGCGGCCCAGGCGTGGGTCCAGTGTGCGTAGTTGAAGACCTCGCTCCCTACCTGCCAGGCCACAAGGCTGGTGGCATCTCCAGCGGCGTAGGCGCAGTTTCTGCAGGCCAATACGGCAACGCCCTCGTGCTGCCCATCACATGGATGTATATCCGCATGATGGGCGCTGATGGCCTGAAACACGCCACCGAAACCGCCATTTTGAGCGCCAACTACATCAGCACACGCTTGAAAGACCACTACCCCACCCTGTACGCCAGCGCCAACGGCCGCGTAGCGCACGAGTGCATTTTGGACTTGCGTCATCTGAAAGAAACCAGCGGTGTAATGGCCGAAGACGTAGCCAAACGCCTGATGGACTACGGCTTCCACGCCCCCACACTGTCTTTCCCCGTGCCCAACACACTCATGGTTGAGCCCACCGAAAGCGAATCGCTCGACGAAGTAGACCGCTTCATTGATGCCATGATTGCCATCCGTGAAGAAATCCGCTGCATCGAGCGCGGCGAATGGCCACAAGACGCCAACCCGCTGAAAAACGCGCCGCACACTGCTGCCAGCGTCATGGTGCAAGACTGGCCTCACGCCTACAGCCGCGACACCGCTGCTGCTCTGGTACGCCGCGAGGCAGGTAAAGAAGCCGCAGGCGGCACGCTCAAATACTGGACCCCAGTAGGCCGCGTGGATAACGTCTACGGCGACCGCAACCTGTTTTGCTCATGCGTACCACTGCAAGAGTGGGAAGAGTAAGCTAGTCTGCTAGCAAAACAGGCACGCCACACAAGCCGCCAGCCCCATCCGCTACGGCTTGTGTAGCCCCCGCCTTTAAAAACGGCAGTAGGCCCAGCGCCCGCTGCCGTTTTTTTATGCCCGCCTACGCACGCCTAAGCATGTCTACTCACACCAATCAAGCCCACCAAGTCCAAAACACCCACAACCAGCCCCCATGCGCCTTGCAAGCCATTAATGCCCCGCAACCC
>JAGONG010000086.1 GCA_017993135.1 Allobrachymonas sp.
GAAAGTGTCGTAATGGTCTGGATACGCTCCAAAAACAAACCGAATACGCTTGTCAATATCGATTTTTTCAGGGTAGCCTTCGGCATTCGGGCGGTACTTAGGAAAGCCAGCGCCTTCGTAAATGCCAATTTTGTTGCGCATATCATCGCCCGCAGCATTGTCATCAACCGTACCAATCACGCTCACAGGGTGCGAGTGATCGGCAGTCACCAAAATCAGGGTGTTGTTGCCGTTGGCACCAGCCCAGTTTTTAGCTTCTTTTACTGCGTTATCAAGCATAATCGTGTCAAAAATGGCACGTTCCGTATCCATAGAGTGCGAGTACTTGTCGATACGTGCAGACTCAACCATCAACACAAAGCCC
Source organism: Allobrachymonas sp. (assembly GCA_017993135.1). GTDB lineage: Bacteria > Pseudomonadota > Gammaproteobacteria > Burkholderiales > Burkholderiaceae_C > Brachymonas. The sequence continues at coordinate 365 of JAGONG010000086.1, forward strand.
TTTGGATTGCGCGAAAGCACCTTAATCGCGGCACGCATTTCCTCAACCACATCAGGCTGATCTGGAAACTTGCTGACAGAGCCTTTTTTAAGAAACTTCAAATCCAGCGCGCCATCAATATTGCCCGTGTTGTAAAGACCCAGCAGTTTTTTCGTTTTGGCATCATCGGCTGCAGCAAACATTTCGCTTTTAGTCGTAGCAAACGCATAGCCAGCGTTTTTAAACTTATCAATAAAGTTCAACTCATCCTTGCGCTTTGAGCCTGGCGTGCTCATAGGCAAGAAATGCGGCGAGCCGCCGCCCATCATCACGTCAATCTTGCTGTCGTAAAACATCTGCACAATATCGTTGTAATCCGAGCGCTTGCGGGTATGCGCCACCATGGATGCAGGCGTTGCGTCTTCAATCTCTGAGTTGGTTACCACGCCAACAGACAAGCCCTGGCGCTTGGCCAGCTCTGTAATAGTCTCAACCTTAGGGTGGTCCAGCGATTTGGCAGCACGCGAGCAATACACACCAAGGGCATTAACGCAGCTCTTATGCCCCGTCGTATAGGCACTGGCCGAGTTGGCCGAGTCAGTAACAATTGAATCAGTACCCTGCGTCGTTAGCAGCGCCATGGCGGGCATCTCATCCATAGCCAGCTTGCCAGTTAATTTGCCGCCTTCATAGCCCTTTGACAAAATACGCGCCGCAGTACGGTGCCCAATAGAAAAACCGTCGCCAATAAACAAAATAACATTCTTCGCCGCAGCCTTATTAGGCGTAGCATAAACATTCCAAGAAACCTTCTTGGAATTAACCCCGTCGCTGGCCTCAACCGTATACTGCCCAGGCTTAGTAAAGCGGGCATCACGCAACAGCAAACTAGTGGCATCCTTGCCATCTTCACGCGCAATAAACTCGGCAGATTTACCAAAAACCTTGGCAACATCTTGCCCATTCAATGTAACCTTTGCTTTAGAAGCATCTACCAATCCATCAAACTCCACCTTGAGGTCAAAATGGGCACCCGCCATGATTTCGGCACGATGCAAAGGGTAAATAGCCTGTGCAGCAACAGGAGCAGCCACTGGCAGCACGCATAGCGCAGCCGCAAAATGCGAAAAATGAAAGCGCATAAAGTATCTCTTCGTTAAAAGTTACAGAAATTAGCACTTGCAAAACCTGCCACAAGCACATAGCGCCATGCTAATAAGCAACCATTAACCATTTGTGACAAAGCCACCCGCCAGCAACTTTTATTTCAATACCCTAGCCACTTGCCAACAACAAAACAGCACCAACCAAACAGGAATCAGCCCAACATACGCCAGCGCACTATTGCCCAGCCACCCTTGAGTGCTTAGAATACGCGCACCCAAGCACCACACAACAGCGCCCACGCCACATCAGGCATGGCGCTACCACCTTACAAGCACACTTCTTGCAACCAAGCAAAAGCCACACAAGCTGAACCACCACACCCTATGAAATGCCCATTTTGCGGACATCTCGACACCCAAGTCGTAGAAACGCGCGTATCTGAAGACAGCAGCACCATTCGCCGCCGCCGCAAATGCGGCAGTTGCGACAAACGCTTTACCACCTATGAACGCGCTGAAGTCAGCTTCCCCGTCATCGTCAAAAAAGACGCTCGCCGCGTTGATTTTGATCGTAAAAAACTGCAAGCCTCATTTGCACTGGCGCTAAGAAAATGCCGCATCAGCACCGAACAGGTAGATGCGGCAATAGCCCATATTGAAGAGCAACTACTTGCCATGGGACAGCGCGAAATCTCAACCAGCCAACTGGGAGAACTGGTCATGCGCGAGCTGAAAAAACTCGACAAAGTCGCCTACATCCGCTTTGCCAGCGTTTACCGCAGCTTTGAAGACATCGACGAGTTTCGCGCTCTGGTCGATGAAGTAAAAAAATAGCCCCGCTGCTACTTGCGCCCAGTAGAGCCATAGCCACCCGCACCGCGTGCGCTGGCTTGGGCAAAGTCATCAACCACATTAAACTGCGCCTGCACCACAGGCACAATCACCATCTGCGCCACACGCTCCAGCGGCTCCACAGTAAAAGGCTCATTGCTGCGATTCCAGACGCTAACCATTAACTGCCCCTGATAGTCGCTGTCAATCAAACCCACCAAATTACCCAGCACAATGCCATGCTTGTGCCCCAAGCCAGAGCGCGGCAACAGCAAAGCAGCATAGCCTGGGTCATTCAAATGCACCGCCATGCCAGTAGGCACCAGTTGCCACGCATTGGGCTGCAACGTCAGCGGCGCATCTAAACAAGCACGCAAATCCAGCCCTGCACTACCTGCCGTGGCATACACAGGCATATGCTCACGAATACGCTCATCCAAAATTTTCAGATCAACTTGCAAGCCCATACACCACCTCCCACACGCTGCTTTAACTAAAGCCACAAACGACAAAGCCAGTGACAATGCACTGGCTTTGTATAAAATTGGAGCGGGAAACGAGGCTCGAACTCGCGACCTCAACCTTGGCAAGGTTGCGCTCTACCAACTGAGCTATTCCCGCTGAAGCCGAAATTATATGCCAGTTTTTTCGCATTTAAAACCATCAGCAAAAAAAAATTTAAAAAAATCAAAAACACCCAATCCAACAAACAGCCACCCTCTTGCGCAAACCACCCCCAGGCACATGCAAGCCAGCATTCAGCTAAAAACTGCCCCGCAAGTTACCACGCCAATCACCACAACCCACAAACGCAGCCACACCCATAGCAAGCAGCACAACTGCCAGATAAACCCTATGCACTAGAACCAACATTTGCAGCCGCGTTTACCGCCTACGCCATTGCAAGCAACGCCTTAGCTTAAGCACACCTTAAACACAACCCCTTCCCATACCGCCGCCAACACTGCCCTTCTCGCCCCGCGAGAACCCTATGCAGCTTTTCAAAAAACAAGCACGCACAGCTAAAACAAGCAAAAACCCTGATAGAATGCACGGCTCTGGAGAGATGGATGAGTGGTTTAAGTCGCACGCCTGGAAAGCGTGTGTAGGTTAATAGCCTACCGCGGGTTCGAATCCCGCTCTCTCCGCCAG
>JAGONG010000017.1:0-24127 GCA_017993135.1 Allobrachymonas sp.
GGGCAAGGCGGGGTCGTCAATGTCGCTATCAAGCGGCAAGCCCAGTTGCCACAAGACCAGCCAGGCGGCTTCATCAAAGGCGTTGGTGGTGCCGTGGCCGTAGCTTACATCGGCTTGTTGCAGGCGCTCGGCTTGGAGCGTGATGAGGGTGCGTAATGCGGTTTGTGCTGGCTGGGCGGCGTGGGCAGGCGCTGCGGTGGGTGCTGGGGTATCGGGCATAAGGTGTCAATCTATCGGGCGCGGTGTGAAAAGATGAGGGGGCGGTGTCAAAGGCTGTATCGGGTGCGGTATCAGGTGAGTTGTGGCTGAGTTGTAGGTGCGGTGTCTGGGCAGTGTGGGCTGCTGTGCAGCGCAAGTGCAGTTGTGCAGCTTTGCGCCCTCTGTGCGCAGGCAGGCAGCGCACCCGCAAAAAAAGCAACAGCATCAACAGCCACAAAGCAGCACGGCTACCCGTAGTTGCTGCGGCGCTTTGTCTGCTTGCTGCGCCCGCGCTTGCTGCACCCGCTTACTGCGCCTGCGCCAGTCGCTCCAGCACGCGCTGGTAAATCGCTGTAATCGGCTCGATTTCGTCTAGCGCAATGCACTCGTTAATCTGGTGGATAGTGGCGTTGGTAGGGCCAATTTCAAGCACTTGCGGGCAGATTTGGGCGATAAACCTGCCGTCGCTCGTGCCGCCGCTGGTTGAAAGCTCGGTTTGCAGCCCCGTTACATCGGCAATGGCTGCGCGGGCGGCATCAACCAGTGTGCCTTGCGGCGTAAGAAATGGCAGGCCGCCAAGCGTCCACTGCAAGTCAAATTCAAGACCGTGGCGCTGCAACACGGCTTCAAGGCGCTGCTGCAAGCTCTCGGGTGTGGATGCAGTTGAAAAGCGGAAGTTGAAATCAAGCACCACGGTGCCTGGTATGACGTTGCCCGCGCCTGTGCCGCCGTGTATGTTGCTGACTTGCCAGCTTGTAGGCGGGAAAAATGCGTTGCCTTCGTCCCAGACCATACCTGTGAGCTCGGCCAGCGCAGGTGCAAGCAGGTGAATGGGGTTTTTGGCCAAATGCGGGTAGGCAATATGCCCCTGCACGCCTTTAACGGTGAGCTTGCCGCTTAAGCTGCCACGGCGGCCATTTTTTACTGTATCGCCTACCTGCGCCACCGATGTGGGCTCGCCCACAATGCAGTAATCAAGCCGCTGGCCGCGTTGTTGCAGGGCGCGGCATACGGCTACCGTGCCATCAAGCGCGGGGCCTTCTTCGTCGCTGGTCAAAATCCAGCCAATATTGAGCGCAGTATCGGGGTGCGCTGCCAAATAGCGGCTGCAAGCAACCAGCATGGCCGCTAGCGGGGTTTTCATATCGCTCGCCCCGCGCCCATAGAGCTTGCCATCGCGCACGGTGGGGGTAAAAGGCGGGCTGCTCCACTGCTCAAGCGGGCCCGTGGGTACAACATCCACATGGCCTGCAAATACCAGCGTTTTACCTTGTTTGCCTTGGCTGCCTTGGCGCAGCGCCCACAGGTTAGATACGCGAAACTCTGCCGGGCCGCTATCTATGCGCTCGCAGGCAAAGCCCAGCGGAGCAAGGTGGCTAACGGCCAAATCAAGGCAGCCCGCGTCGTTGGGCGTAACAGATGGCAAGGCAATGAGTTGTTGGGCAAGTTGCAGGGTGTCAGACACGGTTTGAATCCAGAAAAAAATGCGCGCCCCTTGGGGCGCAAAAAAATAGCAGCTCGCGCGGGTTAATCAGCCCATATCGAGTGTTATTTCAGAAAACGAAGGCTCTTCTCTGCCTGTATTGTCTTCGCTTTCGGTTTTTTGTGTTGGCTGGGTATTTTGCAAGCGCCACATCAGGTTGGTGGGCGAGTCGGCGCACATGAGGCCTTCTTGCCTGCTTACTTTGCCTTCAATAATCAGGCGGGCAATGTCTTCTTCAAAGGTTTGAGAGCCTTCAGTCATAGACTTGCTCATGGCATCTTTCACGCCCATGAAGTTGCCCTCTTCAACCAGCTCGGAAATCAACTTGCTGTTGAGCAAAATCTCGCAGGCAGGCAGGCGCTTGCCATCAACGGTGCGCAACAAGCGCTGCGAAATAATTGCCGCCAATCCCGAAGACAAATCGCCCAACAGCGAGGGGCGCACCTCTTCTGGGTAAAACGACAAAATACGGCTAAGCGCCTGATAGCTATTGCTGGCATGCAAAGTCGATAAACACAAATGCCCTGACTGCGCATACGCCAGCGCTGCCGACATGGTTTCACGGTCGCGAATCTCGGAAATCATAATGACATCGGGCGCTTGCCGCATGGCGTTTTTCAAAGCAATATCGCGGTCTAGCGTATCGGAGCCGATTTCGCGCTGGTTAATAATGCTGCGCTTGTTTTTAAAAACAAACTCAATCGGGTCTTCAATCGTCAGCATATGCCCAGCCACATTGGCATTGCGCAAATCCAGCATAGCTGCCAGCGATGTGCTTTTGCCCGAGCCAGTAGCACCAACCATCAAAATCAAACCCCGCTGGCGCATGATGAGCTCGGAGAGTTTTTTGGTGGGCAAACCCAGTGTATCAAGCGCAGGAATGCTCGCTGGAATATAACGAATAGTGGCTGCATAAGTGCCGCGCTGGCGCATGGCACTGACACGGTAGTTGCCAACGCCTTGCAAAGAAAATGATGAATTAAGCTCACCGCTATAGGTTAACTCTTGCATCTGCTTTTCACTGACCAGCTCGCGCAACAATACCAAGCAAGTATCAGCCGTCATCAACTGCGGATTAACAGGCACGGCATTGCCATTGATTTTGATCAAAATAGGCGCATCGGCTGAAATAAAAACGTCTGAGGCATTTTTCTCTGCCATCAGGCGCAAAATACGCTCCATATTACCCATATTCATCACCTCTGTAAAAACGGCAAACCAGCCATGTCGCTATTGCCAGCGCCCAATAAAGATATATATTTTCTCATTATGCGCTGTTTTGCAGCCACGCAACCGCCTTGAGCACCATAGAATCGGTGCAATCAATGACAAAAATCATACAAGCACGCGCATAAACTGCATATGCCTTATTGCACACCTTGCGATGGCCGCGCACTTTACAACACCCCCTACCCACCCCTTGCCCACCCCACACAGCCGCTATGCAACAGCTCCAGCCCCAATCACACACAACCCCGCCTTGCCCTTTATGCACAACTGCTGGAGGGCGCGTCGTATGGCAAGGCAAGTTTTGGCGGCTTGTCTCGGCACAAGAAGCAGCATTTCCCGCGTTTTACCGTCTGATTTACCAAGCGCACACCACCGAATGGAGCGATTTACCCGCACCTTTGCGCCAGCAATGTGCAGAACTGCTGGCGGGTCTAGAGCTGCTGATGCGCGAGCATGTGCAGCCTGCCAAAATGAATCTGGCCACACTGGGCAACGTCGTGCCACACTTGCACTGGCACTTGATTGCCCGCTTTGACTGGGACAGCCACTTTCCCAACCCCGTGTGGGGCGCGGCCTTGCGCACTACTGATATGCAGCAGTTGCACAGTATAGAAAGCAAACTGCCCGCACTGGAAGCTGCCATGGCTGCGTATCTGGCGCAGCAAGAGGCTTAACTGCCCCTTGCTTGCTCTGCCAAGCACCTGTGCGCGTGTTTTCCTGCCAGACAGCGCCCTGCCCTGCTGCTTATGCCGTTGGCAGCCCCTTATTTCTGGCGGCGCAAGCGTCTGCGGCTTTGGCGGGCTTCGATAATGCTGTAGGCGATAACTGCAATGGTTACCACCAATATCAACAAAGCGGCAGCAGCATAAATAGTGGGGTTAATACCACGGCGTGCGTACGAGAAAATAACCTGCGGCAGTGTGGTAACACCAGGGCCCGAGAGAAACTCGGAAATCACCAAATCATCAAACGACAGGGTAAATGCCAGCAACCACGCCGCGATAATGCCAGGCGCTATGCAAGGCAGTGTTACCAGCATAAAAACCTGAAGCGGGCGGCAGCCCAAGTCCATAGCAGCTTCTTCAATGGAGTGGTCCATCTCGGCCAAGCGCGATTGCACTACTACGGTAGCGTAAGCCATGCCCACCAGCACATGCCCGAGCACAATGGTAACTGTGCCCATCTCGGGCCAGCCCATGCTGCGCCAGAGCACTTTCATAAAGAGCATGAGCGACAAGCCGATGATGACCTCAGGCATAACCAGCGGCGCACTGTTCATGCCTGAAAACAGCGTGCGCCCTGCAAAGCGCTTGTAGCGCACCAGCACAAAAGCTGCCAGCGTGCCCAACACCGCCGAGAGCGTGCCGCTGATGATTGCCACCCGAAACGAGAGCAAAAAGCCATCAACCAAGCGCGAGTCTTTAAACAGCGCCTCATACCACTGCAAAGAAAAGCCCGTAAAGCGCGCATCTTGCTTACTGCTGTTAAAAGAAAACAGTATCAGGTAGCCCAAAGGCAGATACAAAAAGGCAAACACGGCTGCCATCCACAGCTTGCCCATGTGCTTTTCTGTCCAAATTCGCAAGGTATGCATGGCTAGTCTCCGTGCAGCGCGTCTTGCTTGGCGCTGTAGTAATAATACGCCGCTAGCGGCACCAGAATCATCACAATCATGACTACGGCCAGTGCAGCGGCGCGTGGCCAGTTATTGGCGGCAAACATCTCATCCCACACCACGCGACCAATCATGATGTTTTCGGCTCCACCCAAGAGCGACGGAATGACAAACTCGCCCAATGCTGGAATAAACACCAACATGCAGCCCGCAATAATGCCCGCACGGCTTAACGGCACGGTTACCATCCAAAACGCCTTCCAGGGGTTAGCACCCAAATCGTAGGCGGCTTCGAGCAAGCGCACGTCCATTTTGGAAAGATTGGCATACAGCGGCAGCACCATAAATGGCAGGTAAATATAGGTCATGCCTATGAGCATGGATACATCGCTGTAGAGCATGTGCAGCGGCTCATCTATCAGCCCCAGCGCCATGAAAATGCGGTTAAACACGCCCGTATCAGACAGCAGCCCTTTCCAGGCATATACGCGCAGCAAGAGCGATGTCCAAAACGGCAGCATCACCATCATCAGCAGTGCAGAGCGCACGCTCTCGCGGCTACGCGCAATAAACCAGGCAAACGGGTAGCCCAGCAGCAAACACAGCACGGTGGTATAGCTGGCGTAGCGTAGTGATGTTAAATACGCTTCTACATAGATGGTTTGCCCCAGCCCCTGCGTAGCAGAGTCAGCATCCCGAAAAATGGAAAGGTAGTTTTCATAGCGCAGCAGCCACTGCATTGCACCATCAACCATGGTGTAGAGCGGTGCAAACGGGTCGCCATCAGCGCCCACATTGGTTACGCTGATACGCAACAAAATCAGAAAAGGCAGGGCGAAAAACAGCAGCAGCCACAAATAGGGCAAGCCAATAACCAGCCATTTGCCCGCGCCTTGGCGCTTGCTTTGTTTCTTGAGCATGTGCAGCACGGCATCGCTCCTTTAGTGCGTTAAAACCACAGCAAACTGCGGATTCCACCAGAAAAAGACTTCGTCATCCCAAGTGATTTCACCTTCAGAATCGTGCATGGAATTGATGTCCGTAATTTTTATTTTTACGCCTTCTGGCGTATGCACGATATAGGTATTAACGTCGCCCAGATAGGCAATTTCAACCACCTTGCCGCTAAACACATTAGGCCGCGCACGCTCTGGGCGCTGCAAGCTGATGCGGATTTTCTCTGGGCGCACTGCCACGCTAATAGGCATGCCTTCGGCCACCGATACGCCATGCCCCACCTCCACCAGCCCCAGCGGGGTCTGGATGGTGCAGCTTGAGGCGTCGTTGTCTTGCAGCGTGCCATCAAACATATTGATATTGCCTACAAAGTCAGCCACAAAGCGGCAGTTGGGGTATTCGTAGACCTCTTGCGGGCGACCCACTTGCAGCACTTTGCCTTCGCTCATTACCGCCACGCGCGAGGCCATGGTCATGGCTTCTTCCTGGTCGTGCGTCACCATCACCACCGTTACGCCAACCGACTCAATGATGTTTACCAGTTCAAACTGGGTTTGCTCGCGCAATTTTTTATCCAGCGCACCCAAAGGCTCATCAAGCAGCAACAATTGCGGGCGCTTGGCCAAACTACGCGCCAGCGCCACGCGCTGCTGCTGCCCACCCGAGAGCTGGTGCGGCTTGCGCCGCGCATAGTCACGCAGGCGCACCAGTTGCAGCATTTCATCTACGCGCTGTGCAATCTGGTCTTTGGGCATGCCTTCGCGCTTCAAGCCAAAAGCAATGTTTTCAGCCACCGTCAGGTGCGGAAACAGGGCGTAGCTCTGAAACATCATGTTGATTGGGCGCTCATAGGGCGGCAAGCCCGCCAAATCCAGCCCGTTCAAGCGGATGCTGCCCGAAGTAGGTTGCTCAAACCCTGCCAGCATGCGCAACAGCGTTGATTTGCCGCAACCCGAGCTGCCCAGCAGCGCAAAAATCTCGCCTTTGCGAATCGACAGCGAAACTTCATTCACAGCCACAGTGTCACCAAAACGCTTGAATAAACGCTCTGTAGTCAAAAAACCTTCTTCGGGTGTCGTAGTCATCGCTTTATCTGGCCTTCTTTAAGCTAAATCAGCAAGAAAAAAGCCGTGCCCACCACTTGCGTGGCCGCAGCACAGCACCTTTAATCGCGCAATTCTAATAGGGAAAAGCGCCTAACAGCAGAGAAAAGACAAGTGAAAGCACTTTTACGCTGCATAGATACAACACCAGCGGCGCACAGCGCAAACAATTGGGCTGCAATTGTCTGCAATTGGTCGTCTTTGGCTGAAATTTACACAAGCGGCACATCTGCAACAGCGTGCAGCAAAGCCACATGCAGCCAAGCCAACGCGCTTTCAATAAAAACAGTGCCAACAATGCAAATGGGCATAGCTGCATACTTTGCATCTATGCCCACCTTGGTGCCTTTGCGCTGCGCTTTCGCGCTTGGCGGCTTATCGGCTCAAGCAGCAGCGCCAAAACATATCAGCGCCAAGTTGCCCAAGTCGCTCAAGTCGCATTAGCGCCCTTTTTTGAACTCTGTAAACACATTGTTCATTGCTTCACGGGCTTCTTTGCTAAAGCCCTCAGGCTCTACCATTTTTGCCATGCTATCTGCGTCGAGGAACGTAGATTTGTCATTCGCCAGCTCTGGCGTAACGTGCTCTTTGGCGTGCATATTGGCTACAGGGTAGGTCATGGCATTGGTCAAAGAAGCAGACACTTTGGGTTGCAAGAAGTAATCAATGAACTTTTGCGCGTTGCCAGGGTGTTTGGCATCTTTGGGAATTGCCAAATTATCAAAGAAAAGAATTGCGCCTGTGGACGGCACCAAGGCTTCAATCTTGATGCCAGAATTGTTTTCAACCGCGCGGGTGCGTGCAATATTGATGTCGCCCGCCCAGCCAATAGCCGCACAAGCGCGACCGCTAGACAAGTCGTCAATCATGGTGCTGCTGAAAATACGCACATCAGAGCGCACCTTGGCCAGCATTTCGCCTGCCGCCTTGTAATCAGCCACATCGGTTGAATAAGGTGGCTTGCCAATGTAGCGCATGGCAGAAGGCAAAATTTCAGAAGGTGTATCCAGATAGGCAATACCGCATGATTTGAGCTTGCTGGTGTAGCTGGGGTTAAACACCAAGTCCCAAGCGTTATCAGGCATGGCTGTACCAGCCAGCGCCTTTTCAACGGCATCTTTGTTGATAGCAACCGTTACATAGCTCCAGCCCCAAGGCACGAGGTACTCGTTATTGGGGTCTACCTTGCCCAGCTTGGCCATGATGGCGGGGTCAAGGTTTTTGTAGTTGGCTATTTGCTCTTTATCAAGCTTGCGCAGCAAGCCTGCTTCAATTTGCGCTTTGGCAAACACCGAGCCTGGCACAACCAAGTCGTAGCCCGAATTGCCTGCCACCAGTTTGGCGTTGAGCATTTCGTTGCTCTCAAATGTTTGGTAATTAACTTTGATGCCTGTTTCTTTCTCGAAGTCGGCAATCATGTTTTCTGGAATGTAGTCAGCCCAGTTATAAAAATTCAACACTTTTTCTTCAGCGCCCTGCTCGGCGGCAGGCGCTTGATTGGCCTGCGCTGTATCGGTACTTTGTTTGCCACACGCTGTTAGTAGCACAGCAGATGCTGCTACTGCCAGAAGATATTTTGCTTTCATAGTTCACTCTCCCAGAGTAAAAAAAATGATGAGAACTGCAAATCCGGCTTGCCACCGCTCTGCTACGCTGCTACGCGCCTAGGGCAATACCCTGCCTGCGCGCGCCGATTGTAAGTTATAGCTTGCCACATCAGGCAGCTTGCAGGCATATAAAAAGCCTATAAAGCCCCAAGCAGCGCCCCAAGCCTGTTTACTTACAAAACTGTTAATTTATTAAGAACTATGGTAGATTAAGCACTCTTTTAAAAACAATAACATTTCATGGCGAGTAAACAGCAAGTTTTTACGCCAAATTAAACCTAACTGCAAGAAAAAATCTCTGCTGCTTTTTGATGCAAAGCAGCTCTTTTTTTGTCTTATTCAATCGCTCTGAAAGGGAAGTATGAAGTTCACCATGCACTCTAAAAAACGCTTATTAAGCGCAGCTTTGCTTGCCATGTCGCTGGCCTTGCCTGCTGCTGCCCAAACTCCTGCCGCAAAGGCCGCCAAAACCGCACCTGCACAAGCCGCTGCAAGCAAACAAGCTACGGTTGCCCTGAAAGATATGCGCGGCAAAACCGTGATGGTTCCCAAAAACCTAAGCCGCATTGCCACTATTGACGATGGTTTTATTGAATCCGTCATGACCCATCTGGGCGAAGTGCGCAAGGTTGTAGCCATTGGCTCATGGTCGATGAAGCGCGATTACAAATACGATTTTGTCACCACCAAAGGAGAAAGCTACACCTACTCCAAAGGCTGGAACACCATGAAATACCTCAACCCGTGGCTCAATGACCTGCCCTGTTTTAACTCCCCGCAAGGCAACATCATCAGCTACGAAACGCTGGCCAAGGCCGAACCACAACTGGTCATCATGCGCGTGGGCGACTGCACCGTGGGCGCTGGCAATGCCGAGGCGTTGCAAAAAACCATCGACACGATTGAGTCCATGGGCTTTCCGCTGATGGTGCTGTACTCGCCCACATGGTACAAAAACTCGGATTTATCAACCATCAAAGACGAGATGGCAACTATTGGCCGCTTGTTTGGCAAAGAAAAACAGGCTACATCTTTAGCCACTTACCTCAACTCCACCGTGGATATGATTCGCAAGCGCACGCAAAACATTCCCGAAGCCAAGAAAACCAAAATGCTGATGCTGGGCTTGAACCCCAATGTGCGCAAAAACGGCGGCACGGGCAGCGTGTGGGGCATTGATACGCCTGAATCGTTCATTATTGAAAAAGTAGCCAACGCGAAAAACGCCTTCCGCGAAAACGGCTCGGGCAAAATCCTCAACGTTGAGCAAATTTACGCGCTCGACCCCGACGTTATCGTGCTGCCCACAGCCAATGGCTTTCACCCGCCCAGAGAAATTTTAGAAGGGCCTGACTTTGCCCTGCTCTCGGAGCTGCGCGCCATTAAAAACCGCAAAGTGGTTTCCATGCCCTGGACACCCATGAACTGCGCCCGCCGCGTGGAATACCCGCTAGACATGCTGGTGATTGCCAAAGCCGCCTACCCCGAGCAATTCAAAGACATCAAGGTGCATGAGTTTGCGCTGAAGTTTTACAAAGACGTTTACAAGGTCGATGACAAAACCGCCAAAGGTCTGCGCTCTACTCAATGGCTCGACTGGACTGTAGAAAATGATTTCTGACCCCAGAAAGAAAAAAGCCCTGCTGCTGGTGCTTTTGGCTGTGCTCTTTGCAGGAGCAGCCTTTGCACTCACGGCAGGCAGCTACGATTTATCGCTGGCAAAAACTTTTGAAATACTCAAGGTGAAAATTTTTGGCGGCGACGATGCCGATTTATCCAAGCTGCACACTGTCATCGTCTGGAAAATCAGAAGCCCGCGCATTTTGCTGGCGATACTGGCAGGCATTTCTTTTTCTGTATCAGGCGCAAGCTACCAAGCCTGCTTCAGAAACCCGCTGGTTGAGCCTTTTATTCTTGGCGTATCGGCGGGCGCTGCTTTTGGCGCTGCGCTAGGGATTGTTTTCCCTTCCATCTTCCACTCGGTGCAGATTTCTGCCTTTATCGGCGCGTTTGTTGCTGTATCTCTGAGCTACTCCATCTCGCGCACCCGTGGGCGCAGCCCCGTCATTGCATTGGTTATCTCAGGCGTGGTGATTGCCTCATTCTTCTCGGCGCTGGTTTCGCTGCTCAAATATGTAGCGCCTGATGCCAAGCTGCGCGAAATCACATTCTGGGTAATGGGCGGCTTTTACTATGCGACCTGGAACGATATTTTGCTGGCTGCACCCGTAGCTTTGGGCGGCTTGGCACTGGTTTGCTTTCTGGCCTGGAAGCTCAATATTCTCTCTATGGGCGATGAAGAAGCGCGCAGCCTTGGCGTAAACCCAGAGCTTTACCGCTTTTTGTTCATCATCACCACCACCTTGATGACTGCGCTTACTGTTTCGCAAGTGGGCATCATTGCATGGGTTGGGCTCATGGCACCGCACGCCAGCCGCATGATTTTTGGCGCTGACAACACCTACGTTGTGCCAGCAGGCGCGCTGATTGGTGCTATTTTCCTTTTGCTGTGCGACACTCTGGCGCGAACCATATCAGGCTCGGAAATTCCTGTGGGCATTTTGACTTCCATCATTGGCGCGCCTTTCCTCGTTTATTTGCTACGCAGCAAAGGAAAACAGATTTATGGTTAATCAAAACGCCATGCTTGCTGTAGAAGGGCTTGGCTTTGCCTATGCCGAAAATCAGGTTTTCTCCAACGTCAGTTTCACGGTTAAAAAAGGCTCTTTATGCGGACTTTTTGGGCCCAACGGCTCGGGTAAATCAACCCTTTTCAAATGCTGCCTGGGCTTGCTCAAAAGCAGTGCGGGCGCGGTGCATGTAGATGGCAAAAGCATCAACGCGCTATCAACCGCAGAAATGGCGCGACTGGTTGCCTATGTGCCACAAGAGCATACGCCGCCTTTCCCTTTTCTGGCGCAAGAAATTGTGCTCATGGGGCGCTCGCCCCATCTGGGCGGCGTGTTTGGCCTGAAAGCCAAAGACCGTGAAATTGCCCACAACGCCATGGAGCGCCTGGGCATACTGCATCTGGCCAACAAGGTTTATACGCAACTCTCAGGCGGGCAGCGCCAACTGGTGCTGATTGCCCGCGCTTTGGCGCAAGACACGCCTTTTGTTATGCTCGATGAGCCCACATCGGCGCTGGACTTCAGAAACCAGATGCTGATTTGGCAAATGCTGCGCGAAATTGCCGACTCGGGTACCACCGTATTTGCCTGCGCCCACGACCCCAACCATGTGTCTTGGTTTTGCGATGATTTGGTGGTGATTAATCAAGGCACTGTGGCGGCAACAGGCAAGCCAGAGTTGATTTTGAACCAAGAGCTGCTGCAAAACCTGTATGGCGAAGTTTGCTCCGTAGGGCGCATTGCGGGGTTTAAGATGATTTACCCGCAAGAGTCCCTGATGGCATCAAGCAAGGTGCTAGAAGCCACACCCAGCACGCCCTAATTCAGGCAGCAAAAGAGCCGCTTGGCTCGCCGCCACAAGCACATAGCTGCTTTGGCGGCGTGTTGGCGTGTGGCGTGTAGCGCGTGAATGCAGCGCGCCACCTCTCGCGCCTTGAATCAAATCAACACGCACAGTCAAAAACCGAAGTCCGAAAATCAAAAAAACAAAAACTTATTGGCTATGCGCTGCAACAAAATCATGACTGCAATGCCCACCACAAAGCCTACGCCACCGTAAATCAAGCGGCGCAGCAAGGTATTGGTTTGCTTTTGTTCTTCAATCAATGTTTGCAAAGCTTGCTGCTGGCTTTGCATGGCAGAGCCTTGTTGCAAGTAGCGGTGCAGCAGCGCGGGTAGCTCGGGCAGCATTTTGGCCATATAGGGCATCTGTTTGCGCAGTTCGATGAGAAATCGTTTTGGGCCCATTTGCTCATTCATCCAGCGCTCAAGAAAAGGCTGTGCCGTGCTCCACAAGTCCAACTCTGGGTCGAGCTGGCGCCCCAATCCTTCGATATTGAGCAGGGTTTTTTGCAAAAGCACCAGTTGCGGCTGGATTTCAACCTGAAAGCGACGCGATGTCTGAAACAGCCGCATCAGCACCAATCCCAAAGACAATTCGCTCAAAGGCCTATCAAAATAAGGCTCGCAAACGGCGCGTATGGCTGCCTCCATCTCATCAACCCTTGTTTCTGCTGGCACCCAGCCGCTTTCAATATGCAGCTCAACCACGCGCCGATAGTCGCGGCAGAAAAAAGCGGTAAAGTTTTGCGCCAAATACTCTTTATCAAAAGCGGTAAGCGTACCCACAATGCCAAAATCAACCAGCACGAAGCGGCCAAAGGTGGCTGGCTCAACGCTCACCATGATGTTGCCTGGGTGCATGTCTGCGTGGAAATAGCCATCGCGAAAGACTTCGGTAAAAAACAGGTCAATACCATCGCGCGCCAGCTTTTTGATATCTACCCCAAGGCCGCGTAGCCGCTCTATCTGGCTGATGGGTATGCCGTGCATACGCTCCATCACCAGTACGCTGGGCGTGCAGTAATCCCAATACATTTCAGGAATGAGCACCAGATTGAGCGATTGCAGGTTGCGGCGCAATTGCGTGCCGTTCGCTGCTTCACGCATTAAATCGAGCTCATCGTGCAGGTATTTGCTAAATTCTTCCACTACTGCACGCAACTTCAGGCGGCGCGCATCTACGCCACCTATGCGCTCTAGCCAAGTAGCCATAAAACGCATCAAGCCAATATCTTGTTTTATGACAGGCACGATGTCTGGGCGAAGAACTTTCACGGCAACTTCTTTGATAACGCCGTTTTTATCGCGTAACTGCGCAAAATGCACCTGTGCTACAGACGCACTGGCTACAGGCACAGAGTCAAACTGTGTAAATATTTCTGCCAGCGGCTTATGAAAGGCAGCTTCAATGGCAGCAATGGCAATGGCTGCATCAAACGGTGGCACACGGTCTTGCAGCAAGGCAAGCTCATCGGCCACGTCCGTAGGCAGCATATCGCGGCGGGTGGAGAGCACTTGCCCAAATTTAACGAACAAAGGCCCGAGTTTTTCAAGCGCCATACGCAAGCGCACGCCACGCGGCGCATTAAGCTTGCGGCCGATAGATACAATGCGCCCCAAGGTGCGTAAACCTGAATACGGCGCAGAAGCAAGCAGCAGCTCATCCAGCCCGTAGCGGAAAAAAATCCAAACGATATAAACGCCACGCAGCAATTTCATAGCTGTGCCCTACCCTATTGGCTGCTGCTTGCCTACTATGGCAGAAGACGGCACCATGCGCTCTACAAAGCAGCGCAAGGCGTGCGCCAAATGCTGTGCAGCCAGCGCCAGATAGTGCGCAGGCGTTTGCCCCACAACATCCGCCAGCTCTGCTTGCACATTCCAGCGCACATGAGCCACCAGCCAGTTGATATGCTCTGCCAGTTGCGCATCACCAGCAATGTGCACGGCAGGGCGCTCGCCCATAGCAGCGCGTTGCAGTAGCCGCAAAGGCTGGTGCTCTTGCAGCGTCAAAGACAAATCGGCATCAGCAGCGTCAGGTAGCAGTGCAAACAAACCCGCAGGTGTAATCTGCAAGCGCAATGCAAACTGCTGCCAAGACACCCGCACGGTTTTTCCCCGCTGCGTAAGCAAACGCTCTTGTGCAGACTGGTTTTGCTCTAACACATGGTTTAGCAACAACACCAGCCGTTGCTGCACAGCCTGTTGCATCCAGATGGGCGGCTGCAGTGATGACACCGTATCAGCAGCAGCGCCAAGCAGGTCAGAAATAAAGGCAGGTGGCGTAAAAGTTTTCATACTTGAATTTTCTTTGATTTTTTGCCGATAAACGCCACAATAGCCGCCTGCAATTGCGTAATTGTCTGCACTTTGCCGAAAGCCACAGCACCCGAGGCTGGCACACCTCACGAAAATAGCGCCAGCATGAAAAATCCGCTTGCAACGCCGCCAGTTACGCAATAACGTGCTGGCTTTATAGCACTCGGATGCCACGCATATTTAAACGCGCCATAGCCACTACCCGCAAGCGGCCATGCTCAAACGTGCTGCAGCGACTCTACGCCTGCCACCATCCAGCGAGCATTGGGCTCGGCCTTGGATTTGCTCATATCCCAAATTTCACGGAAAGGCATCAAGTTGGCAGCACCTGCCTCGCGCGTTGCACCAGAAAATTCAATGCTGGCAATAAACTGGTTTTCTGTTTCGTCTATACCCAGCAATTTGGCGTTAAGCATGGGGATTTCAGTTTTCTGTCCACCCGGGCCACGCTGCTCGTACTCGCAGAGGCGGTCATTAATCTCAAAGAGCATATCTTCCGTCATCATGGAGCGCAAGTGGGCAATATTGGCATTGTCCCAAGCCTCTTGCAATAACAAAAAGTCGCGCTTGGCCTGCTGCACAAACGCTTCCTCATCAAATGCCGACGCATCGTTTTCTTGCGCTGAAGGAACAGAGCAGGTATTAAAACTGCACGGAAAATTTTCCCAAGGGCGTGCCGCTGCATCATTGCCTACTTTGCTGGGGTTATAGCTATTTGCCATAGCAGCCGCTGGCATTGCTGGTGCTGCTGGTGCAGACTCGGGCAAGCGGCTGCGTGCCGCTGACCGATACCACCACAAGCCCAGTGCGCCTGCACAAACTACCACTGCCAACATAATCCACATCATTGCCATCTTTTAACCCTCACAATTACTGCAATAAAAAGAGGTACAAACAAAAGGCATCAACACTTGATGCCTGCATGTAAAGCTACAACACCCGCACTCAAATTATGACAATCCACATGCCCAAAGCCTGCGCTGTGCATAATGGCTTGAAGCTCCGCTTGCCCTGGATGCATGCGAATGGATTCAGCCAAATAGCGGTAACTGTCTGCATCACCCGCCACGAGTTGCCCCATGCGCGGCAAAACGTTAAAGCTGTACCAGTCATAAACTTTCTCAAGCGGACGCGCCACTTTAGAAAACTCCAACACCAGCAATTTACCCATGGGCTTGAGCACGCGGCACATTTCACGTAAGGCCTGCTCCTTGTGCGTCATGTTGCGCAAGCCAAAAGCCACACAGACTACGTCGAAATAATGGTCTGCAAAAGGCAAATGTTCGGCATCACAAACCACGGTCGGCAAAAACATACCTTTATCCAGCAAACGATCTCGCCCTGTTGCCAGCATGTTGTAGTTGATATCGGTATGCACCACCTGCCCGTTTGCACCTACCTTTTGGGCAAACGCCAAGGCCATATCACCCGTACCACCTGCAATATCAAGCACTTTTTGCCCAGCGCGTACATTGGCTGCCTGCACGGTGTATTTTTTCCAGAAGCGATGCAAGCCAACAGACATCAAGTCGTTCATCAGGTCATACTGGCTGGCCACTGAATCAAAAACTCCACGCACCCGCGCAGATTTTTCCTGCTCGTCTATGGTTTCAAAGCCAAAGTGGGTTTGTGTCATGGCAAAAGATATTCAGTAGCTGGCAAATACCATCTGTTGGCAAGAGGCTTGCATTCTTTGCCCATCAATGCACCATTTACGCACCTGCGCCAAAGCAGCCAGAGTTGCGGGAATGGTGATTGAAAGTTGCGGAAATGATTCACCCCATGTTAGCAACTGCTCTCACCGCAAGCCTTATGGTGCCCCGAGCCGGAATCGAACCGGCACGCCCGCTATTAACGAAGCGGCGGATTTTAAGTCCGCTGTGTCTACCTATTTCACCATCGGGGCGGCTTGCAGCAAAGCTGTCTAAATCATCGAAACTGTGTTGCATGCACAAATACATGCAAGTGGGTGATTCTATACGGCATTTCCCCGTCTTTTTCGCACTGCGGCTGCCAACTGCTGCAATACGGGTACAGTTTGTTCCATGCTGATACAGGCATCTGTTATAGATACGCCGTGTTGCAGTGGTTTTTGGCATAAATCCTGCCGCCCTTCGTTGAGGTGGCTTTCAATCATTACGCCAGTAATTCGTCTGTCGCCACCTGCAATTTGTGCTGCTATATCTGCGGCTACTTCAATTTGCTTGCGGTGCTGTTTGCTGCTGTTGGCGTGCGACATGTCAATCATCACTTGCTCGCGCAAGCCGTTATTGCGCAGGGCTGTGCATGCTTCTTCAACGTGCGCTGCACTGTAGTTGGGTACTTTGCCGCCGCGCAAAATCAGGTGGCAATCGCTGTTGCCGCGTGTTTCGAAAATGGCGGCTTGCCCCATTTTGGTCATGCCCATAAAAGCGTGCGATGACTGTGCTGCCACTATGGCATCTACTGCTACTTTTACGCCGCCGTCGGTGCCGTTTTTGAAACCTACCGGGCAGCTCAAGCCGCTGGCAAGTTGGCGATGGCTTTGGCTTTCGGTGGTGCGTGCGCCAATGGCGCCCCAAGCGATTAAATCGCTGATGAATTGAGGACTGAGCAAGTCTAAAAATTCGGTGCCTGCGGGCAAGCCCAGCTCTGCTACTTCGAGCAACAAGCGGCGCGCGCGCTCCAGCCCTTCGTTGATGGCAAAGCTGCCATCCAGATGGGGGTCGTTGATGTAGCCTTTCCAGCCCACAGTGGTGCGCGGTTTTTCAAAGTAGACCCGCATGACTACCAGAATGTCATCAGCCAGTTGTTGTGCGATGGGGTGCAGTTGCCGCGCATATTCCATTGCTTGCGCGTGGTCGTGGATGGAGCATGGACCAACTACGGCCAGTAGCCTGTCGCTGCGACCGTGCAAGATGTCTGCAACGGCGCTGCGGTGCTGCTCTACGCGGCTTGCCAGTTGGCTGATTACGGGCAGGCGCTCTTCCAGCAAGGCAGGTGTCATTAACGGGCGCACAGCACCAATGCGGACGTTGTTAACGCGGGTGGTGTCGTGGGTGGCGGGGGGTGTGGGGTCTGATGGGTCGAGTGTCATGCTGCAATTGTAACTACTGCCGCTTTTTTTCACAGGCGGCAGTTTTTTGTTTAGGCTTCCAGCAGTCGCAGGGGGCGGCTGGCTTGCAAGTCCAGGCTGTTGTCTTGCAGCTCATCGCCGTCATCAATGGGGGTGGCAGGTTGCGCGAGCAGCTTTTGGAAAAATGGCGGGTGTGCCAGCAGTGCGTGGTGGATGTTGCCGCTGTAGAGTTGCAAATCGCGCAGGTTGTGCTGTGCAATGCGGGCATCTACTTCGGCTGGGCTGATGCTGGCTGCGTGGGCTGTGTCAGAGGCCATTGCCATGCCCCACAGCGTGCCATAAAGCGGCACATATTGCAGCCAGGGCTGCACTACGGCAAATACGCTGCGTAGCGAAGCCATGATGCGTGCCAAGGTTTGTGGGCGGTGGATGGGCGACTGGATGTGCAGCGAGAGCACGCCGCCTGGGCGCAAGGCACGCTGGCAGGCACGGTAAAAATCGCGCGTGTAGAGTGCTACGGCTGGGCCAAAGGGGTCGGTCAAATCAAGCACTATCTGGTCAAACTGCTGTGTGCAGTTTTCTATGTATGCGCGGCCGTCGCCCACGTGCAGTTGCAGCCGAGGGTCGTCAAACGCGCCGCGATGGATGTTGGGCAGCCATTGCCGCGCCATGTCTATCACGTCGGCATCAAGCTCTGCCAGCACGACTTGCTCCATGCACGGGTATTTGAGCAGCTCTTCGGCTGCGCCGCCATCGCCCCCGCCAATAATGAGCGCCCGCCGAGGCGCACCGTGGGTGATGGCAGGCAGGTGAATCATGGGCTCGTGGTAGAAGAACTCGTCGCGCTCCGACGTCATAAAGCAGCCATCAATGCGCATGAGGCGGCCAAATTGCGGTGTTTCAACAATTTCTATGTGCTGCATGGGCGATTGCCGCTCTGCCAGCACGCTGCTGGTGCGCAGGTAAAAGCCAAAATCGGGCGAGAGCTGCTCTAGCGCAAAGGTGTTGTGCTGTGTGGCTGCCATAGCGGGCGCGGCTGTGCTGGGCGCTGAGGCGGTGCTCATGCACGCACCACGCGGTGCAAGTGCGGCTCGCTAGGGTCAAACGCCTGCATGACGAGTTCAAACAAACGCTCTGCCTTGGCCGAGTTGTCGTTGGTATAGCTGCAAACGTACACATCTAGGGTGACGTAGTCGTCTTCAGGCCAGGTGTGCAGGGCCAAGTGCGATTCTGCCAAGACGACTGCGCCAGTTACGCCTTCGCCCTCGCCAAAGCTGTGAAACAGGCTGCCTACTGCTGTTAAGCCAGCATCGGCCACGGCTTGTTTGCAAAAATTCTCGAGGGTAACGGCATCGACCATCAACTGGCGGTTGCCTTTGCAGCCGTACAAATCACCAATCAGGTGCAAGCCTGGCGCTTTGCGTGCAACAGCAGCGGGTTGCCCCGATTGGCTAGCAGCAGAGGAAGGGATAAGGGTGTGAACTGAGGGTTGCATGACGCATCTCCACAAACTATGGTGGCAACCGAGGGGAATGTCAGCCAGTTTTAAAAGCCCTGTTTGGCAACAGCTTTGCTTGGCCGCATCCGCGAAACCATGCCAGCGCACAATGCGCGTAAAGACATGGAATGAAAGTCCGCCTGCTGCAAGCTGCTTTTTTTGCTGAGCAGCTTGCCTTGACAGGCGGAAGATGGTGGGGCGAATAAATTTGCCCGAACCCGCGATTATATAGGCTTATGGCAGGCTTTGGACATCTCCCAGCTATCAATTCAAGCTATAGAGCTATATAAGACCCATATAAAGCCATTTAGTGCTATTTACCTGCCAGTGCTTGCGTTTTCTTGATGTTAAAAGACAACACCAGTGTGTAAGCGCCTTTCAGGGCTTTTTCATGCTGCAAGGCGCATGGATACTGCTTGTGCTGGTTTTAGCATTGCCTATAATCCAGCCTTTTTGGCATGGCTTTTCCGTTGTAATCTGCCAAACGCCAAACGCAGAACGCTCGCAAACTTACCTGCATCACAGATGAGCGCGCCTCCATCGTCTGCACAAGTAGCAAGCAAACCTTTCTAACAAATTCTTGCAGCATTGCGCTTGCGCCAGCAACACCCGTTTGAGTCGTGCTGGCCTGCAAGGTTTACAATCAAAAAATTAACACAAGGAGCATGAACGATGGGAGCATTATCCATTTGGCACTGGTTGATATTTTTATTGATTGTGGCAATGGTTTTTGGCACTGGCAAGCTCAAAGACATTGGCAAAGACTTGGGCAGCGCAGTAAAAGGCTTTAAAGAAGGCATGCGCGAGGGCGAAGCGCCACCTGCTCCGCCTGCCGAGCCACCCCGTGTTGCCCACCAAACCACGCCGCCGCCCGCACAAGACAGCGATGTGATTGATGTGCAAAGCCAAACCAAACCTTAAGCACGGATTGATAACTGCGCATGTTTGATTTGGGTATTTCCAAGCTGGCGATTGTGGGCTTTGTAGCCGTGTTGGTTATAGGCCCTGAAAAGCTGCCTGGCGTAGCGCGCACGGCAGGCACTTTGCTGGGGCGTTTGCAACGCTATGTCAATGGCTTGAAGGCAGAAATCAGTCAAGTTGCCGAGCTCGATGAATTGCGCCGCATGAGGCAAGAAATGCAGCAAGCCACCAGCAGTTTTGAGCGCAACTTGCACAGCATGGCCGCTGAAGTGCGCCACGATTTGGGCGTGGCCAAAATGTTTAACAGCTACGGCGATGTGCAAGATATTCAAGACGTGCAAGATGTGCAAGAGCGCACCAGTTGGGCGCATACGCCACCTGCTGCACCAGGTAGCCAACTGCACACGCGCACGAATTGGCGCACCAGGCGCGCTGCCACTCCGCAGTGGTACAAAGCACGTCAGCGCGTGCGCACCAGCGCACTATCGGGCGCTGCACGGGTGGCGCGGTACCGCCCTAAAAAACCGCTATCCTAGCCAGCCCTATGCCAAGCCCCGCCCATATGGTTGCCCGCTTCTTGTTTAGTAGCTGCTTTTCTGCCTGTTTTCCCGCCCATTTTTTCTGTGCTTCATGACCGACCCCACTAGCCCGCAAGACGAACTCTCTGGCACCGAGCAGCCTTTGATGGAGCATTTGCTAGAGCTGCGCAAACGCCTGCTCTACAGCGTACTGGGCATCGTCTGCACCACCGTTGCATTGGCCATCTGGCCTGGCCCTGATGGTTTGCTGGACTTTATCGCTCGCCCTATTCGCGCCCATATGCCGCCCGATACGCGGCTGATTGCGGTGGATGTGTTTTCCCCCTTTTTCATTCCGCTCAAAGTGCTGCTGCTCGTTGGCGTAATGGCTGCTATGCCTTGGGTGGTGTACCAGATTTGGGCATTTATTGCGCCAGGCCTGTATCGCCATGAAAAACGTTTTGTCTTGCCGCTGATTATTTTTGGCAGTTTTCTAGCTTATTGCGGCATTGCTTTTGTGCAGTTTTTCGTACTCGACCGCGTATTTGGCTTCATTCAGCATTTCTCGCCCCACTCCATTGCCGCTACGCCTGATGTAGCTGCTTATGTGCAGGCGCTGTTGTCTATGTATCTGGCTTTTGCTATGGCCTTTCAGGTGCCTATCGTCGTCATGCTACTGGTGCGCTTTGGCCTGGTTTCGGTTGAAAAACTCAAATCATTTCGCAGGTACTTTATTGTGCTGGCCTTTGGTATAGCTGCCGTTTTTACCCCGCCCGATATATTTTCGCAATTTGCGCTGGCTATACCCATGTGCTTGCTCTACGAAGTAGGCTTGTGGGGCGCGCGCTGGTTTGTGCCTGCAAGAAAACAAACTCCCCCAACGCACGAATCCACGCCTGAATCTGCGCCAGAATCTACGCCATAGCGCCAACACTGGCTCAAAACCAACACGCACCCCCTGCTTTAAATACCGCACGGCATGTCTTTTGCGCTCAAGCTCTCCATCCACGCCACCCCTGGCGCAAAAACCACGCAAGCTGCTGGCTTGTATGGCGATGCCCTGCGTGTGCGTCTGGCTGCAGCACCTGTTGATGGCAAAGCAAATACAGCTCTCATCGCATGGGCATCCAAAACCTTCGCTGTACCCAAAAAACAAGTGCAACTGCTGCACGGCGCAGCAGGCAGGCAAAAAACCCTGCAAATCGTTTTTGATTCAGCACCCGCGCTCGCCGCTGCACAAGTGCAACTCAAGCAACTCATCCAACTCCCCGAGCAACCATAGCGCGCCGCGCAGTTGCCAGTAAAGCAGCTACCATTACAAGCCGTACGACAAAATAACAGCCAAAGCAAGCAACACAACCTTAGTCTGGCTATCAACCCACCCATCACCCACACAGGAGACTGCACCATGACCGCTACAGCACGCCCTTTCAAGGTTCTTGGCATACAGCAAATTGCTATTGGAGCCTTGAGCAAAAGCCGCCTGCAAACCCTGTGGGTAGATATGTTTGGCCTGCAAAAAACAGGCACATTCCAAAGCGAACGCGAAAACGTCGATGAAGACATCTGCACCATAGGCGCTGGCCCCTTCAAGGTGGAAGTCGATTTAATGCAGCCGCTTGACCCCGAAAAAAAACCTGCCGTACACACCACCCCACTCAACCACGTAGGCCTGTGGATTGACGACCTGCCACAAGCCGTAAGCTGGCTCACCGCCCAAGGCGTACGCTTTGCCCCAGGCGGCATCCGCAAAGGCGCAGCAGGCTTTGACATCTGCTTTATTCACCCCAAAGGCAACGAAGAAGCCCCCATAGGTGGCGAAGGCGTATTGATTGAGCTGGTGCAAGCCCCGCCAGACGTGGTGCAGGCTTTTGCCACAATTGCGGCACACTCCTAATCCGCACCAATCTCTGGCACCCCCGCCAAAGCACTTGTGCTCCTTGTTTGAAACACGCGCCACCTTTTCTCACTTTTTTCTTGAAAGACTCCCTATGCTGCTACGCCGCCAAATCCTAAAAACCGCATTGGCAACACTCTGCTTGGCAAGCTGCACACTGGCAGCCGCTGCTGGCAAAGCGCCCGCACCATCTGCCGCGCCTGCAAGCCCAGCCGCTACTGCACCCAACCCGCAAGTCAAATTCAGCACCAGCCAGGGCGACTTTGTGATGGAGCTTTACCCAGCCGCCGCCCCCAAAACTGTCAGCAACTTTTTGCAATACGTTAAAAGCAAGCATTACAGCGGCACTATTTTCCACCGCGTAATCTCCAACTTCATGGTGCAAGGCGGTGGCTACGATGCGAAATACGCCGAAAAAGCAACCCGCACCCCCGTTGCACACGAAGGGCGCGAGGCGCTCAAGGCAGGGCTGAAAAACACCACTGGCACAGTCGCCATGGCACGCACTAACGACCCCAACTCGGCTACTGCCCAGTTTTTTATCAACGTGGTTGATAACGCCTTTCTCGACCCCACCCCTATCCCCGATGGCGACCCCGTAGCCAAATTCACCTTCCAAGGCAGAACTTACCCCAACGTACCTCGCGCCCAACTGGTAAACCACCCGCAACTGGCGGGCTACACCGTATTTGGCAAAATCATCAGCGGCATGGATGTAGTGCATAAAATCCGCAACCTGCCCACAGGCGCGGGCGGCCCATTCCCCAGCGACGTGCCAAAAACCACCGTTACCATTTTGTCAGCCACGCAGATAAAGTAAACTGCGCACCTTGTTTCCCTTGCTGCCCGCATCATGTACTTTGCGGGTTTTATTCCTCTTACCAATGAATGGATACACTTACATGAGCGCACCCAAAGTTGCCCTGCACATTGCCAAATTCGGCACCATCACGCTTGAGCTCGACGCAGAAAAAGCCCCCATTACCGTGGCCAACTTTCTGGAATACGTCAAAAAAGAGCATTACAACGGCACCGTATTTCACCGCGTCATTCCTGGCTTCATGATTCAAGGCGGTGGCTTTGCCACTGGCATGAAGCAAAAGCCCACAGCCAGCGAAATCCAAAACGAAGCCAACAACGGCCTGAAAAACGATATTTACACCATCGCCATGGCACGCACTATGGCTCCACACTCGGCCAGCGCACAATTCTTCATCAACGTTTCCAATAACGACTTTCTCAACCACACAGCCCCCACCGCACAAGGCTGGGGTTATGCCGTGTTTGGCAAAGTGGTTGAAGGCAGCGACGTGGTAGACAAAATCGCCAAAGTAGCCACAGGCCGCCGTGGTATGCACGATGACGTACCCAGCGAAGACGTGCTAATCGAAAAAGCCGAAGTCCTTTAAACCCTTGGCACAACAGGCTGGCGCCAAACACCCACGCGCCAGCCTCGCGCCGCCCCATTCAGGCAGTTGCAAATGGCTCTAACCCACCTCACAGCACCCGCGCAATGGCAAACCATTGACTTTGTCTCTGACCTGCATCTGCAACAAACCGATGCCACCTGGCACAGCTTTGAGCAATACCTGCACAGCACGCCAGCCGATGCCATCTTTTTGCTTGGCGATATTCTTGAGCTATGGGCTGGTGACGATGCCCTGCAACACCCCGAACTTGCCTTTGAACGCCAGCTAGCTGCCACATTGCAAACCGTTAGCCGCAACAAAAGCCTGTACTTCATGCGCGGCAACCGTGATTTTTTAGTAGGCAATGCCTTTTGCCAAGCCGCCGGGCTTACCTTGCTTGACGACCCCTGCACGCTCGAAATACCCTGCGCCGATGCAACTGCTGCGCCTACCCGCATCTTGCTTAGCCACGGTGACGCCCTGTGCCTTGACGACACCGCTTACATGCAATTTCGCGCCCAAGTGCGCAACCCTGCTTGGCAACAACAATTTTTACAACAGCCATTGGAGCAACGCCTGCAACTCGCGCGCCAACTGCGCCAGCAAAGCAGCATGCGCAAAACAACATTGGGCGTAGAAGGCTACGCCGATGTAGACGCAACGCAAGCAGCGCAATGGCTGCAAACCCACCAATGCAGCTTGCTGCTGCACGGCCACACCCACCGCCCAGGCGAGCACGCCTTGCCCAGCGCCAACCCCAGCGCACCTCTAAGCCGCATGGTACTCAGCGATTGGGATTTATCCGCCACGCCACCACGCGGGCAAATCGTACGCGGGCAAATCG
>JAGONG010000017.1:24227-29186 GCA_017993135.1 Allobrachymonas sp.
ACGCGGGCAAATCGTACGCGGGCAAATCGCACACGCGCAATCCGCCAACGCGCAATCTGCAAATGCGCATGTACGCTGGCAAAGGCTTGATGTACTTTAAAAACCGCGCGCAATTATTCTGCGTGCGCTTGCTGTCTTAGCTCATACGGCTTTGTTTTATGCGGTTTTGTTTATGCGCCTATTCCCTAGCTAGGCAACAAACTTGTTAAGCCACTTCAGAGCCGTCAGCAAACCCGTCAGCAAACAAAAAAGAGCCTGCAAACAAGCAGGCTCTTTTGCATTTTAAATGCGCGTAAAAATGCCGTTTAAAGCAATCAACTAGGCTCTAGCCAGCCAGCACCTTGGCGATAGACTCGCACACATAAGCAATATTGCCGCTATTAAGCGCAGCCACGCACATGCGCCCTGTATCTGTGCCATAAACACCATACTCGCTACGCAAGCGCACCATTTGCTCTTTGCTCAAGCCAGAATAGCTAAACATGCCAATTTGGCGCGTTACAAACGACATATCTTGTTCAATGCCAGCAGCTTGCAAGCCTTCCACCAATGCTTGGCGCATTTGCTTGATACGCACACGCATAGCGCCCAGCTCTTGCTCCCACTGCTGGCGCAAGGCAGGTGTATTTAATACGGCAGCAACCACGGCAGCACCGTGCGTTGGCGGGTTGCTGTAATTGGTGCGAATAGCAATTTTGAGCTGGCTAAGCACCCGCCCTGCTTCCTCCTTGCTTTGGCAAACAACGCTCAAAGCGCCTACGCGCTCGCCATACAAGCTAAAGCTCTTGCTAAACGAAGTAGAAACAAAGAAATTAACACCTGCTGCAACAAATTTGCCAACCACTGCGCCATCTTCGGCAATGCCATGCCCAAAGCCTTGGTAGGCCATATCAAGAAATGCCGTTAGCTTGCGCGACTTGACTACCTGCACCACCTCATCCCACTGTGCGGGCGTGATGTCATAGCCTGTTGGGTTGTGGCAGCAGGCATGCAGCACCACAATAGTTTCGGCTGGCGCTGCTTGCAAGTCTGCCAAAAATCCTGCGAAATTTATGCCGCGATTAGCTGCATCGTAATAGCGGTAAGTGCCAACCGTAAAACCTGCTTGCGTGAAAAGCGCACGGTGGTTTTCCCAACTGGGGTCAGAAATCAACACACGCGCATTGGGGCTGACTTTTTTCAAAAAGTCTGCACCAATACGCAAAGCCCCTGTGCCGCCAATGGCCTGCACCGTAGCCACGCGCCCGCTTTGCACAACATCGCTATCTGCGCCAAACACAAGCGATTTAACGCCGTTGTCATACGCTGCAATGCCGTCGATTGGCAGGTAGCCACGCGGCGCGGGCTTTTCCATCATGGCTTGCTCGGCTGCGCGCACGCATTGCAGCAGCGGCAGCTTGCCTTGGTCATCAAAATATACGCCTACGCCCAAATTGACTTTGGCTGGATTGGGGTCGGCATTGTATTGCTCGTTCAAGCCCAAAATAGGGTCGCGTGGCGCCATTTCTACGGCTGAAAAAAGAGTTGTGGATGACATACAAATCCTTGTTAATACCTAAATCACGCAAGCTCAAAAGGCTCGCAAGCAGTTTGCTGTTGCACCGCTAGCAAAGCGGGGCAAACTGCATGCAAAGCCGCTTAGTCGTTTCCGCCCAGGAAGGTGCGCAGTTTGTCGCTGCGGGTGGGGTGTTTGAGCTTGCGCAGTGCCTTGTGCTCAATTTGGCGAATGCGCTCGCGCGTTACGTCAAACTGCTTGCCCACTTCTTCCAGGGTGTGGTCGTTGTCCATTTCAATGCCAAAGCGCATACGCAGCACCTTGGCTTCGCGCGGCGTTAAGCCATCGAGAATGTCTTTAACCACATCGCGCAAACCCGCTTGCATGGCAGCATCCACAGGCGCTGTATTGGCGCTGTCTTCGATAAAGTCGCCCAGATGTGAATCATCGTCATCACCAATGGGGGTTTCCATAGAGATGGGCTCTTTGGCGATTTTCATGATTTTGCGGATTTTGTCTTCCGCCATTTCCATCTTCTCGGCCAGCAAGCCTGCATCTGGCTCAAAGCCAAACTCCTGCAAGTGCTGGCGGCTGATGCGGTTCATCTTGTTGATGGTTTCAATCATGTGCACAGGTATGCGGATGGTGCGCGCCTGGTCGGCAATGCTGCGGGTAATGGCCTGGCGAATCCACCATGTGGCGTAAGTACTGAATTTGTAACCACGGCGGTATTCAAATTTGTCTACCGCTTTCATCAAACCGATATTGCCCTCCTGAATCAAATCAAGAAACTGCAAGCCACGGTTGGTGTATTTTTTGGCAATAGAGATAACCAGGCGCAAGTTGGCCTCAATCATTTCCTTTTTGGCGTTGCGCGAGAAGCGCTCGCCATCATTCATGCGTTTGTAAATGGCTTTAAGCTCATCCAGCGGCACAACAACCTGTGTCTGCAAGTCAATCAGGCCTTGTTGCAACTCCTGAATTGGCGGAATGTGGCGGCTCATGTTGTCGCTCCAGGGCTTGCCAGCCTTGGCTTGCTGCTCGCACCATTGCAGGTTGAGCAAGTTGGGTGGAAACTGTGCCACAAATGTTTCTTGCGGCATGCGGCATTTTTCAACGATGATTTGGCGCAGCATGCGCTCTTTTTGACGCACATCATCGACTTGCCCGCGCACGGTTTCGCAGAGTTTTTCAATGGTTTTAGCGGTAAAGCGGATAGTCATCAGGTCTTCGCTGATTTGCTTTTGCGCCTTGGCGTATGCGGGCGTGCCGTAGCCTTCTTTTCCATAGACTTTGCGCATGGCATCAAAATGCTGGTGCAGCAAGTCAAAACGTGCCAGCACCGCGTTTTTCAGCTCTTCCATTTTGCGGGTAAGGGCTTTAGAGCCGCCTTTGCCGTCGTCATCGTCTTCGTCGTCGTACTCGTCGTAATCTTCTTCGGCAACGTAGTCATCGGCTTGCTCGGGGTCGTGCAAACCATCAACCACGGTAGAAATTACCACTTCGCCTGCTCGAATCTGCTCGGCTAACGCGAAGATTTCAGCGATTGTGGCTGGCGAGGCGCTGATGGCTTCCATCATGTCCATCAAACCGCCTTCAATGCGCTTGGCAATTTCGATTTCGCCTTCGCGTGTTAGCAGTTCAACCGTGCCCATTTCGCGCATATACATGCGCACGGGGTCGGTAGTGCGGCCAAACTCGTTATCTACGTTTGACAGTGCGGCTTCTGCCTCTTCTTCGGCTTCTTCTTCGGTGGTGGCTGTGCCGCCTGCATTGAGCAGCAAGGTGTCTGCATCAGGTGTTTGCTCATAAACAGACACGCCCATATCGCTGAGCATGGTGACAACCACTTCCAGCGTTTCGGCATCAACCAGTTTGTCTGGCAAGTGGTCTGAAATTTCGGCGTTGGTCAGGTAGCCGCGCGTTTTGCCCAGCTTAATCAGCTCTTTCAAGCGCTGGCGGCGGGTATTGACTTCTTCTTCTGACAATACCATTTCATCCAAGCCAAACTCTTTCATCAAGGCGCGCTCTTTGGCCTTGGAGATTTTCATGCGCAAAGGCTTGACCTTTTCGGCGGTTGGCTCCGCTGTAGTTTCTTCTACTACCTCGCCTTCCAAATCGGCTTCAATGTCGAGCAAATCTTCGTCTATATCTTTGGCTTTGCTGGCTTTGGTGCTTGTTTTCTTTGCCGCTGGCTTGCTTGCCGCAGGTTTTTTTGCTGCCGCTTTAGCCGCTGGCTTGCTGGCTGCTGCTGCGGGTTTGCTGGCTGCTTTGGCGGCAGGCTTACGGGCGCTGGTTTTGGCGGCGCTTGCTGCTGGTGCGGCTTCTTGCTCTGCTACATCGGGCTTTGCTGTGGTTTTTGCTACCCGTGTCGCTGCTGGCTTGGCCGCTGCGGTGGTTTTAGCTGTTGCTGTAGTTTTGGCTGCTGTGGTGGTTTTAGCTGTTGCTGTAGTTTTGGCTGCTGTGCTGGTTTTGGCTGCGGCGGCTTTGGTTGCGGCAGCAGTTTTGGTTGTGGTGGCGGGGGTTGTTTTTGGGCTGGTGCTCATGGTTTTTGTTGCTGGCGCTTTGCTCGCTGCGGCTGTGGCTGTGGCTGGCGCTGTTTTAGTCGCCGTAGCTCTTGCAGGCGCAACTTTTTTGCCAACTGCTGTTGTTTTTTCAGAAACCTGCGCAACTGATTGGCTTGCGGCTTTTGTCGTTGGTTTTGCTACGGTTTTGGCTGCTGGTTGCGCTACAGGCTTGGCTGCGGGTCTCGCGGCTGTTTTTACTGCTGTTGCTGTAGCTGTTGGTGCTTTTACTGCCGTTTTAGCCGCTGTGCCAGTGGTTTTGGAGGGGGTGGTTTTAGAGGCAACCTTTTTCGCTGCTGCTACTGCTGTAGAAGCTGTAGCCGTGGTTTTTTCTGCCGCTTTGGTTTTGGCAGAAGTTTGCAGCTTGGATGCCGCACTGACTCCAGCAGTTTTGCTAGTGCTTTTGGTAGTAGCCATGCCGTACACTCCTAAAAATCATTGACACACCGTAGCACCGCCCGAAAAAAAGGCATTTTCATCAGTGGCGCAGGGAGGGGTTAAATAGCTGTCTTCAAAAAAATATGTGTGATTAATACGATTGAAAACAGTTGATAAAGAAAATACGCGCTGTATATCTGCTGTATGTCTGTTAATAGCTATGGACAATTTCTCTGTGCTGCAATAGGTGTATTGCAACAAGTTTGCTGCCATATGCTTATCTAGATAGGTACAGTTTCAAACATAACAAGGGGCGGTGTTTCCGCCCCAAAAAAGCAGTGCCCCAAAAGGAAAAACCGCAGCAAAAATCAAACTGTAAAAGGTTAAATTTTGGCTCGGCGCAACTGCAATTTTGTTTTGTTACATGGATTATACCAAAACCTTTATTTCTCTCTGGCTTTCGCTCTGATTTTCTCTCTTGTGTTTTGGCTAGTACATGCGGCACAAACTGGGCTGGCAGAG
>JAGONG010000017.1:29286-31355 GCA_017993135.1 Allobrachymonas sp.
GCCCATGAGTGTGGCTACTTCTTGCAGGGTGCGGGCTTTTTCTGCGCCGTCGCAAATATCGCCCCAAGGCTGCTCCAGCAGTTTGCCTGTGAGTGCGCCGCCTTCGATTTCAAGGCGGTTGGCGCGGGTGAAGTCTAGCCCCAGTCGCTGGCGGATGCGCTCGGTAAAGAAGGTAAAGCCGCCCGAGACTAGCAGCGTTTTCAAGCCCGCTTGCTGGCAGGCTTTAACCAGTTGCTCGGCTCCTGGGCTCAGTTGCAGGCGCTCGTCGTAGACTTTTTGCAGGGCGCTCTCGGGCGTGCCTGCGAGCAAGGCTACGCGCTGGCGCAGGCTTTCTTTAAAGTCGCTGATGATGCCTTGCATGGTGGCTTCGGTGATGGCTGCCACTTCGTCTTTTTTGCCCAGCATGTCGGCAATTTCATCTATGCATTCGATATTGATTAGGGTGGAATCCATATCGAAGGCGATGAGTTTGTAGTCTGCCAGACGTTTAAACGGTGGTTGCTCGCGCACTACGAGGGTTGCTTCGGTGTTCATGCGGCTTCTTTCTGTAAAGATGTTGGCAAGGTTGATTGGCAGCAGCTCCATTGTAGGCAGGTACGCCCGCCCAAGCAAAGCACTTTTGCAGGCGTTTTATTTTTGCTTGGCCAGTTTGGCTGCAAGTCTTGCTGGAGATAGCATGGCAGCGGTGAGCCCTTGTGCTTGCAAGTGCTCTGGCAGGGCTTGCCCCGCAAGCAAGGCTGCGGCGGCTTGCCCCATGGCGGCGCTGGTTTGTATGCCGTAGCCGCCTTGGCCTACCAGCCAGTAAAAGCCTGGCGTTTGTGCATCAAAGCCATTAACCAAGTCGCCATCGGGCGCAAAGGTGCGCAAACCTGCCCAAGTGTGCGAGGGGCGGCGGATTTGCAGCGTGGTGGCTTCTTCAATGCGGTAGATGCCCATGGCGATGTCGAGCTCTTCGGGCTGCACGTCGTGCGCGGCAACGGGGTCGGTGTTGGCGGGGGAGCCTATCATTTGGCCTGCGTCGGGTTTGATGTACCAGTCTTCAAGCACGCCTAGCGCAAAGGGCCACAGGTGGGCGTTCATGTCTTTGGGCGCATCAAAAGTAAAGGCAGAGCGCCGTTTGGGTTGCAGCCCCAGCGGGGTTGCGCCTGCAAGAGCTGCTATTTCGTCGCCCCATGCGCCTGCGGCATTGACGATGACGGGGGCTTGGTAGCTGTGCTCGCCCGCTTGCACTTGCCACATATTGCCTTGGCGGCTGATGGCGGTGACGCCCGCATTGCAGGTGACTTTGCTGCCTGCTTGCTTGATGCCGCGCAAAAAGCCTTGGTGCAGGGCATGCACTTCAATGTCACAAGTGTCTGTATCGAGAATGGCGCCTGCTACCAGCTCGGGGCGCAGTATGGGCAGTATGCGGCAGGTTTCTTCTTTGTCTAGCAGCCGCGCGTTATCAGATTCGCTGCTGAGTGTTTGCCACTCGGCTTGCAGGGCGGGCATATCGTCTTTGCCCGCAATGATGAGGGTGTCGCGCGGTATCAATATGGGCTGGTCGGTAAAGCCTGCTGGCGGCTGCTGCAAAAATGCACGGCTGGCGCGTGTGAGTGCGCGTACTTGCGGGCTGCCGTAGCTTTCCATGAACTGCGCTGCCGACCTGCCTGTGGAGTGGTAGCCAGGCTGGGATTCGCGCTCAAGCACATGCACGCTGCCGTGTTGTGCCAGCCAATATGCCGCCGCGCTGCCTGCAATGCCTGCGCCGATAACCAGAAAATCTGCCGTTATGTGTGTCATGTTGTGTACCTGCTGGAAAAAACTGCTGGTATTTTGCCTGATTGCGCTTGGCTTGCGCTTGCTGTCTGGTCAAAAACTGGCAGCCATGCGCATCTGGTTTACGTGCTGGTTTACGTGCTGGTCTGCGCCACAGGCTGCCCCAAGCTGCGCAAAATATCGCGCACCAATTGGGCGCGGTCTTGCGGTTTATCCAAAGCGCGTTCAATGCGTAGCTTTTCATTGCCTGCCAGTTTGATGTGGCGGTTTTTCTGTATCAGGCCGATGATGGCCATGGGGTCTACGGGCGG
>JAGONG010000087.1 GCA_017993135.1 Allobrachymonas sp.
CGCCAACAGCCCCGCGCGAGCGTTGCAGCAGTGGGTTGCGGCATGGGTTGGCAAATGGTGCAAAAATGAAGCCCTGCTATAAACGTGCTACAGCTCAAGCAAATAGCTGTTAGTTTTTATGTAGGCGTATGGAAATGGATGGCGCGGCTGGCGGGGATCGAACCCACGACCCTTGGCTTCGGAGGCCAATACTCTATCCACTGAGCTACAGCCGCGCTGTTGAGATTTTTTTAGCTGTTTGCCAAAATGAGAGATTGTAGAGCTTTTGCGCTCTTTATGGCAGACTGCGCCGACT
Organism: Allobrachymonas sp.; assembly: GCA_017993135.1. Classification (GTDB taxonomy): domain Bacteria; phylum Pseudomonadota; class Gammaproteobacteria; order Burkholderiales; family Burkholderiaceae_C; genus Brachymonas. The sequence continues at coordinate 296 of JAGONG010000087.1, forward strand.
TGTGCTGTTTTGCTGGTGCTGGTAAAAATGCGCGAGTGATACGCTTACATCAATAAAACTTGCTACGCGCCAAACAAGACTACGCTTCTTATTGCCAAATCTGCTACAACGCAGGTGTTGGTCTATTTTTGTAGCCTGTTATATGAACAATGCCCTATATGCGCAGCACTACACCAGTGCGTACAACCATGCAGCACCCGCCTGATTTGCCGCATCTTTCTGTCACTTCTGAACCATCTGCGCCGCACCAGCACAGCTGGCTTACGCGGCTATTGCTGCCACTGCATTTGCCCAGCCAGTGCGCCATTTGCCATGCTTGGCCGGCAGCGCGTATTTGCACCGATTGCATACGCGCTTATGCCAGACCGCGCTTGCGCTGCAGCCATTGCGCGATATTGTTGCCTGTTGCTGCAATGCCAGCGCAGGTTGTGACCGATGAGCCTTTGTGCGCCGATTGTTTGCAGCAATCTGCCATGCCTGCGGTAGATACTTGCCTGGCGGCTGTGTCATACCGCTGGCCGTGGCAGCAATGCATTGATGTGTTCAAATTCGGCGGGCAACCTGGCTGGGCTGGTGCACTGGCGGGCTTGATGACAGCTCGCGCAGCAATAGTAGAGGCAGTGCAACTATGCGATGTGCTGCTGCCTATGCCGCTGCACCCACAGCGACTAGCCAAGCGTGGCTACAACCAAAGCCTGCTGCTGGCTAAAGCCTTGCGCCAACAGGTGCATCACCACACCGGACTGCAGCGCCAGCAAGCAGTAATCCACCGCAGCTGGCTCCAACGCACTCGCCACACTACGCCGCAAAGCCTGCTGCCACTGGCCGAGCGCCGCCGCAATATTCGAGGTGCTTTTGCCGTGTCTGCACGCCATGCCCCGCAACTGCAGGACAAACGCGTGCTGCTGCTTGATGATGTGCTGACCACTGGCGCATCTGCCCAAGCGGCAGCGCAGGCTTTGCGTGCAGCTGGGGCGGCGCATGTTGGCGTTATTGTGCTGGCACGCACCGAGAAAGCGTAAAACTTTTCAACTCAGACCTACAATTAGAGGTATACAAGCGCAGGCAGCAGCTATTTCTAACCATAGTTGTTGCCACACTTTTACCCCCCACTCTGCCAAGGATTGCATTTTGAATACCAGCACCAACGCACCCGCCCCTGCCAACGATTCTTTGGCACAAGATTTTGTTGCCTTTGCCGTGCAATGCGGCGTATTGCGTTTTGGCAGTTTTGTAACCAAAGCAGGCAGGCAATCGCCCTACTTTTTCAATGCAGGCTTATTTAACGATGGCGCCATGCTGGGGCAACTGGCGCGTTTTTACGCGCAACGCATTATTGCAAGCGACATCGCGTGCGACATGCTGTTTGGCCCCGCCTACAAAGGCATTCCACTGGTAGCAGCCGTAGCCGTAGAGCTGGCACGCTTGGGGCGCAACCTGCCCTTTGCCTACAACCGCAAAGAAGCCAAAGACCACGGCGAAGGCGGCACTTTGGTGGGCGCACCCCTGCAAGGGCGCGTGCTGATTGTGGACGATGTCATGTCAGCAGGCACAGCCGTGCGCGAATCTATTGCCTTGATTAAAGCCGCCAATGCCACACCAGCGGCCGTAGCCGTAGCACTTGACCGACAGGAAAAAGCCACCGAAGGCGGCCAAGACGTGCCCTACAGCGCCGTGCAATATGTGCGCCAGCAGCTTGGCATGCAGGTTTGCGCCATAGCCACGCTTGATGATTTGCTGGCCTATTTGGGCAGCAGCACGCAAGCCGCACAACCTGAAATGGCACAATACCACACGCAAGTCATAGCCTATCGCCAGCGCTATGGCGTAACCAATTCATGATATAAGTTAATTAACTGTGCATTCCATCACGTTCTGACGCAGATATGCACTGGCTATTTATACGCATTTTGTATACACTTACCTGAAAGATCTCTTCTATAAGACATTGCAAATATTCAGCACGGTAGATTTCCTGTGAAAAACTTATTCATTACCGCTGGTTTACTCTTCTGCTGCCAAGTAGCAGTGGGTGTGCATGCGACTGAAATCTACACCTGCACTGACAATAACGGCAAGCAAGTGGTTTCAGATCGCCCAATTGCCACTTGCATTGATCGCGAGCAAAAACTTCTTTCGGGCTCAGGTGTGGTAAAAAAAATAGTTCCGCCCAGCTACACCGCGCAAGAAAAAAGAGCTATTGAAGAACGTAAAAAGCTGGCCGAGCAGGAGCTTCTCAAAGCGCAAGCCAAAGAGCGCAGTATTGCCATGCTGGCACAACGTTACCCTAACAGCGACGCTCACCAAAAGGCACGCAACGAAGCTGCCAGAGAGATATCGGTGCGCATTTATGCTGCCAACGCCCGCTTGCAGGTAATCAAAGCTGATCGCCAAAACGTTGAAACGGAGTTGGAGTTCTACAAAAAGAATCCCGAAAAAGCTCCCTATAAACTGCGTGAACAATTCAAGAGCATCGCAGAAAATGAAGCTATCACATTGCGCTACATTGACAACCAAAACAAGGATTTAGCCGCGTTGCACAAGCGTTTTGATGACGAAATGGCCTTGCTGGAGAATGTCTGGAAAAAAGCGCCGTAAGCTTGTTGGCGCTCTACCCATTAGGCCAAAAACGCATCACGCCAGGTTTTGGCAATCAGTAACGCCACTACAACGATAAACGCCCAGCGCACAAAGCCCGCACCGTGTTTGATGGCCATGCGTGAGCCCATCACACTGCCTGCCACATTGGCAACTGCCATAACCAACCCCAAATGCCACCATACATGCCCCTTGCTGGCAAACAGGGCAATGGCTGCAATATTGGTAAAGACATTAACCAGCTTGGCACCCGCTGAAGCGTGCAAAAAGTCATACCCCAGCACGCGCACAAATAAAAACACCAAAAAGCTACCCGTGCCAGGGCCAAAAAAACCATCGTAAAGACCAATGCAACCACCAATCAAACTGGCTGCAATCACTTCTTTATGCCCACTAAAACGCGGCGCATGGTGGCGACCCAAGTCTTTTTTAACCAAGGTGTAGAGCAAAATCAGCACCAGCACCAAAGGCAGCGCCTTGCGCAAAAAATGTGGCGACATTTGCG
>JAGONG010000018.1:0-11002 GCA_017993135.1 Allobrachymonas sp.
AACCCGAGCGCGATGGTCTGTTCTGCGCCAAAATCTTCGGCCCTGTTAAAGATTTTGAATGTCTGTGCGGCAAATACAAACGCCTCAAGCACCGTGGTGTTATCTGCGAAAAATGCGGCGTAGAAGTTACTGAAACCAAAGTGCGCCGCGAGCGCATGGGGCACATTGATTTGGCCGCGCCTTGCGCCCACATCTGGTTCCTCAAGTCGCTGCCCAGCCGCTTGGGGCTGGTGCTGGACATGACGCTGCGCGACATTGAGCGCGTGCTCTACTTTGAAGCCTACGTTGTGACCGACCCCGGCATGACTCCGCTGAAAAAGTACACCATCATGTCTGAAGACGACTATGACAAGTACACGGCGGAATATGGCGATGAGTTCACCGCCAAAATGGGCGCTGAAGGCATCAAGGATTTGCTCGAAAGCATCGAAATCGACTCCGAAATCGAACGCTTGCGTGGCGACCTGACTGGCTCTGAGCTGAAAGTCAAGAAAAACTCCAAGCGCCTCAAAGTGCTTGAAGCATTCAAAAAATCTGGCATCAAGCCAGGCTGGATGATTCTGGAAGTGCTGCCCGTGCTGCCACCCGATTTGCGCCCGCTTGTTCCTCTGGATGGCGGTCGTTTTGCCACTTCTGACTTGAACGACCTGTACCGCCGCGTTATCAACCGCAACAGCCGTTTGAGCCGCCTGCTTGAGCTCAAAGCGCCTGAAATCATTGCACGCAACGAAAAACGTATGCTGCAAGAGTCTGTAGATAGCCTGCTCGATAACGGCCGCCGTGGCAAAGCCATGACGGGCGCTAACAAGCGTGCGCTCAAGTCGCTGGCCGACATGATTAAAGGCAAGGGCGGGCGCTTCCGCCAAAACTTGCTGGGCAAGCGTGTGGACTACTCGGGGCGCTCGGTTATTACCGTGGGCCCAACACTCAAGCTGCACCAGTGCGGCCTGCCCAAACTTATGGCGCTGGAATTGTTCAAGCCCTTTATCTTTGCCCGTCTGGAGCAGCAAGGCATTGCTACTACCATCAAGGCAGCCAAGAAAGAGGTTGAAAACAACAACCCCGTTGTGTGGGACATTCTTGAAGAAGTCATTAAAGAACACCCGATTTTGCTCAACCGTGCGCCTACGCTGCACCGCTTGGGTATTCAGGCGTTTGAGCCGCTGCTGATTGAAGGCAAGGCCATTCAACTGCACCCACTCGTTTGCTCGGCCTTCAACGCCGACTTTGACGGTGACCAGATGGCTGTGCACGTACCGCTGTCGGTAGAAGCGCAGATGGAAGCACGCACCCTGATGCTGGCCTCCAACAACGTGCTGTTCCCCGCTTCGGGCGAACCGTCCATTGTGCCTTCTCAAGACGTGGTGCTGGGCTTGTACTACACCACCCGCGAGAAAATCAACGGCTTGGGCGAAGGCATGATTTTTGCCGACATCCAGGAAGTTGAACGCGCTCTTGAAAACAAGCAAGTCGAGCTCACCAGCCGCGTTAACGTGCGCCTGACTGATTACAGCAAAGACAAGGAAACTGGCGAGTTCACGCCTTCTACCCGCGTGGTTGAAACCACTGTGGGTCGTGCCCTGTTGTCTGAAATTCTGCCCAAAGGCCTGCCTTTCTCCAGCCTGAACAAGGCGCTCAAGAAGAAAGAGATTTCGCGCCTAATCAACTCGTCATTCCGTAAATGCGGCCTGAAAGAAACTGTTGTGTTTGCCGACAAGCTGCTGCAAAACGGCTTCAGACTGGCTACCCGCGCTGGTATTTCCATTGCGCTCGAAGACATGCTGATTCCGCCACAAAAGCACGAAATCATTGCCCGCGCTGAAACCGAAATCAAGGAAATCCAGCAGCAGTATTCTTCAGGTCTGGTCACCGCTGGCGAACGCTACAACAAGGTGGTTGATATCTGGGGCAAGGCTGGCGACGAAGTCTCCAAAGTGATGATGGCGCAGCTCGAAAAGCAAAAAACCACCGACCGCCACGGCAACGAAGTCGTGCAAGAGTCTTTCAACTCCATCTACATGATGGCCGACTCGGGCGCTCGTGGCTCGGCCGCACAGATTCGCCAGTTGGCTGGTATGCGTGGCCTGATGGCCAAGCCTGATGGCTCAATTATTGAAACGCCCATTAAAGCCAACTTCCGTGAAGGCTTGAACGTGCTGGAGTACTTTATTGCGACCCACGGTGCGCGTAAAGGTCTGGCTGATACGGCGCTGAAAACTGCCAACTCGGGCTACCTCACTCGCCGCTTGGTTGACGTAACGCAAGACTTGGTTGTAACCGAAGACGATTGCGGCACGCACGACGGCCAAGTCATGCGCGCTATTGTTGAAGGTGGTGAAGTTATTGAAAGCCTGAGCGACCGTATTTTGGGTCGTACCGCTGCCGATGAAGTGCTGCACCCCGAAACCCGCGCAGTGCTTACCAAAGCAGGCGAAATGTTTGATGAAGACATGCTCGACTTGCTCGATGCCGCTGGCGTTGACGAGGTAAAAGTACGCACCGCGCTCAATTGCGAAACCCGCTTTGGCCTGTGCGCCAAGTGCTACGGGCGCGACTTGGGCCGTGGTGGCATGGTCAATCAGGGCGAAGCTGTGGGCGTTATTGCCGCGCAGTCTATCGGTGAACCTGGCACACAGCTCACCATGCGTACCTTCCACATCGGTGGTGCGGCTTCGCGCGCGGCTATTGCCAGCAGCGTTGAAGCGCGCTCCAACGGTATCATCGGCTTTAACAGCACCATGCGCTATGTGAGCAACAGCAAGGGTGCGCTGGTAGTTATTTCACGCTCGGGCGAAATCATCATCTCTGATGAGCATGGCCGCGAGCGCGAGCGCCACCGCCTGCCTTATGGCGCCACCATGACTGTGAAAGCCGACCAGCAAATCACAGCAGGCACTATTTTGGCTAATTGGGACCCGCTTACTCGCCCCATCATTACCGAATATGCGGGTCAGGTGCGCTTTGAAAACATCGAAGAAGGTCTTACCGTTGCCAAGCAGTCTGACGACGTAACAGGTCTGTCTACGCTGGTGGTGATTGACCCCAAACGCCGTGGCGCAACCAAAGTCATTCGCCCGCTGGTCAAGCTCATTGATGCCTCTGGCGCTGAAGTCAAAATCCCGGGCACCGACCACTCGGTAAGCATCGGCTTTCCTATCGGCTCACTGATTCAGGTGCGCGACGGGCAAGAAGTGCAGCCTGGCGAAGTGCTTGCGCGTATCCCGATTGAAGGCCAGAAAACCCGCGACATCGTGGGCGGTTTGCCCCGCGTAGCCGAGTTGTTTGAGGCGCGTAGCCCCAAAGACAAAGGCGTGCTGGCCGAGCGCACAGGCACTATCTCCTTCGGCAAAGAAACCAAAGGCAAAATCCGCCTGCAAATCACCGACCCCGAAGGTGGTGTGCACGAAGAGCTCGTGCCCAAAGAGAAAAACATTCTGGTACACGAAGGCCAGGTGGTAAACAAAGGCGAAAGCATTGTGGACGGCCCCGCCGACCCGCAAGACATCTTGCGCCTGCTGGGCATTGAAGAGCTGGCGCGCTACATCGTTGATGAAGTGCAGGACGTTTACCGCTTGCAAGGCGTGAAGATTAACGACAAGCACATTGAAGTTATCGTGCGTCAGATGCTGCGCCGCGTTGTGATTGAAAACTCGGGCGACTCCACCTACATTGCAGGTGAACAAGTCGAGCGTAGCGAAATCTACAACACCAACGACACACTGCGCGCCGAAGGCAAAATGCCAGCCACCTACAGCAACATCTTGCTGGGCATTACCAAGGCATCGCTTTCTACCGACTCGTTCATCTCGGCGGCTTCCTTCCAGGAAACCACCCGCGTGCTTACCGAAGCTGCCATCATGGGCAAGCGCGACGAGCTGCGCGGCCTGAAAGAAAACGTCATCGTTGGCCGCCTGATTCCTGCTGGCACGGGCTTGGCTTACCACCAGGCTCGCAAAGCCAAAGACGAAATGGACGAAGCCGAGCGCATCGCCATCGCCTTGGCCGAAGAGCAAGAACTGTCTGACGCGCAAGAGCAAGGCGAGCAAACACCCGCCAGCGAAAGTGCAGATGCAGGAGCAACCATAGCCGCTAGCGACGACTAAGCCGCTGTTGCGCTCTGGCAGCAACGCTAACTTACTGGCGCTTTGGCACATCATCCTTACAAAGGCATGTGCCAAAGCAGCCCAGTCTGAGCGCAGCCAGAGCAAGCGACTAGAGCAAGCAACCAAAGCTGCTACTTGGCTGTTGCCTTCACAGGCAAATCTTGCCCCGCCATCCGTGCCGCCCAAAGCAGCACGGATTTTTTTTGCCCGCCTTGAAAGACTGCCCATGTTTCGCAACCCCGCCAGCGCCGAATTTGCCCTCATTGCCCGCCACTTCGTTCGCCCCCAGCCCCTGCACCATGCAGCCTTGGGCGCGGGTGATGACTGCGCCTTGCTTGCCCCCTTGCCTGGCGAGCAGCTAGCCATCTCCAGCGATATGCTCATTGCAGGGCAACACTTTTTTGCAGACGCAAACCCTGCCGCAATCGGGTACAAAGCACTGGCCGTAAACTTGAGCGACCTTGCCGCCTGCGGTGCTCAACCTCTGGGCTTTACCCTCTCCTTGGCACTGCCCACCATCGACAACGACTGGCTGGCCGCCTTTGCCAACGGCTTGTTTGCGCTCGCCGATGCCCACCATTGCGACCTTATCGGCGGCGACACCACCCGCGGCCCGCTGGCCATCAGCATCACCATATTCGGCAGCGTACCCGCCAACTCTGCGCTGCTACGCTCTGGCGCACAAGCAGGCGATGACATCTACGTCAGCCACGCGCCACACACGGGCTTGGGCGATGCGCGCATGGCACTGCACCTGCTGCAAGCGCAACGCGGCGCACCCGCACCAGACGCAGTGCAACAACTCGCACCCGCACAGCAACAAACCTTGCTGCACACCCTGCGCCCACGGCTTGAAACACCCACCCCACGCACCGCACTGGGGCTTGCTCTGCGCGGGCTAGCCAGCAGCGCCATAGACTTGAGCGACGGTCTTACTGGCGACTTGCCACACATACTTGCCGCCTCTGGCGTAGGAGCAACCCTCTACGCCAGCGCAGCCGACGGCAGCGGCCTGCTGGCAGCCACCAGCCCCAGCCTCAAACAAATAGACCCGCCAAGTCACAAGCAAGCCAGCCCGCCAGCCCACTTGGATACGCATTTGCCAGACAGCTTGCCCTTGAGCTTGCAATACGCACTCGCTGGCGGTGACGACTACGAACTGCTCTTTACCGCCCCGCCACAACTACGCCAAAAAATAGCCCAAGCCGCAGCCAGCACCGCCACCTGTGCCACCCGCATTGGCAGCATCCAGCAGCAAAGCGGCCTGTACTGGCTCGCGCACAACGGCACGCCACAGCCCTTGCACAACAGCAGCTTCGTACACTTTCCCTAAGCAATTACTGATGGGTTCTTCATGCAAGGCAGGATTCAGCAAGCCGCCACTCTCTCGCTTACTTGCTTATGGCAAGCGGTTGCGTTTTTGTACGAAGCTGGAATACATCAGCATTGCTCTAACACCGCAAAGCCTGCCTAGCCTGCCCCAGCAAACTATTGAGCCGAAGCATCCCGCTTGCTATCGCACTCGCTCGCACTCGCGCACCCTGCTCCTTGCGCTTGCTGCTGCGCTGCCCATTGCTGCGCCTCTGCCAGCTTGATACCTTCAGGTACCAGCCATCCTCCATGCTTATGCCCGCCAACACGCTGTGCGCGGTAAATGCCACTCATGCCCGAGAAAACATACGCCAGCACGCATGCCAGCAAAGCATAGCTTCCCACACCACTGCCAAACAACTCCATCGCAAGCAACGTACCTGCAACAGGCGTATTGGTAGCAGCCGCAAAAACAGCCGCAAACCCCAAAGCCGCCAGCAGCGGCACAGGCAAATGCAGCAAAGGTGCCAGCGCATTACCCAGCGTTGCACCGATATAAAACAGCGGCGTAACCTCCCCGCCCTTAAAGCCCACGCCGAGCGAAGCCACCGTAAAGAGCAACTTGCCCAAAAAGGTATACCAAGGCAATGCCCCGTTAAAAGCCTGCGCAATCACAACATCGCCCAAGCCCAAATACGGCGCAAACGCGGGCAACAAAGCAAGCACACCCAGCACCGCCCCACCCAGCACGGGGCGCAGCACAGGATTGGGCACGCGCCGCTTCATCCACCCGCCAACAGCAAAAACACCTTGCGCAAAACAACGCGCCACCAAGCCAAAAACCGCCCCAGCCAGCCCCACTGCCAGCAAGCTCCAAAGCGAGATTTGTGGCACATAGCCAAGCACATAATGCGCATGCCCTATGCCCCACAAGCGCCCCACCTGGTCGCCCAGCACTGCTGCTACGGCACACGGCAGTAGCGCGTTATAGCGCATTTGCCCGAGAGCCAGCACCTCCAGCGCAAACACCGTAGCCGCCAGCGGTGTGCCAAAAAGCGAAGCAAACCCCGCACTGATACCCACCGTAAGCAAGAGGCGGCGCTCATCTTTGCTGATACGCAAAACCCGCCCAAGCTGCTCGGCTAGCGCACCACCCATTTGCACCGCTGTGCCTTCACGCCCAACCGAAGCACCCGTTAAATGCGACAGCACCGTGCTGCCAAAAATCAAAGGCACCATCCGCAACTGCACATGCTGCTGCGGCGCATGAACCTCATCAATCAGCAAATTATTGCCACCCTCTACCGCCTGCCCCCAGCGCCTATAGCACCAAGCAGCCACAAACCCCGCCAGCGGCATCAGCAACACCAGCCAATGATGCGCCCCGCGCGTAGCCGCTGCCCACTCCAAAGCAAACATCAGCCACGCCGAAGCCGTACCAGCCAACACCGCCACCGCGCAAGCCAGCAGCACCCACTTGGCCAGCCAGCGCAACAAAACCCCAAAAGCAGAAACAGCCGAAACAGCAGAGCGAGAAAATTCAGACATAACTATTTGTTTTTAAAAAAGCAAGCACCCAACTGCTGCACCCCAACCTTGCCATAAGCAAACCAAAAAGCACAGCCCAACAACCCCAGCCAGCAACCGCACCGCTTGCAACAAAAGCCCGTCACAAACAGCTTTACCACCTGCCTGCAAGCTGCTACACACTTGCCAGCGCAAAAATTTTACTGCTGCCAGCCACCCGCCATGTATCAAGCCGTAGCAACCCCATCAAGCGCCACCCCATCATGCGCCAACCCGCCAAACACCAGCTCCACAAGGCAAAGCCTGACAAAACCCATACAGCATTGCCCTGCGCAAGAGCCAGCACAGTTGGCAAGCCATAGCACGCAACTGCGCCAACCTGCCGCAAATACACGCCAAAAACATGCCAAACTTGCGCTATCGTGCAATTTATTGCCCAACTTATGCACTAATCCCGATAACTTCTGCCAGACTAGCCAAGCAGTTGCACGCCACAAGCTGCTTCTTGCGATAATTAGCCCCTGTATCGACTCTTTCCAACCCAATACTGCCATGAAGAAACTTCTGCTTGCTCTCCCCTTTGCCCTGCTCACCAGCTCCATAGCCACTGCTGCTCCTGCTGCTCCTGCTGCCAAAAAAGCCCCCGCTAAAAAAGCCGCAGCAGCACCCGCCAAAAAAGCCCCTGCCAAAAAAGCTGCCCCCGCACGCAAGGCAAGCAGCAAAAAAGCGCCTGCGCCCGCAACAACTGCGCCCAAGACACCAGAAGTCAGCGCCGCCCCTGCCCCCAGCGTTGTACCCGTACCAGGCCCCGCAGGTGAATACCCCGTCATCGTAGGCGACTTGCGCTGCGACGAAGGCACAGCCACCCTCGTTTCTGCTGCCAACAACGCCTTTCACATCCGCCTGCCCAAGCGCAGCTACACCATGCAGCGCGTACCCACCACCAGCGGCGTAGTACGGCTTGAAGACCGCATCAGCGGCGCTTACTGGCTGCAGATAGGCAACAAATCCATGCTTATCGACCCCAAAGCAGGCGGCCGCGTAGCCGATGGCTGCCGCAATGACGAACAACAAGCACGCGAAGAGCAACTCAAAATAGCGCCCGTCAATCTGCTGCAATAAGCCATCAAGCAGCCAAGCCAGCAAGCCAAAGCCAAAGCCAAAGCCAGTCTGCCACCAAGCAACCCTACTGGCTTGCTCTGATTGGCTTGGTTTAACTGGTTTGGCTTAACTGGTTTGCTCGCACTGGCTTCATCCAACTTGCTCGCGCCAACTTGCTTTGCCAGCTTTTTTTGCCAGCCATTTCGCTGCACTTTTCCCGCCCCGCTTTTCTTCACCGCACTCACAGAAAAACCGCCATGCTCCAAGACTATTACACCCATGTGGCAGAACGCGCTGCGCTAGGCATACCGCCCCTGCCCCTGTCTGCGCCCCAAACCGAAGCACTGATTGAGCTCATCAAAGCCGCGCAGCCCGAGCAAGCACCCGCCCTGCTTGAAATGCTCACCTACCGCGTGCCTGCTGGTGTAGACGATGCAGCCAAAGTCAAAGCCTCCTATCTGGCAGCCATTGCTTTAGGCAAAGAAAACTCCGCACACATCAGCCGCCACAAGGCCGCAGAGCTACTAGGCACCATGCTGGGCGGCTACAACATTAGCCCCTTGATTGAGCTGCTTGACGATGCCGAAAGCACACTGGCCGCCGTAGCTGCCGAAGGTCTGAAAAAAACCCTGCTCATGTTCGACCAGTTTCATGACGTGCGCGAAAAAGCCGAAGCAGGCAACGCCCACGCCCGCGCCGTGCTGCAAAGCTGGGCTGATGCCGAATGGTTTACCAGCCGCCCCGCCCTGCCAGAGCACATCAGCATCACCGTGTTTAAAGTACCTGGCGAAACCAATACCGACGACCTCTCCCCCGCCCCCGACGCATGGAGCCGCCCCGACATACCGCTGCACGCGCTGGCCATGCTCAAAAACACCCGCCCCGATGCCCCCTTCAAGCCCGAAGAAGACGGCAAACGCGGCCCCATCAAATTCATTGAAGATTTGCGCGCCCGTGGCCACCTCGTAGCCTATGTGGGCGATGTGGTGGGCACTGGTTCGAGCCGCAAATCTGCCACCAACAGCGTGCTGTGGTTTACTGGCGAAGACGTGCCCTTCGTGCCCAACAAACGCTTTGGCGGCGTGTGCTTGGGCGGCAAAATCGCCCCCATCTTCTACAACACCATGGAAGACGCTGGCGCCCTGCCCATTGAAATGGACGTGTCGCAAATGCACATGGGCGACACCATCGAGCTGCACATCGACCACAGCACCGCCCAAGTCCAAGCCCTGAAAAACGGCAGCCCCATTGCCACCACCCAGCTTAAAAGCGATGTGCTGCTTGACGAAGTACGCGCAGGCGGGCGCATCCCCCTCATCATTGGGCGCGGGCTTACAGCCAAAGCGCGCGAGGCGCTGGGCTTGCCGCCTTCAACCCTGTTTCGCCTGCCCCAAAGCCCTGCCGACACTGGCACGGGCTACACGCTGGCGCAAAAAATGGTGGGCAAAGCCTGCGGCCTGCCCGTAGAAAACGGCGCGCAAAAAGGCATACGCCCAGGCACCTATTGCGAGCCACTCATGACATCGGTCGGCTCACAAGACACCACCGGCCCCATGACGCGCGACGAGCTCAAAGACTTGGCCTGCCTGGGCTTTAGCGCCGACTTGGTCATGCAGTCTTTCTGCCACACCGCCGCCTACCCCAAGCCCGTAGACGTGAAAATGCACCACGAGCTACCCGCCTTTATCAGCACACGCGGCGGCATCTCGCTGCGCCCTGGCGACGGCGTCATCCATAGCTGGCTCAACCGCATGCTGCTGCCCGATACCGTAGGCACTGGCGGCGACAGCCACACACGCTTTCCCGTAGGCATCAGCTTTCCAGCAGGCTCTGGCTTGGTTGCCTTTGCCGCAGCCACAGGCACCATGCCGCTAGACATGCCCGAGAGCGTGCTGGTGCGCTTTCACGGCGAAATGCAGCCTGGCATCACCCTGCGCGACTTGGTGCACGCCATACCGCTGTACGCCATCAAACAAGGGCTGCTCACGGTAGAAAAAGCGGGCAAGAAAAACGTCTTCTCTGGCCGCATCCTCGAAATTGAAGGCCTGCCCCACCTCAAGGTGGAGCAAGCGTTCGAGTTGGCCGACGCATCTGCCGAACGCTCTGCCGCAGGCTGCACCGTAGCACTCGATGAAGCCCCCGTTATCGAATACCTGCAAAGCAACATCGTGCTGCTCAAAAGCATGATTGCCAACGGCTACCAAGACGCACGCACACTGGCGCGCCGCATCAAAGCCATGCAAAACTGGCTGCAAAAACCCGCGCTGCTCAAGGCCGACGCTGATGCCCAATACGCCGCCGTAATTGACATCAATCTGGCCGACATCCACGAGCCCATCGTCTGCTGCCCCAACGACCCAGATGATGCCAAATTCATGAGCGAAGTTGCAGGCACGCCGATTGATGAAGCCTTTATCGGTAGCTGCATGACCAACATCGGGCACTTCCGCGCCGCTGCCAAGCTACTCGAAGGCAAGCGCGACATCCCCGTCAAACTCTGGGTAGCGCCCCCCACCAAAATGGACCAAGACCAGCTCACTGAAGAAGGTCTGTACTCCGTTTTTGGCACCGCAGGCGCACGCACCGAAATGCCAGGCTGCAGCCTGTGCATGGGCAACCAGGCGCAAGTGCGCGAAGGCGCCACCGTCATGAGCACCAGCACGCGCAACTTCCCCAACCGTTTGGGCAAAAACACCAACGTGTTTTTGGGCAGTGCCGAGCTTGCAGCCGTCTGCTCCAAACTCGGGCGCATCCCCACACGCGAAGAATATCTGGCAGACATTGGCGTGCTCAAAAAAGATGCCGACAACATCTACCGCTACATGAACTTCAACGAAATGCCTGCCTTTAACGCACAGGCAGACAGCGTAGATATTTAAGAGCCATCAAAGAGCCTGCACAAACCAGAAAACCCAACAACCAGCATTCATGCGCCCTGCAAGCCATTTTCGTGCCGCAAG
>JAGONG010000018.1:11102-27874 GCA_017993135.1 Allobrachymonas sp.
CGAAATGCCTGCCTTTAACGCACAGGCAGACAGCGTAGATATTTAAGAGCCATCAAAGAGCCTGCACAAACCAGAAAACCCAACAACCAGCATTCATGCGCCCTGCAAGCCATTTTCGTGCCGCAAGCCGCATAAATACTGCTTGCTCGGGTTTGGGCGTTTTTGGCTGTTTTTGGGTGTTTCTGGCTGCTTTTTCAGCTCAAATGCAGCCAGTAGCTCTTGGCAATCAGCCTTGTGGCACTGGGCGGCGCGAGGTTTTTCTGCCTGTTGCCAAGCGGCGCTCCAGATAAAAAGCCAGCCGCGATAAGCCAAAGCACAGCAGAAAATACGTCAATCCCAAAATCAAATAAATCTGCATCGGCATGATAAACACCATGGTATTTATCTGCGTGGCAATTTGCGACAACTCTGCCAAACCAATGATGTAGCCCAGCGAAGTTTCTTTAATCGTAGATACAAACTGGTTCACCAGCGAAGGCAACATATAGCGCAGCGCCTGCGGCAGCACCACATAGCGCATACTTTGCCAGCGCGACATGCCCAGCGCCTGCGCTGCTTGCAGTTGCCCTGTGGGTATTGCCTGTATGCCAGCGCGCACAATCTCGGCCAGATACACCCCATCAAACAGCACCAGCGCGAGCAGCATGGTGCTAAATTGCCCTGTTTTTACGCCCGTAACGCTGGGCAAAAAGAAGTAAGCCCAAAAAATCACCATCAGCAGCGGCACGCCTCGCACGCAATACACCAGCGCCGTAACGGGCCAGCGCAACCAGCGCATGGGGCTCACACGCGCCAAGCCCAACGCCAAGCCCACGGGCATGGCCAGCACCAGTCCAGCACTTGCCAGCAGCAGCGTTAAAACCAAGCCACCCAAAGGCCCTTCGGGGTATTGCCCCACCAGAAAATACAGCCAGTAGGTCTGCACCATTTCAAGAAAAGTCATGATGCCCTCGCTGGAAAGCGTTTTTGGCACCACACCGCCAGCATGGTGATGCCCAAAGATACGCTCAAATACGCCGCAGAAGCAAAGGTAAACGCCTCCAAACTGCGAAACGTGCTGGTTTCAACCTTGCTGGCTTGGTACATCAATTCAGCAGCACCAATCACCGTGGCAATACTCGTGTTTTTCCACAGATTCAGCGTCTGCGAAATCAAAGGCGGCAGCGATAGGCGCACCGCTTGCGGCAACACCACATGGCGCATAGCCGCAAAATACAACATGCCCAGCGCTTGTGCCGCTTGCATTTGGCCTTGCGGCACGGCGCGAATGCCGCTGCGAATATCTTCCGCCATAAAAGCAGCGGTATAAAGCGTTAAAGCGGCTACGGCGGCAATGGCCTCGAAATTTTGCGCATACAACCACTCTTTGCCCGCATCGGGCAGCAACTCGGGCATGCCAAAGTACCACAGCAGCATGTGCGCGAGCAGCGGCACGTTGCGCACGCCTTCTACAAAGCTTGCCCCCAGCCAGCGCAGAGCCGCTACCGATGAAATGCGCAGCAAAGCCACGCCCATTGCCAAAGGCAAGGCCAAGAGCAAGGTAACAGCCATCAGTTGCAGCGACAACCACATCCCCGCTACCAGCATTTGGTGGTAGGGGCCCGAGATGAGCATAGAGAAATCAAACAAAGGCATGTTGCGGCGTTTTCTGTGTGCTTGAGCGCAAACGCGAAGCGGCCTGTAGTGCTACTTTTTTGCAGCACCAGACCGCTTCATAAATTTGCCCAAGCCAAATCAATGGTCGACTTTATCGCTCTCGATTTTAAAGTAACGCTTGGGGAATTTGATGCGGCTATTGGGGCCGTACCATTTCATGAAGATTTTTTCAGCTTCACCGCTTTTCTCCAATGCGCGCAAAGTGGCATCAATAGAAGCTTTTACTTCTTTTTCGCCCTTTTTAATGCCAAATGCCAGCGGCTCAACGCTCAGGTTTTGCGGCAAGATGGTGTAATTAGCACCTGCTGGGCCGAGTTTGGACACGTCCGAGAGCAAAGACACCTCATCGTTCAGATAGGCTTGCCCTTTGCCTTGCTGCAGCGCCTGGAAGGCTTGCTGCGATGTCTCGAAGGTCACAATTTCAGCGTTTGGCACGGCGCGCAGCAAGTTCGGGCCTTGTGTGCCGCCCTTGACGGTAAGCGCCTTTTTGCCAGCAAGCTGCTTCACGTCGGTGATATTGCTGGATTTTTTCACCATCACTTTAGAGCCTGTGAGCAAATGCGTAAGGCTAAAGTCAATTTGCGCTTCGCGCTCTTTATTGTGCGTAAGCGACGCTGCCAGCATATCAATGCGGCCTTGCTGCAATTCAGGGATACGGGCTGCTACGGCAACTTGCTTGAATACGGGCTTAACGCCCATTTTTGCCGCTACCTCTTTGGCCAAATCCACCTCGTAGCCAATGTATTCGCGCGTTTTGGGGTCGATAAAGCTATTGGGCTCATCTGTACCCAAAATGCCCACTACCAACTCGCCTTTTTTCTTGATTTGCTCCAGTTGCGATGCGTGCACTGTTGCGCCAGCAAACAAAGAGGCAGCCAAAGTGCTGGCCAGTAAAATTCGACGGTAAATACGCATGGTCTATTTTCTCCAGAAAAAAGCGTTGCAAGGTTTAAAAAGCCATTTCCCGGCAAGCAGGCTTTTGGCAACTTGCTGGCTGCTGCAAAAACCAGCCAAGCCGATTTTATTGGCTAGCAGCAAGTGCAGTGCGCCAGCTTGGTCAAGCGGGTGGTACATGGTAGCGCTGTGCTGGCAGCCGCCGTGCCGATTGCACGATTTTTAGGGTTTTCCTGATGCGGCTTGGCTGGCTAGTATGCGGCTACTTTTTCCAAGTCAATCTGGTAGTTTTGCGGGCCGCTGTGCGCCACTTTAATAGCGCCCATGTAGTTGCCCAAACGCGCGCAGCGCAGCAAATCCCAGCCTTGTTGCAAACCGTGCAACAAAGCGCCGCGCCAGGCATCGCCGCAGCCCGTGGGGTCTAGCACTTGCGCGGGTGCTATGGCTGGCACTTGCTCGCAGATGCCGTCTTGCCAGACTTCGCAGCCTTTTTCGCTCTGCGTTACCACCATGCCGCGCACCTGCCGCGACAGGGCGGCGCGGTCGTAGCCGATTTTCTCGCACAGCATGTGCGCTTCGTATTCGTTTACGGCAAGCCAGCTTGCCTGATTGATAAGTTGCTGCAATTCGGCCGCATCAAAAAGCGGCATGGCTTGACCTGGGTCAAACACAAAAGGAATGTTTGCCGCGTGCATTTGCTCTGCATGGCTTTGCATGGCCAGTTTGCCGTTGGGCGAGATGATACCCAGTGCAATGGGTAAATCGACAGGGGCGGGGTTGTGGTGCGCCTCGCTCATAGCGCCTGGATGAAAAGCGGTAATCTGGTTTTGTTGCGCGTCGGTAACGATGGTGCATTGGGCGGTGTAGCGGTCTTGCAGCATGGCAATGTGGCCCGTGTTAATGCCTAGCGCCTGCAAGCGTTGCAGGTAATGCCCGCCGTCTTTGCCTATAGATGCCAAGGGCAAGGGCTGGCCGCCAAGCTGCTTGACGGCATACGCAATATTGCCCGCGCAGCCGCCAAAGTCGCTGCGCATATGGGGCGTAAGTACCGACAAACTGAGCTTGTTAATCTGCTCAGGCAAAATCAAATCAGCAAAGCGGCCATCAAACGAAAGAATATTGTCAATGGCCATGGAGCCAGAAATCAGAATGTTCATGTGTGTATCGGTGTCAATCGGTATGGTTGGGTTTGGATGGGGCTGGATGGGCGTGAATCGGAGCAAATGCCAGCTTCAAAACTGGCGCCAAGGCAGCGGCGAAAATCAGGGGTAAAAAACCGCTACGCGGTAGCCCGATATGCTTTGCCATGCAATATCTGCTGGCAAGCGCACCTTGAGCAATACCGAGCCACTCCACTCGCCACGCGGCGTAAGAATGGGTGGCGCAGGCATGGCAGCATCGTTGGCAATAATGCGCCGCACGATGATTTGCCCATCGTCGTTGAGCAAATTCAGCTCTAGCGCGGGCATGGCAACGGGGTGTGTAGAGGCATTGCGCAAGGCCACATTGAAGCGATACACATCTTGCGATAGTTTGCGGAAATTGCTGCTTTCAATGGTGACAGCTTCAATGTTTTGCCACGGCGGTATGCTGCACCACGGCTTGCGGCACAGCACATCCAGCCCCATGCGTGCCAAAGGAATTTGCGCATACAGCGGCGAGCGATAGTGCAAGAGCACCTGCAACGCAAGCATCAGGCTTGCCAGTGCCGCCGTAAATGCCAGCGCCATACGCACTTTGGGCTGCGCCCAAAATACCCGCCTGCGCGCAGCGCGTACAAAAGACAAATCGGCTACAGGTGTCTGCACCACAAGGCCGCGCTGCCCGCTATCGGGCTGCTGACTATCAGCAGCACCTGCGCTGGCAGTAGTTTCTTGTGCAGCACTGGGTTCTGGTTTTGCGTGGCTGTGCGGCGCACCGATTGGCTGCGGTTCAAGTGGATTGGATTCGACTTGTTTAGATTCGACTTGTTTAGATTCGGCTTGCTTGGATTCGACTTGCTTGGTTTTCGCTTGTTTTATCTGGACGCTATCGCCTGCCACAAGCGGCGCTTGGCTGGATTTATCTTGCTCGCTTTGGGTTAGCTGCGTTTTTACTTCGGGTGCGTCTTGCTCAAGCGGCTCGGTTTCTGCTTGCTTCAAGGCTTCAGCTTGCTGCAACGCCTCCAGCTCTTTGGCCAAAGCCGCCAGCTTGCGTTGTGCCAATCGCTCTTTGCGCCGCGCCTGCTTGCGCAGTTGCGCCTCCGTCATGCCCTGTGTTGCCGCTGCATCCTCCAACGCTGAAGCAGCCGCTGGCTCTGGCTCTGGCTCTGGCTCTGGCTCTGGTGCAACAGTTTCGCCAAAAACCACTTCAGCCAACTCTTTACCTGCATCTATGCCATTTGCAGCATCTGGCTCATCCAGCCATATCAACGTGGCGGGCGAAAGTTGCTCGTCGGTAAAAAATACGGCTTCTTGCTCTTGCATCCGCGCAAAGTCATCTTGCGCCATTGCGTTGAATTGCGCATCGGGCGCGGCTACATGCTGTGCCGCGACTTGTGCCTCGTACGCCTGCAGTGCCGCCGCCAACTGCGCACTATCAATCACATCGGCCTCTTGCAGCTCTGGCCGATCCGTTTGTGTTGTTATCGCGTTTTCCGCCTGACTTAACGCTTGGTTTTCCGCTTGGTTTTCCGTCAGCATTGCCGCTTGCTCAAGAAGGGCTGCTTGCAACATTATGTCTTGTTCTTGCAAGTCTGGCTCATACGCCCAGTGCTCTAGCTGGCTTTGCTGATGCGATTCTTGCACCTCTTGCGCTAACGCAGGCGCTGCCACTACATCTGCCACCGCTTGCTGCATAACAGCTTCGGGCGCTGGTTCTTTTAGAGCAGCCTCTGCGGCAAGTTCTGCTGGCGGGCTTGCTGCCTCCAGATTCAATTCGGCAAGCAGCGGCGCATTGGCTGGCAGCGCTGGCGTTTGCCACTCAACGGGTAGGGATGCAAAATAATTGCTTGTAAACGTCTGTGCCTGCTGCTGCGGCGCTTCGGGTTCGGGTTCGGGCTGGGATACTGGCTTCTCCGCCTCGGTGCTGGTTTGCGCTTCAATGGCAGGCACGTCGGGCGGTGGCAGGTGCGTTGTCTGCGCAGGCTCTGGCGCAAGCAGTGCTGGCTCGGAGTCTGTGTCTTCAAACAACTGCGTATCCGCTATGAGCTCGCTTTCGTCCATCCATTGTGTTGCTTGCGCCTTTCTGGCTGCAACCACTGCGGCAATGCGCTCTAGCGCCAGTTGGGTGGCTGTAGATATTGGTCTGGTTGAGCCAGCGTCTGCGTTTTGGCTGGCTTGGCTGGTTTGATTGGAATTGGCAACTTCGCTTTGCTTATCTGCAAGCGGCGTGGCTGCGCCCAGCACTTGCTCTTCCAGCTCCAACTTGTCATCGGCTTTGTAAACCGTTTGGCATTGCCCACAGCGCACCCAGCCCTGCGCGATACGCAGTTGGTCAGGCACAACTTTGAACGATGTGCCGCAAGTAGGGCAATGGGTAACAAAACGCATGGTTCGAGAATTGTAGGGCAGTGCCGCCGCGCTTTCTTGCAAACACAGTTTATTGCTGCATGTTTGCTGGCAGTTTTAGGCAACCGCTAGCTGGCAGTGCAGAAAATCAGCTATTTCACCAGTTCGGCGCTGCTGCTGTGGGCAGTGTATGCGTGCATTTCTGCAACATTGGGCTATGCCTGCCGCTGCCCAGTCATCAGTATCCAGCCTTCTTGCGTGTCTGCCACTTGCAGTTGCAGGTAAGGTGCATAGGCTTCTTGCAGCTCTTGTGCTTGGCGCTCCAAAATGCCCGCCAGCACCAAATGCCCGCCCTTTTGCACATGGCCACAAAGCAGCGGAGCCAAGACTTTAAGCGGCGTAGCTAATATGTTAGCGATTACTACGCGATATGCGCCCTGTGCGGGGTCTACAAAATCAGGCAGACCTGTGCGCAGGCTGACGTGGTTATTGGCAGCATTGATTTGTGTGGACTCCACCGCTGCGGGGTCAATATCTACAGCATCAATCTCGGTCGCGCCAAATTTAGCTGCACCAATGGCCAATATGCCAGAGCCGCAGCCATAGTCCAGCACCCGCCCCCAGTCTTTGCCTGCAGGCTGCTGTGCTAGCCAACGCAAACACATGCGGGTTGTAGGGTGCGTGCCAGTACCAAATGCCATGCCAGGGTCGAGGCGTATGACTTGCTGCGCTTGCGCGGGCACTTCATGCCAACTAGGCACAATCCAGAAAGTGGGGGTTATTTCTACTGGCGCAAACTGCGCTTGCGTCAGGCGCACCCAGTCTTGCTCAGGCACGGTTTGCACGCCTACTACGCTTGAAGCAGCAAAAAATTCTTGCGCTGCCAGCAGGCGTGCTGCCTCGCGTGCGCCCGCTTCATCTGCAAACAAGGCTACAACAAGCGAACGCTGCCAGCCCTCTTGTGGCACGGGCATTCCCGGCTCGCCGTACAGCGCTTGCTCGGCGCTGGTGTGGGCATCGGCATCTTCTACCGAAACGCTCAAGGCATCCAGTGCCTCAAGCGCATCGCAGACGGTTTCTACATCGTCGCCCGGGCTGAGCAGTCGCAGTTCAAACATGGTTTTTTTGCTGTACCTGATGCATTAGCGCGGACGCTGCGACAGCCATTTTTCAAGATAGTGGATGTTGGTTCCGCCTTCGCCAAAACCTGCATCAGCCATCAAATCGCGGTGCAACGGAATATTGCTATGGATGCCCTCAATCACCGTTTCGCTCAAGGCAGTACGCATACGCGCCAGCGCTTGCTCGCGGGTATCGCCATGCACAATCAGCTTGGCAATCATCGAGTCGTAGTTAGGCGGCACACGGTAGTTATTGTAGATGTGCGTATCTACGCGCACGCCTGGGCCGCCTGGCGCATGCCACAGCGTAATGCGCCCGGGCGACGGGGTGAATTTGTAGGGGTCTTCGGCGTTGATGCGGCACTCAATGGCGTGGCCGCGCATACCAATCTGCCTTTGCGTAAAGGGCAGTTTCTCGCCTGCAGCAACCATAATCTGGGTGCGCACCAAATCAACACCGCTGGTAAATTCAGTCAGCGGGTGCTCCACTTGCAAGCGGGTATTCATCTCGATGAAGTAGAACTCGCCGTTTTCGTACAAAAACTCAAACGTGCCCGCGTTGCGGTAGCCGATTTTTTTGCAGGCCGTTACGCAACGGTCGCCAATGCGCTCAATCAAGCGGCGAGGAATGCCAGGCGCAGGCGACTCTTCAATAACCTTTTGGTGGCGGCGCTGCATAGAGCAATCGCGCTCGCCCAGATACACCGCGTTTTTAAAGGTATCAGCAATAATCTGAATTTCGATATGGCGCGGGTTTTGCAGGTACTTTTCCATGTACACGGCAGGGTTGCCAAATGCGGCAGCAGCCTCAGCCTTGGTCATGGTTACTGCATTAAGCAAAGCAGCTTCGGTGTGCACCACACGCATGCCGCGCCCGCCGCCACCGCCAGAGGCTTTGACAATGACGGGGTAGCCAATTTTCTTGGCAATGCTTTTGAGCTGCGCGGGGTCATCGGGCAACTCGCCCTCGGAGCCTGGCACGCACGGAATGCCTGCCTTAATCATGGCTTGCTTGGCCGAAACCTTGTCGCCCATGATGCGAATAGCTTCGGGGCCGGGGCCAACAAAGACAAATCCGCTTTTTTCTACGCGCTCGGCAAAGTCGGCATTTTCAGCCAAAAATCCGTAGCCTGGGTGAATAGCTTCAGAGTCAGTCACCTCGGCGGCCGAGATGATGGCTGGCATGTTGAGATAACTCTGCGCTGCGGGCGCTGGGCCTATGCAAATAGCTTCGTCGGCGAGCTTGACGTATTTTGCGTCGCGGTCGGCTTCAGAGTAAACCATTACCGCTTTAATGCCCATCTCTTTACAAGCACGCTGTATGCGCAGGGCAATCTCACCACGGTTGGCGACCAGTATTTTTTTAAACATGATTGTTCTCCCCGCTACGGCGCTTGCTGCGCAGGCATGTAGCTGACGGTGTGTGGTTTTCGGGCATGAAAATAATGCTTACCTGCACAGCAGCGCGCGTGTGGCACGCGGCTTGCTTGCAGCAGGCAGTGTTATTCGATGACAAACAACGGCTGACCGTACTCTACAGCGTCGCCGTTTTCGCTCAAAACCTTGGTGACAGTGCCAGCCACATCGGCTTCAATTTCGTTGAGAATTTTCATCGCCTCAACAATGCAAAGCGTTTGCCCAGCCTTCACTGTGCTGCCCACTTCAACAAAAGGCGCTGCCCCTGGGCTGCTGGCGCGGTAAAACGTGCCAACCATGGGTGATTTAACAGTATGACCTGCTGGCTCGGCTGGTGCATTGGCTTCGCTGGCGACGACTGCAGGCGCGGCAGGTGCAGCGGCAGCTACTGGAGCTGCTGCTACGGGCTGCTGCTGCATGGCTGCCATTTGCATTTGCATGGCTGGCAGGTAGGCTTGATGAGCCACTTCAGCGCCGCTTTTAACGATACGCACCTTGCCTTCGGCTTCGGTAATTTCGAGTTCGGAGACGTTGGAGTCCGACACCAAATCAATCAGGGTTTTGAGTTTTCGCAAATCCATGGATAGGGGCTTTCAGGTGTGTGGGAACTGTGCGCCTAAACCGAGTGGTTTGGTTTAGGCTGCGTTTGCCTTGCATTCTACAAAGTAATTGCAAAGTGGTTGCAAAGCGATGCTTACTAGCAGCTATGCGCGCTTTAGAGTGCAGACAGTTCCGAAGGCTGCAATGTAGCGCAGTTTAAAAGAATAAGCTGTTATTTTGCCGATAATTTTCACTATTTTTCGAAATCTCCTGCTAAAAATTTAGAAATTTACCTTTGCAAGGAAAATACAAGTCGCACAAGACTACAGCTCCAAAAATAGCAAAACTACCGCAAATTAAGCTATTTTAATGGCAATAGATAGATTTTAGTGCAAAAGTTGCAGATGATGTAGGTTGCAGGCAAATCCTTCACAAACCCCAGGTTACTGCTTTACCTGCTTCTTGGCTGCGTTGCAGCATTTGGTAAAAAGGCCAGGCGCGGGTATGGAAAGGCACGCTGTGGTTGTGCTTTTCTTGCTCCGCATCTTGTGCTGGCTGGGCTTGCTGACGCGATATTTGCATGGCTGCCTGCAATTTTTCGATGGCTTCGGGCAAGTCTGCGGGGTCGATTACGCCTTGGGGCTCGGGTATTTTGTTGATGGCAAAGAGCACTTGTTCGGCTGGCTCTTTGAGCATGATGAGTTCGCCTGTAGCGCCTGATTTGAATGTGTAGAGCATGTTTTTTCCTTTGTTGTGCAAGTTAGGGGGTGGGAAATGGCGTGCTGCTGCCTGCTTGCATCAGGGTTTGCAGTTGCGCCAAAGTACCGCGCAGTTTTTGCCCTTGTGCATCGCTTTTCATGCTGCCGCGTTGCGCTAGCGTGTCGTTCACCAGCAGGTGCAAGCCCACTTCTTCGTGCAAGCCTTCACACCATGCATGCAAGCTCAACGCATCTACGGCACGGCTTTGCAAGCCCGTTACGCGGTTTACTTCATAGGCTGTGCCTGCGTTGATAAGCTCAAGCTCTACGGCTTTGGGGTCGTCGGTAAAGAGTTGCAGGTAAATGTCGCTCAAGCGTGTGGCTGTGCCGCGCCAGACTGCGCCGCCCAGCAAGGGGGCGAAAGCACTGAGCCGTTGCATCCATTGCGCGGCTAAAGCGCGTAATGCCGCCAGCTCTGCGGGTTGCGTTTCGGCACAGAAAATAGACAAATGCTCGCGCACGGCTTGCTCAAGCAGCATGTTATCTGGCAATGCTGTGTGCGAGGGCAAGCCAAGCTGCTTGAGTGCGCGCCGCTTGGCTTGTGCGTATTCAAGCCCTTCATCAACTACCAGCCGCGCGGCAGTCTGGGCAATTTCATTGGCTGTTTGCAACATGAGCCCATTATCTGCCAAGATGCTTAAAGTATGCTGAATCGCGCCTGTGTATACGCCAAAATGCACAAAGCACGGTTTGAGCACTTTCTTTGCAACTGCTTTGCGTCCAACTTCTTGACTGTAAAAAATGCCCGCCACCAATTCCTGCAATACCCATAGCGTTTCTGCTGCTTCAAGCTCTGCCATTCCCACTGCCGCTACCGTTGCTGCCCATGCAAGCACGCCTGCGGTAGCTGGCTGCAACTCTGCCAATATGGTGCAGGTGCAGCATGTTTTTAAATCGGTAGCAGCCGCGGGCAAGGCGCTTGATGTGCTGCACGATATTGATTTTGCTCTGCCTGCGGGCAGTACCACGGCGATTGTGGGCGCGTCTGGCTCGGGTAAAAGCACGCTGCTTTCTATCATGGCAGGGCTTGATACCCCTAGCCGTGGCAGTGTGCGGGTTGATGGTGTTGATTTATTTGCCCTCAACGAAGACCAACGCGCCGCCGTGCGCGGGCAAAAGATGGGGTTTGTGTTTCAGAGTTTTCAGCTTTTGCCTAATTTGACTGCGCTAGAAAATGTCATGCTGCCGCTTGAGCTTGCCAACCGCCCCGACGCGCGCGCCCGCGCGGCTGCTTTGCTTGAGCAAGTAGGGCTGGCGCATCGCATGCAGCACTACCCCAAGGTGCTTTCAGGTGGCGAGCAGCAGCGGGTGGCACTGGCGCGTGCTTTTATTACGCAACCCGCACTGCTGCTGGCTGATGAGCCGACGGGCAGCCTGGATTTTGCAACGGGGCAAGATGTGATTGCGCAGATGTTTGCCTTAAACCGCGCTTTTGGCTGCACTTTGGTGCTGGTTACGCACGATACGGCTTTGGCGCAGCAGTGCCAGCAGCAAATTACTTTGCACGCAGGGCGGCAGGTATAGCTGCATTGGGTGTGTTTTTCTACTTGTCGTTGCGCGCCATGCGTTGGCTTTAAACAGCGCCCCCGCACTGGCCTAAGGGCGATATTGCGTGTTGTAGCCTTTATTTTCTGCGGAGCGCATATCGTTGGGGTAGTGGATATCTGCTTGAATATCCATAACGGTTTTTTGCAGATTTTTATAAACCGTATGCACCTTACTTATATCCAGTATCCAGGATGTGTTTTTGCCCGAACTGTAGATTTTGATATCGCCCACGTTGAGCATTCTGTCGATAACGCCTATGCGCATATCGAGAGAGTTGATGTCGGTATAAAAAATGCTTTGCACTTCGCTGCCTACCAGCCCGTTTCTGATGAGTATTCTCTTGTCGGTTATGGCGTATTCGGAATTTTTCCATCTGGCAAGTGCCGTAAATACATTCCAAAGCCATAGCCACACGGGAAACAGGTGCAAGGCGAAAAAACCTATCAGAAACCACTGCATATTGCCCAAAAAACCGCCACCCTCGCGCACGGCATCTGGCATATTTTTCAAGGCTTGCAAGAAACCACCTTTGCCATCAGCCCCTCCAAAGAAGGCTGAAATAAACATGGAGTCAAAAGCCAGCCAAGCCAAGGCAAATGGCATCATGGGCAAGATTTTGTTGAGGATGAAGGCGCTTTTTCGGGGCTTTTCGTGCCAGAAAACGTGCTCATTTTCCAGCACCGCTGCGCTTATGCTGTCTGCTTGCTGGTCATGACTGGCGTAGTCGTAGTATTTACCATGCTTCATTGCCGCTGCCTTTCTTTGTGTGCGCTAGCCCGCAAATGCCAGCCCTTTGGTAGCAACAATTATGCCGTTTGCTACGCGTGCGCTCTTAGGCTGCAAGCGACTTGCTAAGCAAGGCTTCGTAAAACGCGCCAAAGGGCTGCTGGGGGTGGCGAATTTGGATTTCAAGCACCCACAAGCTGTCGTGTACTACGCCTGTGTAGTCGGCCAAGCGCACGGCTTGGTGGGTGGCGTGGGGGTAGTCTGATAGGCGGTGGCCTTTGATGGCGGGGTTGAGCACATAGCCCATGCGTGCGGCTTGCTCTGCGGCGTAGGCATACAGCTCTGCGCCTGTGCGCCCTGCTGCATCATTGCCCGTGCAGCCATCGGGCTTACCGTGGCTTGCGCCTTGCAGCCAGTATTGCGCTGTGTGCTGCCAGATCGTTTCGGCGGCTTGGGCGCAGGCTTGCATTTCGGCGTTTTCGCCCAGCGTAAAAGTGGCACCTGCGTCACCTTCTTGCCCGTTAAAGACCAGGCCCAAGTCGATGAAAAAGATGTCTTCTTCGCCCAGCACCAAGCTGGTGTCGTCTTGCTCGCTGTAGATTTTTTGCGTGTCGCTGCCTATGCGTACCAAGTGCGGGTGCCAGGTGCGCTCTGCGCCCATGGCTTGCATGGTGGCGTTGGCTATGTCTTGTGCTTGTGCGGCACTCATGCCTGGGCGCAGTTGGGCGGCGATTTGTTGCACGGCTAGCATGGTTTGTGTGGCTGCGTGCTGCATGCCTGCAATGCTGTAGCTGGGGCCTACGGCTTCGTGGCGGGGGTGGGCGGTATCAAGAGGCTGGTTCATGGCGAGAAGGCAAGTTGCTTGGATGACAAATGGCGTTCACGCGCCCCTGTTGCATTGCACGGGGGCGCTTTTTTTTGCGCGTATTAGCTGCTGCCTCTTACGCGCTGTGCGCGAATGGTTACGGGCAAGCGGTGGATGGCGCGTAGCACGTTGGCAAGGTGCAGGCGGTCGCGCACTTGCAAAATCAGGCGCAGGTCGATTGTTTCTTGGTACATATCGTCAGAGGTGCCGATGTAGCCAATATCTGCGCGCGCTGTGGCAATGGTTGATGTGATTGAGGCAATGGCTCCCAAGCGGTTGTGCATGGTTACGGTGATGGCTACGGCAAAGGCGCATGTCATTTGCTCTGACCACTCGACCTCGATGAATCGCTCGGCATCTTTTACGCGCAGTTTTTTGGCTACGCTGCAATCGGCTGTGTGCACAACCAGCCCCTCGCCTCGCCCCAGATAGCCCACGATGGCATCACCAGGAATGGGGTGGCAGCATTGGGCAAATTTGATGGAGGATTTCTCGCTGCCATCAATGGTGATGATGTGCCCGAATTCAGATTCTTCACGGGTGAAGTGCTGCTGGCTTTGCAGTATGGTGTTGCGCTTTTCGCCTTGCTCTGCCATGAGGACAGCCAAGTGTTTGGCTATCAGGCTGGTGATGCGTTTGCCTTGGCCGATTTCGCTGTAAAGCTCCTCGATTGTTTTGCTATTGGCAAAACGCAGCAGCTTGTCCCATATAGGCTGGTGTTCGCTGTCTTGTGGCGGGAGTTGCTCCATGCCCTCGGCGCGGTATGACTGGGTAAGCAAACGCTCGCCCAGGCGCAGTGATTCTTCTTCCGAAAGGCTTTTGAGCTGGTTGCGTATGCGCGAACGTGCCCGCGCTGTGCGCACAAAGCCCAGCCATGCGGGGTTGGGGCGTGAGCCTGTGGCGGTGATAACTTCAACAATGTCGCCACTTTTCAGCTCGGTGCGTAGCGGTGCTTGCTCGCCATTGATGCGGCAAGCAATGGCTTGGTCGCCCACATCGCTGTGTATGGCGTAGGCAAAGTCCACCACGCTGGCACCGCGCGGCAGCGACATGATGCGGTTTTTAGGGGTAAATACGAAAATATCTTCAGGAAAGAGATTAACGCGAACGTGGTCGAGAAACTCTTGTGAATCCAGCGTTTCTTTCTGTATATCAAGCAAACTCTTGAGCCAGTTGGCAGGTTTTTCTTCCTTCTCGCCCGCGCTGGTGCTGGGCTGCTCAGGGGTTTTGTAGAGCCAATGCGCGGCAATGCCAGACTGGGCAACTTGATGCATGGCATCGGTGCGAACCTGAAACTCGACGTAAACACCCGCCGGCCCAATCAAAGTGGTGTGCAATGACTGGTAGCCGTTGTCTTTTGGTATGGCGATAAAGTCTTTCAGACGCTGCGGCACGGGCTTGTAGAGCTGGTGCAAAATGCCCAGCGCCGTGTAGCAATCGAGCAAATTGGGCACGATGATGCGAAAGGCATAAATATCATTGACTTGCGCGAAATTGTTGTTTTTCTTCGCCATCTTGCGGTAGATGGAAAAGACGGTTTTTTCCCGCGCTTTAAAGCGCCCCGCCAGCCCTGCGCTGGCAAAGGCGTTTTCGGCGTTTTGCAGCACCTCTTGCAACAAATGGCGGCGGCGGCTGCGGGCGCGTTCTAGTGCTTTGCTGAGTACTTCGTAGCGCCACGGGTGCAAAAACTTGAACGAGAGGTTTTCCAGCTCGCGAAAGGTGCGGTCCAGCCCCAGGCGGTTGGCGATGGGCGCGTAAATTTCTATCGTTTCGGTGGCAATACGAATTTGCGCATCGCGCTTCATGTCAGACATGGTGCGCATGTTGTGGCTGCGGTCGGCCAGCTTAATCAAAATAACGCGCACATCGTTGGCCATAGCCAGCAGCATTTTGCGGAAAGACTCAGCCTGATTTTCCTGCCTGCTGCTAAAACGCAGCTTATCGAGCTTGGTAAGCCCATCTACCAGCTCGGCAACGTGGTGGCCAAACTGCTCGGCCAAATCGGCTTTGGTTACGCCGCAATCTTCCATCGTATCGTGCAGCAAGGCCGCCATAAGCGCCTGCACATCAAGCCGCCACTCGGCACATTGGGCAGCTACGGCAATGGGGTGGGTAATGTAAGGCTCGCCACTTTTGCGCATTTGCCCCAAGTGCGCTGCATCAGCCACTTTATAGGCGGCGTGCACTTTCTGGATATCATCACCCTCCAGATAATCGAGCTTGCTAAGCAAGGCGGCAAAACTGGCGGCAGAAGCGGTTGCGGCGGCAGACTGTGACATGCTGTTGAAGGTATGCTAATTGTGTGGATATTACGGGCGAGAAGCCCTCATCTTACCCCTACTGCCCGTATTGTGTTTGGCAACGCCTCTGAACTTGTCTGCACTGCATGGGTTTTATTGCAAAATCGTGCGAAAACACGCATAAAAAGCCAGCCCAAACCAGCCAAACCCTCAAGCTCGACAAGATACCGTGCCAGCCAGTCTCACCCAAGCGCCGCATGCACGTTGGCTTATGCTGGCGCATCTGAAATCAAGGAAGCCCACACCATGCCCCCAAGCCCAACCACCACCCGCCGCAGCCTGCTGCTAACAGCCTTTGGGCTAGCTGCCACGCTGGCGCTGGCGCCCTTGCTTGGTGCGTGCAGCAAGAAAAGCCCTCGCCTGCAAAGCCTGCCAGCAGGCGCAACCGTGCTGGCCTTTGGCGACAGCGTAACCTACGGCACAGGCGCTCAGGCAGGGCAAGACTGGCCCAGCTTGCTTGCAGGTCTATCTGGCTGGAATGTCATTAACGCAGGCATTGCAGGCGACACCGCCGCAGAAGGCAAAAACAGGCTGCCCGAGCTACTTGCCAGCCACAGCCCCGCGCTGCTGGTTATTGAAATAGGCGGCAACGACTTTTTGCGCCGCACGCCGCCCAGCACCGTAAAAGCCGATGTGCGCCACATGGTTGCGCAAGCGCAAGCCGCCAAGGTGCAAGTGGTGCTGGTGGCCGTGCCTGCACCTTCGCTGCTGGGCGTAGTGGCCAAAAACCTGTCAGACGCGCCACTTTATGCCGAGCTGGGCGAGGAAGAAAACATTCCCGTCATTGCCGATGTGTTTGCCAACGTGCTAGCTACCGAGGCGCTGCGTGCCGACCCCATCCACCCCAACGCCGCTGGCTACCGCCGCATGGCCGAAGGCATCTACGCTGCCCTGCGCGGGTTTGGCGCTTGATTTTGGGCTTTTGCTTGAATTAGGCTTGGCTGCAATGGAGCGCTTGAGCGCTCGCTTGGGTTATACGCCACGCGCCCTGTCTGCATGAAACTGCGCCACAAACGCATCAAAGCTGCCTGCATCCATGGCGGCGCGGATTTCGCGCATCAGGTTGAGGTAATAGTGCAGGTTGTGGATGGTAGACAGCATGGGGCCCAACATTTCGCCGCATTTATCCAAATGGTGCAGGTAGGCGCGGCTAAAGCCTTCGCGCCCGCCAGCGGCGTAGGGCGTGCCGCTGCTGCCTGCGCAGGCGTAGCAGGTGCAGGTTTCGTCTATCGGACGCTGGTCGCTGCGGTGTTTGGCGTTGCGGATTTTCAGGTCGCCAAAGCGGGTGAAGCTGTGGCCGTTGCGGGCGTTGCGGGTGGGCATGACGCAGTCGAACATATCTACACCGTGCTGCACGGCGTAAACCATGTCTTCAGGCGTGCCTACGCCCATCATGTAGCGCGGCTTGTGCGCGGGCAGGCGGTGCGGGGTGTGGGCGGTGATGCGCTGCATGTCTTCTT
>JAGONG010000018.1:27974-30483 GCA_017993135.1 Allobrachymonas sp.
AACATATCTACACCGTGCTGCACGGCGTAAACCATGTCTTCAGGCGTGCCTACGCCCATCATGTAGCGCGGCTTGTGCGCGGGCAGGCGGTGCGGGGTGTGGGCGGTGATGCGCTGCATGTCTTCTTTGGGCTCGCCCACGCTCACGCCGCCAATGGCGTAGCCAGGAAAGTCCATTTCCACGAGTTGCTCAAGCGACTCTTGGCGCAACCCTTCAAACATGCCGCCTTGCACAATGCCAAAGAGTGCGTTGGGGTTATTCAACCGCGCAAACTCGGCTTGGCAGCGCCGCGCCCAGCGTAGCGATAGCTCCATGCTGGTGCGTGCTTCGCGCTCGGTGGTGATGTGGCCTTTGGTTTCGTAAGGGGTGCATTCGTCAAACTGCATGACGATGTCGCTATTCAAAACGGTTTGAATCTGCATGGAGATTTCGGGCGTTAAAAACAGTTTGTCGCCATTGACGGGTGAAGAAAATTTCACGCCTTCTTCGCTGATTTTGCGCATATCGCCCAAGCTCCAGACCTGAAAGCCGCCGCTGTCAGTCAAAATGGGTTTATGCCAGTTTTCGAACTGGTGCAGGCCGCCGAATTGTTGCAGCACGTCTAGCCCAGGGCGCATCCACAGGTGGAAGGTGTTGCCCAGAATGATTTGTGCGCCCATGTCGTGCAGGCTTTGCGGCATGACGCCTTTGACTGTGCCATAGGTGCCTACGGGCATGAAGATGGGGGTTTCAACCACGCCGTGGTTGAGTGTGAGGCGGCCACGGCGGGCATGGCCTTGTGCGCCGTGGGTAGAAAGGAGTTGGAATTGCAGCATGGCAGCGATTGTAGTGAATCCGCACAGACAAGGGCGCGCGGGCAAGCTCAAATATGGAACGAAGAAGGCGGGAGCAGAACGCAAAAGTCGCAAAAGGTACGCAAAAGTCGCAATAAATACCGAAACAATTCCCTTTCGCGAAATTGGTGTGCAGCATAGCGAGGTGATTGGCTGCGCCAGAGCTGGATTTGATACGGGTACGCAGCGCTACACACTTGGCGCAAAGCAATCGTAGCTGCCGCAGAAGTAGCAAGAAATGGGCTGCTTTGCTTGCGCTATGTTTGCTACGCTTGTTGTTCTTGTAGCATTACTGAAACGCCACTTCCTGAAAACTGCGCAGTTTGCGGCTATGCAGTTGCCCCATGCCGCCGTCGC
Source organism: Allobrachymonas sp. (assembly GCA_017993135.1). Taxonomy (GTDB): domain Bacteria; phylum Pseudomonadota; class Gammaproteobacteria; order Burkholderiales; family Burkholderiaceae_C; genus Brachymonas. The sequence continues at coordinate 29,165 of JAGONG010000018.1, forward strand.
GCAAGAGTTCTAGCGCCTTGATGCCAATGCGCAGATGCTGGTCTACGCGCTCGCGGTAGAAGTGGTTGGCCATGCCGGGCAGTTTGATTTCGCCGTGCATGGGTTTGTCGCTTACGCATAGCAGTGTGCCGTAGGGTACGCGAAAGCGCAGGCCGTTGGCGGCTACGGTGGCGCTTTCCATGTCGATGGCTATGGCGCGGCTTTGGCTGAAACGCTGCGCGGCGCGGTTGCCTTGTAGCAGCTCCCAGTTGCGGTTGTCGGTGGTGGCTACTGTGCCTGTGCGCAGTACGGCTTTGAGCTCGTCGCCTGCCAGTTGGGTTACGCCAGCAACGGCTTGTTGCAGTGCTTGCTGTATTTCGGCTAGCGCGGGCACGGGTACCCACAGCGGCAGGTCGTCGTCTAAAACGTGGTCGTCGCGCACATAGCCGTGTGCCAGTACATAGTCGCCCAGCATTTGGCTGTTGCGCAGGCCAGCGCAGTGCCCCAGCATAATCCATGCGTGCGGGCGCAGTACGGCTACGTGGTCGGTCATGGTTTTAGCGTTGCTCGGGCCCACGCCGATATTGACCATGGTGATGCCGCTGTGCCCTGGGCGCACCAGATGGTAAGCGGGCATTTGCGGCAGGCGCTTGGGGTGCGTGCCTTGCACAAAGTCGGGCGCGGCGGGGCTGCCTGTATGGTGGGTGATGACGTTGCCTGGCTCGACAAAAGCGGTGTAGCCACTGCCCGCATCAAGCATGGCGGCTTGCCCCAGACGGATGAATTCGTCTATGTAAAACTGGTAGTTGGTAAACAGTACAAAGTTCTGAAAATGCACGGCATCGGTACCGCTGTAGTGGCGCAGGCGTTGCAGCGAATAATCTACGCGCGGGGCGGTAAAAAGCGCCAAAGGCTGCGGGGCGCTGGGCGCTGTGCTGTAAGCGTTGCCATGTGTGCTGCCGTGCGTGCCGTTGGCAATGCTGTCATCCATGGCGGCCAAGTCGGGCCAATCAAAGCAGGCTTGCATGCGCTGGCGTTGCGCGTCTGTTAAGTCGCCCGCGTGTTGGGTGGTGGGGTCTAGCGCAAAATGCAGCGGTATGGGCTGCTGGCTTGTGCCCACCTCAATGCGGCTGCGGTGGTGGCGCAGTAGCAACGCAAACTGGGTGCGGTAGTAGTCGGCAAACACATCAGGCGCGGTAAGCGTGGTCTGGTACACGCCCGCACCACAAACAAAGCCGTAGTTGTGGCGCATTTCACCGCGCGGGTGCTGGATGGGCTCTTGCACCTGTATGCGCACCTGCGGATAAAACGCCCGCGCCGCCTGCGCCAAATCGCCCTGC
>JAGONG010000055.1 GCA_017993135.1 Allobrachymonas sp.
TGGCATTTACGAAGGCGCTGGCTTTCCTAAGTACCGCCCGAATGCCGAAGGCTACCCTGAAAAAATCGATATTGACAAGCGTATTCGGTTTGTTTTTGGAGCGTATCCAGACCATTACGACACTTTCCGTCCGCACATGGATGGAGAGTTTGTGCCAGCAGTTAAAAATGCCGAAGGCGTAATGGTGGCAAATGAAAAATACAAAGACATTCCTGGTGCGGTACTGCGCGTAGGCAACTTGCCCAATAAAGGCTCGCGTGCAGCCAATCAGGGGATTCACTCGGGTGATGATGTGATTTTGACTGCGATGGGCCCAGGCTCGGCAAAAGTGCGCGGACAGTTGGAAAACTCTGATTTATTCCGCGTAATGGCTGAAGCATTGGCTTTAGGCAAAGCAGCGAAATAATGCGCTTGCACCCACTAACTGGCGGTAACACACGCCGCCAGTTTTTATTTCTTCTGGGCATGCCACTGCTGTGCATGCATGGTCAAGCACAGGCGCAAGAGCAGCTATTGGGCTTTGATAGCTTGTATTTGTCCAATACGGTTTTGGGGCTTAAGTTTTCTACCCAAACGCTCGCAGCCAAGGGCAAGAATGTGCGTATGCGTGGCTATATGGCACCGCCGCTGAAGCCTGAAAGTAATTTTTTTGTGCTTACCCGCGATCCAGTGGCAATTTGCCCATTTTGCTCGTCTGATGCGGAATGGCCCGTTGATATTGTGGTGATATATGCCAAGAAAACGGTTGTGCCAATCAATTTCTCAGAGCGCATAGAGGTGCAAGGGGTGCTGGAGGTAGGGTCTTTTATAGACCCTGTCACTGGCTTTGTGAGCCAATTGCGTCTGCGTGACGCCGAGTTTCGGAAGATTCGCTAAATGGACATGGCACTGAATATCTCTGCTTTGGCTTTTCGTTTTCAGGGGCAATCTGCTGATTTATTCGAGATAGGGCAATTGGCTGTACCTGCTGGCAGCATGCTGGGCATTCGAGGTGGCTCAGGCAGCGGCAAAACGACTTTGCTGCATTGTTTGGCAGGAATCGAGCCTGTGCGCTCGGGCAGCGTTGTGTGGGGCAGCACAGACATTACGCAATTATCCCCATCAGCACTAACGGCTTGGCGCTTGCAAAACGTAGGGCTTGTTTTTCAAGACTTTCATTTGCTTGAGGGGCTTTCGGCAATCGACAACGTACTGCTGCCAACAAGTTTCACAGCCTGGCATGCTTCTACAGCGCTGCGAACAAGGGCGGCTGACTTGCTAAAGCGCGCAGGTATCAGTGATGCAAACAGGCGCACCGAAGTGCTTTCGCGCGGAGAAAGGCAGCGCGTTGCCGTGGCACGCGCACTGCTTTTTGCACCGCCAGTTGTGCTGGCAGATGAGCCAACAGCCAGCCTTGACCCTGAAAATCGCGCCATTGTTGCCCAACTGCTTTGCCAAATGGCACAAGAGCATGGAGCCACATTGATTGTGGTTTCACACGATGCGCAACTTCTAGAGAAAATGCATCAACAAATGGAGCTGCGCTCTGGCGCTTTACACATGCTGGAGGAAAGCCATGTTTAACCCATTGCCCGTTGTCATGGCTGATTACCGCCGCAACCGCCTGCTGCTAGCTATCACCTTTGCTTTAATAGCTCTGGCCGTAGCCATTGGCGTAGGCGTTATCGCACAAGAGCGCGCACTGCGCCAGGGCAGTGCGCGTGCTGCTGATGACTTTGACTTGCTCATTGGCGCGCCAGGCAGCCCAACGCAACTGGTTTTAAGCAGCGTTTATTTGAAAACACAGGCCATACCGCTAGTAAAAGGCGATGTGCTCGACCATGTAAGCCAGGAAAAAGGGGTGCGCTATGCTGCCCCAATCGCTTTCGGTGATAACTGGCAAGGACATCCCATTGTTGGCACAGTAGCAGAATTTGCAACGCGGGGAGATACGCTGCAGGCTGCCGAGGGGCGAGTCTTTACGGCGCGTGGAGAAGCCGTTATTGGCGCAAGAGTTCCCTTGAAAGTAGGGCAGCGCATTGCACCAAGCCACGGCATGCAGGCACATGAAGAAGATGACGAAGATACCCATGAGCACGACCAGGCCCACGAACACGCACACGAAGATGGGCATAAGCATGAGCATGAGCACGCAGGGCATACGCATAACAGCAAACACCATGCGCACGACATCAATTACACGGTAGTAGGGCGCATGCCAGCGCGCAACAACATCTGGGATAGCGCAATTCTGGTACCCGTAGAAGACGTTTGGGCGCTGCATGGCTTGCCTACAGGCCATGCGCCAGAAGATACGCGCATTGGTCTGCCATGGGATGCGGCGCAACTGCCTGGCATGCCTGCCATTGCCGTTAAGCCTGACTCGGTAGGTGCTGCGTATGGACTGCGTAACAAATACCGCACCGATAGTTCAATGGCGTTATTTCCAGCCGAAGTGCTTAACGAGCTGTATTCAACTCTGGGTGACATTCGCAGGCTCATGTCCTTGATGGCGCTAGCCAGCCAAATACTTGTTGTTGTAGCGGTACTTATGGCTTTGCTTGTTGGCTTTTTGGCCAGAGCGCGGCAATTTGCTGTTTTGCGGGCGATAGGGGCTGGCAGAAACTATATCTTTGCAGTCATTTGGCTGGAAGTAAGCCTGCTGGTAGTCTCTGGTGCGTTGGCAGGCTTGGCGCTTGGCTATGCTGCCTCTTGGCCATTGGCGCAATGGATGGCGCAGCACACAGGGTTTGCCATTCCGCTATCGCTTGGCTTGGAAGAATGCATGCTCGCAGCTTCACTGGCAGTGTCTGGCTTTTTCATCGCCATATTGCCAGCGTGGTTGGCACAGCGCCGCCCCATTGCGCAAGGGCTTAAATAAGACTTAAAAATGGCAAGCGCTTTTTGTGCATAGCAGCAGCCAGGAAGCGGTTTTGCGTAGTGGTTTCTGGCGGTGCTTGCGTGGTGTAGCCAAAGCGTGAGATTAGAGTCTGAAGCGCTTCAGTATGTTTTTTACGAATCAGCAAAAAAAACATGCCGCGCATAGCTCGGCTATTTTCTTTGGTATGCGCGGCGGCTGATGGGCTAGCAAAGACGCGTTAAAAGCCAGCACGGCATAAAGCACAATAAAAAACTGGGCGAACCAAGTCGCCCAGCAAGAAAACATCTAGTTTTTATTAGCCATAAGCAAGTGTCTGGCGTAATGCGGAATGCCTTATACGCAAGGCGTTATGGCGTTATACGCAAGGCGCTATGGCGTTAGTGTGTGCTGCTGCCATGTTTATGCGAAGGCACAACGCATAGCAGCAAGCAGACCTTCAGGTTTTAACGATAAACAGGGAATTTATCAGTCAAAGCCTTCACCTTGGCGCGTACGGCTGCCAGATTGGCTTCGTCGCGCGGGTTGTCGAGCACGTCGGCAATCAGGTGGGCGGTAGCACGGGCTTCTTCTTCCTTGAAACCGCGTGTAGTCATGGCAGGTGTACCAATACGCACACCGCTGGTTACCATGGGTTTTTCGGGGTCGTTAGGAATGCCGTTTTTGTTGATAGTCATGTGGGCTGCGCCCAGCACGGCTTCGGCTTCTTTGCCTGTAATGCCTTTGTTGCGCAGGTCTACCAGCATGACGTGGCTTTCGGTGCGGCCAGACACAATACGCAGACCGCGCTCGGTCAGTGTTTGTGCAATGACTACGGCGTTTTTCTTGACTTGCTCTTGGTAAGCCTTGAATTCGGGCGAAAGTGCTTCTTTGAAAGCAACCGCTTTGGCTGCAATAACGTGCATGAGTGGGCCGCCTTGCAGGCCGGGGAACACGGCGCTGTTAATGGCTTTTTCGTGCTCGGCCTTCATCAAGATGATGCCGCCGCGTGGGCCGCGCAGGCTCTTGTGGGTGGTAGATGTAACCACGTCGGCGTGGGGCACAGGGTTGGGGTACAAGCCTGCTGCAATCAAGCCTGCGTAGTGCGCCATATCAACCATGAAAATAGCGCCGATTTCTTTGGCCACTTTGGCAAAACGTGCAAAGTCAATCTCAAGCGAATAGGCGCTTGCACCAGCAATGATGAGCTTGGGCTTGTGCTCGCGTGCTTTGCGCTCCATTTCGTCGTAATCAATGGCTTCGTTAGCATCCAGACCGTAGCTGACTACGTTGAACCATTTGCCCGACATATTCAGTGGCATGCCGTGGGTGAGGTGGCCACCTTCAGCCAGGCTCATACCCATGATGGTGTCGCCTGGCTTTAAGAATGCCAGAAACACAGCTTGGTTGGCGCTTGCGCCGCAATGGGGCTGCACGTTGGCGGCATCTGCACCAAAGATTTTTTTCAGGCGGTCGATGGCGAGCTGCTCGGCTACATCAACGTTTTCGCAACCACCGTAGTAGCGGCGACCTGGATAGCCTTCTGCGTATTTGTTGGTGAGCTGTGTGCCTTGTGCTTGCATGACTGCGGGCGATGCATAGTTTTCGCTGGCAATTAGCTCAATGTGCTCTTCCTGACGCTGGTTTTCAGACTGGATAGCTGCCCAGAGTTCAGGGTCGGTTTGTTCAATCAAAATATTACGTTGGTACATGGTGGTAGTTTTGTCAAAGGCGGTTAATGTTCAGACTGGTGACGGAGCACTGTTTCCTGAACAAGGTAGCAATGGCGTGTTCTTGCGGGCTAAAAAAACCGCAAAAACGGATGAAGCCTATCACCAGTTGAGCGAGAGAATAGGCGCGAATAGTGTAACCTGTGAAATGCATTTGCTGTAGGCATTAGGGTTTACGCTTATTTTTGCTACCGCGGCTCCTGCAAATTGCCAGTGTGTGCCACTAATCGCTACTGCTGACTTGGCGCATCAAATAGCAGATGTAATGGCAGATTTCTTCTGGGTGCAATACTTGCCCGCTCTTGCCTGTTTTATTGATTGCGAGTAAGCGGTGCTATACGGCTGCGCTGGTTACAATGCAGGGCTAACTTCCCTACGGCGATTGTTTACGCTGCTTCAGGATTCATTGCATGACTGTATTGCTTGAGAGTATTCACCTTCCCACCGATGTGCGCAAGCTGCCCAAGCAGCAGTTGCAAGCGTTGGCAGATGAGTTGCGCCAATTCATGATTGAAAGCGTGGGGCGCACGGGTGGGCATTTAAGCTCGAACCTGGGCACAGTTGAATTAAGCGTTGCGCTGCACTATGTTTTCAATACACCTGATGACCGCATTGTGTGGGATGTAGGCCACCAAACCTATACGCACAAAATGCTAACAGGGCGCAGAGGGCGCATGGGCAGCCTGCGCCAACTGGGCGGTTTGAGTGGTTTTCCCAGCCGCGCAGAGAGCGAATACGATAGCTTCGGTACGGCGCATTCATCAACCAGTATTTCTGCGGCGCTTGGTATGGCCATTGCTGCGCGGCACGAGGCTTGCGAGCGCCATAGCATAGCGGTGATTGGCGATGGTGCCATGACTGCGGGCATGGCATTTGAAGGCTTGAATAATGCAGGCGTAGCGCAAGACTTGCGACTGCTGGTTATCCTCAACGATAACGACATGAGCATAAGCCCGCCAGTAGGGGCGCTTAACCGCTATCTGGCGCATTTGCTCAGCGGGCAGTTTTACGCCAAGGCGCGTGATATGGGCAAAAGCGTGCTCAAGGGCGTGCCGCCGCTGCTTAATTTTGCCCGCAGGCTTGAAGAGCAGGCCAAAGGCATGGTGCTGCCAGCAACCTTGTTTGAAAAATTTGGCTTCAACTACATCGGCCCGATAGACGGGCACGATATGGAAACGCTGGTAGCCACCTTGGAGAACATCAAACTGCTCAAAGGTCCGCAATTTCTGCACGTAGTTACGCGCAAAGGGCAGGGCTACAAATTTGCCGAAGCAGACCCCATCGCGTACCACGGCGTAGGCAAGTTTGAGCCTGCCGCGGGCTTGCAGCCGCAAGCCACTGCTGCAAAAACCACTTTTACCCAAGTATTTGGCCAGTGGCTATGCGACATGGCAGCGCACGACCAGCGGCTCATAGGCATCACCCCCGCCATGCGCGAAGGCTCTGGCATGGTTGAGTTTCACCAGCAATATCCAGAGCGCTATTTTGATGTAGGCATAGCCGAGCAGCACGCCGTAACCTTTGCCGCTGGCTTGGCGTGCGAGGGGCTTAAACCCGTTGTAGCCATCTACTCCACCTTTTTGCAGCGTGCTTACGACCAGTTGCTGCACGACGTGGCTTTGCAAAATCTGCCCGTCGTATTTGCGCTTGACAGGGCTGGGCTGGTAGGGGCTGATGGCGCCACCCACGCAGGCAACTACGACATAGCCTTTACCCGCTGCATACCCAATATGGCCATTGCCTGCCCCGCAGACGAGGCCGAATGCCGCCAATTGCTAAGCACTGCCTTTGCCCAAAACCAGCCAGTTACGGTGCGCTATCCGCGCGGTGCGGGAGTAGGCACAGAGCCAGGCAAAGACTTATCTCAACTGCCTTTTGGCAAGGGTGAAATACGCCGCATGCGCCACGCAAGCGAGGCAGAAAGCGGCGCACCGCAAATCAAGCTGGCCTTTATCGTTTTCGGCACTTTGCTCTACCCCGCATTGCAAGCCGCGCAAAGCTGCAATGCCACAGTTGCCAATATGCGCTGGGTGAAGCCACTAGATACCGAATTGCTACTTGAAATAGCACGCACGCACGACGCACTGGTTACCATTGAAGACGGCTGCATCATGGGCGGCGCAGGCAGCGCCGTGCTTGAATGCCTGCAAGCACACGGCTTGAGCCTACCCGTGCTGCAACTGGGCATACCCGACCATTTTGTTGAACACGGCGACCAAGCAGTGCTCAACCAAATGCAAGGGCTAGATGCCCAAGGCATAGCCGCCGCCGTGCAGCAGCGTTTTGGCGGCACTGCTATGCCGTTAGGCGCAACTGCCGCATAAAAACAAGTACAAACGTAAAGCGTACAAACACATAAACGTGCAAAAGCACAAGAAAAAGCACAAGCACAAGAGGCAAGGCTTAGGGCAGGGCGCAAGCAGCACAGTGGCAAACCGATGCAATCGAGCCATTGAGCCTGAAAGCGCCAACCTTGCACACCAGCTAAAGCGCCGTTATTGGGGCAGCCAAAGCAGGCACAAGGCGCAAAACACAAGGCCAATCTAAAACCAACGCCGTTTAAAAAACAATCAGGGCGCAAAAACTTGCGCCCTGATGTGTGCTTGGTGCGAGCCATCACGCGCAAAACGCGCGGCGCGCCAATGAATTTACAAACCAGTCTTTTTAAAAGCTATTACAAGAAGCATTACAAAAAGCAGCACCAAAGGAGTGGCAAGGTTTTGAAAGGCCGCTTGAAAAAGCATTTGAAAAGGCATATCAAAAAAAGCAAAAAAGGTTATTGCACGGCGGGAGCAATACTGGCTGATTTTTTCACCTTGCCAGCGACGCGGTACAACGCCACCTTGAGCACGCCAGACTTGTGCATACCCAAATGCTCGGCAGCGGCGCGGCTCAAATCAATAATGCGCCCCTTGACATAAGGCCCGCGGTCATTGATGCGCACAGTCACGCTTTTGCCCGTTTGCTCGCTCTTGACCAAAACAATCGTGCCAAAAGGAAGCGTTTTGTGCGCGGCAGTCATGCTGTTCATGTCAAAGCGCTCGCCATTGGCAGTAAGGCGGTTATGAAAGCCTGGGCCATACCAAGAAGCCGCGCCTTGCTGAAAAGATGCAATCTCTTCAAGCTCTGGCATTTTCAGCGCAGTAGGCTGGCCTAGCACGCTGGTATCGGCTTTAGGGGCAGTGTCGGTATCTTTGGCAAAATGCACACCGCTAAACACGGCAGAGAGTGCTTCTTGGCCAAGAGCCGACTGTTTTTTAGCATGTGCCAGACCAGCCACAGCACACCCTGCTGCTGCACAAAGCAGCAAGCGGGTAGCAGTTTGGCGTGCGGCACGCGATTGGAGGATATGAATTTTTTTCTTCATGGGGCGCAAGAATAACTGCCCAACTTGCGCTTTGGCAAGGCTTTTGATGGTTTTTTGCCACAGTAAGAAACGTAACGTATTGATTTAAAAAGGGTTTGATAAATCGGATTTTGCTGCTTTTGCAGCCTTTAGCGCCTTGGCAGAAACAAGCTGAAAATCGGCAAGCCCTTCGCGCCTACATCAAACACCCGCAGCCAAGTAACCCAGCTCTGGCAACACAAAAAACAAAGCCTGCCTCAAGCCAGCTTACAGCAAGCCGTTACAGGCTAGTTACCTGCATTGCACAGCGCCAAGCTCTTGCCAGCCCATGCCAATACCGCCTATCTATACAGTGCTTGCACCAGACCAACTTGAGGCAGCAAGCAGACAGCAACTTTTAGCCCCCATTACCCATCAAACCCAAGTCAGATACATCTGCTTGCATCATCGCCAGAAAATAGTCGCAATTATTTGCCTTCGCTCGCGCCTGCACAGAGCTTCTTGTGTTTTCTAAAGAGCTTGGTCTGGCTAAACTTGCGCCTTGCGCTTGGCAAAAGCATAAGCTGTTATATATAGATAGACAAAGGCACGATAAAACACCAACCCAAGCCCAACAAATCAAAGCTGGTCTAACCCAATCAAACCCAAGCAGCACCACAACACACACCTTGCACAAACAGGCAACCATGCCAAGCAAGCCATCTCAGCCACTTTCTTTACCTATTCACCTATGCAAAACCCTGCCGCCACCGCACCTTGCCCCTGCGGGCGCACCCACACAACAGGCAAACGCACCACACCGCTGCCCTTTGCCCAATGCTGCATGCCCATATTGCAAGCCACACAGCCTGCGGCTGATGCCGAAAGCCTTATGCGCTCGCGCTACACCGCCTATACGCTATGCGATACCCACTGGCTACTGCAAAGCTGGCACCCCAGCACCCGCCCCGAGCCGCTAGAACTTGAGCCAGACACCCGCTGGCTAGGGCTAGACGTAAAAGCGCACAAAGTCATAGATGCCACACATGCAGAAGTCCACTTCGTAGCCCGCTACAAAATACAAGGCCGCGCATGGCGGCTTGAAGAACGCAGCCGCTTCGTTTGCGAAAACGGGCAATGGCTCTACCTTGATGCCATACCTGCCCCCGCATAAACCAGCCACAGCACCAACGCCATAAAACACCACCATGATTAACACCCCTGCACGCCCCATCGCACGCCCCAGCCAATACAGCGCCATATTGTTTGACTGCGACGGCGTACTCGTCGATAGCGAGCCACTCACCATGCGCGTACTGCGCGACATGCTAGCCCAGCGCGGCTGGGACATGCCCCTGCGCGAATGCATGCACATCTTCGTAGGCAAAGCCACCCGCGACGAAGCCGCCCTCATCGAAGCCAAAACAGGCCAGCCCTTCACCCAAGAGTGGTTGCACCAATTCTGGGCAGCGCGCGACGTAGCACTGCGTGCCGAATTGCAACCCATAGCAGGCGCGGCGCACATCGTGCAGCAAGCACACGCAGCAACAAACGGGCGCATCGCCTGCGTATCAGGAGCCGACCGCGCCAAAATCGCGCTCCAACTTGGCAAAACAGGCCTACTGCCTTGGTTTGAAGGGCGCATATACAGCGGCCACGAAACCCCACGCAACAAACCCCACCCCGACGTATACCTTGCCGCCATGCAAGGCCTGCAAGTGCCACCAGCACAATGCCTCGTACTTGAAGACACCCTCACAGGCATCCGCGCAGCCGCAGCAGCAGGCGCAACCACAATCGCCTACCGCACCCCCAACAACCCGCTACTCACCCCCGAGCAGCTACTACAAGCAGGCGCAGTTGCCGTTATTGGCGATGTGCGGGAACTGGCACAGCACTGGTAGCGGGCAGCGGCAAGCAAGCTGCGCAAGAACTTCTGTAACAATTGCGCCTATTGCCAGTCATTTCCACGCAGACGGGAATCCAGTGGCATAAGGAGCGCTGATGTGGATTCCCGCCTGCGCGGGAATGACGGGTTTTGGACTTGGTGCGCTGGGCGGGCGGATTGCTGCGGACGGCGGGTGGCAGTGGTTTTGATACGAAGCTGGGTTCAATCAACTTGCCTTAAGCCCACGCAAAGCAAACAAAACCAAACAAAACAAAACCACTGACAACCAGCCCCCAAGCTCCTTCCCAGCCATTTATGCCCTGCAAGGCGCATAAACACTGGTTACATGCATTTTCAAACAATTTTGGTATTTACTTCTGCGACTTTTGCGTAACTTTTGCGACTTCTGCGTTCGCCCCCGTATTTCTTCCGCCCCCGTATTGCCGCATCCAAGCATTGCTTGTCGGTGTTTACCGTGCCGCCGCGCTGCTGTGCAGGCAGATGGCAGCGGCGGCGGCTACGTTGAGGGATTCTTCGCCGCCTGGTTGGGTTATGCGTAGCAGCAGGTGCGCCATATCTACCAGTGCGGGTTGCACGCCTTGGCCTTCGTGCCCAAATACCCAGGCGCAGGGTTGGGGCAGTTGGGCAAGGTGGAGCATGTGCTGGCCTTGCAGGTGGGTGACTAGCAGGGGTGTTTGCAGGTGTTGCAGGTCTGATGGGTGCAGGCCTTCGAACAGTTGCAGGTCAAAGTGTGCGCCCATGCCTGCGCGTAGTACTTTGGGCGACCACAGGGCGGCTGTGCCTTTGATGGCCAGTATTTGCTTAAAGCCCATGGC
>JAGONG010000056.1 GCA_017993135.1 Allobrachymonas sp.
CCCAGCGTAAATACAGCCAGCAAATGCCAGCCAGGAAAGCCGCCAGCGGCCAGCCACAGCGCCGTGAGCGTGGGCCACAGCAGCAGCAGCCAGCCCGTTGCAGGCGTAAGGCGAATCAAGGCAAGGTACAAGCGCAAGCGCTGCTGCCACTGCTTGCCGTGTTGGCTGTGTTGGCACAGATTGGGCTGCATGGGCATGGTTTTGGCGGCTTTATGACAAGCGCTGCACGCCATTTAAGGGGCAGGCGTAAATGGCGTTGCGCAGTGCTGCAATAGCTTCGTAGCGGGTAAAGCTGCGCCGCCATGCCAACACAATGCGCCGCGATGGTATTTCGCCCGTAAAGGGGCGGTAGCAGAGGAAGTTGCTGTCGGCAACAGGGCTGCCTGCATGGGGTGCGGGCGGGTGTTCGGTATCGCTATTTGCGCTGCTTGCGCCCCCAGCCGCAGTGCTGGCAATGCGCCCGCTGTCATGCGCTTGCACGATATGCGCTGGCACGCTCAAGGCTGGCACGAGTGTTACGCCAAGACCTGCCGCAACCATGTATTTGATGGTTTCAAGCGATGAGCCTTCAAAGTTTTTGCGCAAGCCCTGCGCATGGCTGGCAAAGCTGGCAAATTCGGGGCAAGCCTGCATGACGTGGTCACGAAAGCAGTGCCCTGCGCCCAAGAGCAGCATGTTTTCTTCATCCATTTGTTCGGATGTGACGCTAGACTGCTGCGCCAATGCGTGCTTACTGGGCATGGCAGCCCAAAATGGCTCGTCATACAGCGGCGCAAGCGCCAGCCCCGTATCGGCAAACGGCTCGGCCATGATGGCGCAGTCAATCTCGCCCGTGCGTAGCATTTCAAGCAAGTTGGTGGTGAATTGCTCATGCAGCACCAAGGGCATTTGGGGCGTTTGCAGCATGTTTTGGCGTATCAAATCAGGCAGCAAATAAGGCGCAACGGTGTAGATAATGCCCAGACGCAAAGCGCCATCAAGCGGGTTTTTGCCGCGTTTGACAATTTCGCGTATCAAATTGGCTTGCTCAAGCACCTCTTGCGCTTGCTGTACCACTTCGTAGCCTATAGCTGTGGTTGTAACTTCGCTGGCGCTGCGCTCAAAGAGTTTGACATCCAGCTCGTCTTCCAGTTTGCGCACCGCTACAGACAAGGTGGGCTGCGCCACAAAGCATGAATCGGCCGCACGGCCAAAATGCTTTTCGCGCGCCAGTGCAACGATGTATTTAAGTTCGGTCAGCGTCATAGGGGCAAAGATTCGACAAAGTAAACCAAAACAAAACGGGCGTGTGCGCCACTGCCCGCCCAAACGCAGGCTAGATGGCGCAAAATAGCCTGCTAAGCAAAGACTGCATAAAGCCTGCATTGCAAACCGCGCCCATGCAGCTTCTTGCAGATGATATCCGAGCATAATTTATGCCACACCTACCACACACGCCGCGCAGGCAAGCAAGCTATGCCCGCGCCCTTTTATACCATGCACTTTTTACAGGATAACCCATGCTAACGCTGCTTTTACGCTGGTCGATATCGGCTGCAAGCCTGATGCTTATTGCCTATGTGCTGCCAGGCATTACCCTGCACAGTTTTTGGTCTGCCCTTGTGGCGGCGGCAGTCATCGGGCTGCTCAACACCATTTTGCGCCCCATACTTATTCTCTTGACGCTGCCCGTTACGGTGCTCACTTTGGGGCTATTTTTACTCGTCATCAATGCCCTGATGTTTTGGCTTGCAGGCAATATTTTGGCGGGCTTTAGCGTAGCGGGCTTTGGCTGGGCGCTGCTGGGTGCCTTGCTTTACTCGGCAATAGGCATGGCAACCAACATCACGCTGGGCGACTTGCAAATCAAGCGCCTGTAATGCCCGTGCTTGCGTGCATTGCCGTGTGCATTGCCGCATGCAACACTTGGCGGGCTGCCAGCTTTTGCGCCGCGCCATTGTGCCAACCCCTAGCCACAACACACCCAGTCACTTTTTCGCCCCAAGCCCCTGCCGCCCCCAAGCAGGTACACTGCAAGCCCTCTTTGCCACGCTTAAACAATGTCACCCTCCAAACGCCCGCCCGCCAAACCCAAACGCTCTACCGCAGCCAAAGCGCCCGCAGCCGCACCCGCGCCTGCCAAGCCCGTTACCCCAATGGGCTGGCTGCACACTGCCCGATTTTTAACCACTGCCGCGCAACTCGACCAAGTGCCAGAGCTTGACATACCCGAAATCGCTTTTGTTGGGCGCTCTAACGCGGGCAAATCCACCTGCATCAACACCATCACGCAAAAAAAGCAACTCGCTTTTGCCTCCAAAACGCCTGGGCGCACCCAGCACATCAACCTGTTTGCGCTGGGCAAACAAGGCGCAACCGACGCTGTGCTGGCCGACTTGCCTGGCTACGGCTACGCCGCCGTGCCCATGGCCGACAAACTGCGCTGGCAGCGCGTCATGGCCAATTATTTGTGCGAGCGCCGCAATCTGGCAGGCATCGTGATGCTGTGCGACCCGCGTCTGGGGCTAACCGAGCTCGATGAGATTTTGCTCGAACTCATCCGCCCCCGCGTTGAAAGCGGCATGCCCTTTTTGATTGTGCTCACCAAGGCCGACAAGCTCACCCGCAGCGAAGCCGCCAAGGTTTTGAGCATTACGCAATTGCAAGCCGCTGGCGGGCAAGTCATGCTCTTTTCGGCGCTGAAAAAACAAGGCGTGGAAGAAGTAGCCCAACTGCTGTGGGACTGGACGCACCCCGCTGGCCAAGCCGCCACCCACACCGAAGCAGAGCAAGCCAATGGCGCTGATGCTGATGCTGATGCTACGCCAGATACAGAGCCCACGCCATAAGCAACCGCACAGCCAGTTGCGCCATTTGTGCCATTTGCGCAAGTCACGCCACGGGCGCTAGAAGCATCTGGCTGGTGTTGTTTGAGCTGCGCTTGTCTGTTGCGGCGAAAAAAGCCACAAGCAGTATTTATGCGGCTTGCAGAGCATTTTCTCTCTGTAAGCCGCATCAATACTGCTTGTACTCATTGTGCTGCTTTGTTTATCGCCGTTGCGGGCACGGCTTTTGCGCCTCTATGCAGTGCAACAAGCTGCAATGCGGTGGAGCAGTGGGGCGGTGGCGGCTAATACGCTGGCGGGCTAATGTGGTGGTGGCGTGTGCGCCCGCTTACTCGCCTGGCGTAAGCGTATAGCCCAAGCCGCGCACGTTGCGGATTTGGATGGTGGAATTTTTCAGCTTGCGGCGCAGGCGGTGGATATACACCTCTAGCGCATTGGAGCCAGAAGCCGTCATGCTGGCTGCTTCTGCCGAGTCGCCCTGCCACACTGCCATAACGTCTTCGCGGCTAACGACTTGGCTAGCGCGCGATACCAGCAGCGACAACAGCGCCCACTCGCGCTGTGTTACCTCCAGCATCTCATCGCCCACCCATGCCAGAGGCAATTGCGGGTCGAGCCGCAGCAGCTTGCCGTTGCCCGCAGGAATTTGCAGCGAGCCGCCAAACGCGGGCAAACGCGCACGCCGCAACAGCGCGGTAATGCGTGCCAGCAGCTCTTGCATGTCAAACGGCTTGGTGAGGTAGTCATCTGCGCCTGCGTTTAAGCCACGCACGCGGTCATCAATGCCATCTCGCGCCGTCAAAATCATGATGGGCATAGCGCCAAAACGCTGCCGCGTCCACTTCAGCACCGTAATGCCATCGACCATAGGCAGCCCCAAATCCAGCACCATGGCATCAAAACGTTGCCGCTCCAAAATCTGCTGTGCAGCAATGCCGCCTTCTACCGAGGTAACGGTGTGCCCGCCTTGGGCAAGCTGTTCTGCCAGAGCTTCGCGCAACAGGGCATCATCTTCTACGATAAGTAAATTGGCCATAAGTGAATAACTTTCGGGCAGCCGCAGTGCAAAACTTCTGCACTGTGACCCTTTGGGGTTGGGGTTTTATGAATACCCGTTAATTACGGGAAATTCTGCTACATCTCTTTGACCCAGATTGTTCGTTAGGGCTTGCAATGGTGTCAGATAGTTTTTGGGGCAGTTTGCTCGTTTGCAAGCAACCCATAGCCATGCTATTGGCGCGAAACAAGCGGGCAAAATGGCCAAAAATACACCCATAGCACGCAAACAGGAACGAAGTTCCGCCTCATCAACAATCTGGATTTCATACAGGCACCGCTGCGATTTTGCCCTATATCTGTGCTGATTTTGGCTAAATCCGCATTGCCTGCAGGTCCGCTTGCTACATCGTAATAATCATACAACGATTATTCATAGATTTTATACAAATCATAATACAGAGCTGTTGTTTCAGACAGCAGCGTTGCCTTCTTTGCCACATCAACAGCATGGGCTGTCTTGCTCGCGCTGCTGCGCTTGCCGTAGCTGCTTTGAGCCAATATGCACGCCGCCAGTTGCCAGCGCTTATGGCCTCACCTTTAAATCAACATTAACTACTATTGGCTTCGCTTAAACTACTTTTATCCGCTGTTGGCGTGCGTTTAAGGCAACTGCTTTGAAAAAGGAAAAATCAAAGCTGCAAAGTAGCAACGCTGCAAAACCACAAATTAAACAGCCAAAGTAAGCAGCTAAAGCAAGCAGCATGTAAAGCCCTGCTTTGCGTGCTTTGGCAGCAGGTGCAAAAAACAAAGCCCCAATCGCCTTGGGGCTTTGTGTGCGCCAGTCGGGCTGCGCTTGGCGCTGCTTGGGGGCAGCGAGGCTATTAACGGAATACGACTGTTTTGTTGCCGTGCAGCAAAACGCGGTCTTCCAGGTGGTAGCGCAGGCCGCGTGCCAGAACGGTTTTTTCAATGTCTTTGCCCGAGCGCACCAAGTCTTCCACGGTGTCGGAGTGGTCGATACGGATAACGTCTTGCTCGATGATGGGGCCTTGGTCTAGCTCGGTGGTGATGTAGTGGCATGTAGCGCCAATGAGTTTTACGCCGCGCTCCCATGCCTGGTGGTAGGGTTTTGCACCGATAAAGCTGGGCAGGAACGAGTGGTGGATGTTGATGATTTGCCCTGCGTAGTCGTTACACATTTCGGGTGGCAAAACTTGCATGTAGCGTGCCAGCACCATGGTGTCGCCACGCACTTCGTCGTAGATGCGGCGGATTTCTTCGTAAGCCGAGTCGCGGTTTTGCGGGGTGACGGGCACATGGTGGAATGGGATGCCGTGCCACTCGACGAAGCTTTTCCAGGTGTCGTGGTTGGAGATGACGCAGGGGATTTCGATGTCGAGCTCGCCAGATTTCCAGCGCGAGAGCAAGTCGTAGAGGCAGTGCTCTTGGCGGCTTACGAGCACAACTACGCGTTTTTTAATGGCCGAGTCGGTGATTTTCCAGTCCAGTTGCATTTCTTTGGCCAGCGGCGCAAATCGCTCGCGAAATTCGGCCAAGTGAAATGGCAGCGAGTCGGCCTTGATGGTGATGCGCATAAAGTAGCGGCAGCCTTCGGTGCACTCGTCCGAGTAGTAGTTGGACTCCAGAATGAAGCCTTGGTGCGATGCGATAAAGCCAACGACGCGGGCAACAATGCCGACTTGGTCGGGGCAAGAGGCGGTAAGGGTGTAATAGTGTTTTTTTGGCATTTTTTTAATCTCGTACTAAAAATGACAATGGCGCACGGCGCGCTGCTTGTGGCAAACGCGCTAGAACGCTGCCCGATTATGGAGCATTCGGGTATTGGTGCGGGAAAGTAGGTGTTTAGTCAGGTGTTTAGCGGCGGCTGCCGTTGGTCCAGATTGCGCCTGTGGTGAGAGCGCCGTCCAAGCTGACATTGACCAGTTTTGCGCCGCGCAAGTTTGCCCCAGAGAGGTCAGAGTTATCAAGGCTTACGTTGATGAGCTCTGCACCTTGGAAGTTGGCTCCGCGCAAGATGGAGTTGGAGAGGTCTACATTGGTGAAGCGATGGCCTGCAAAGTCGGCATTAGCAAGGTTGGAGCCTGACATATCGGCATTGACGTGCTCTTTGCCGCTGGCTGTGGCTGCTTTGCCTGTTGCGTTTTTTTGCGCTGCGGCGGCTGGTTTGGTGGCAACGGCTGCGCCATTGGTGGTGACGGCTACGCCCGGGGCTTGTACCGATACGCCTGCGCCTTTGGTGCTAACAGATGCGCTCGGGGCTTGCACGCTGGTGCCTTGGCCGGGTTTGGTTTTTACGGCTGCACCGTTGGTGGTGACTGATGCGCCTGGGGCTTGCACGGTTGCGCCCGCGCCTTTGGTGGCAACAGATGCGCCTGGGGCTTGCACGCTTGTGCCTTGGCCGGGTTTGGTTTTTACGGCTGCGCCTTTGGCGGTGACTGATGTGCCGCCTGCGCCTACTTGCACATTAACGCCCGGGGCGGTGATGCTTACGCCTTGCGCGAATGCGCCGCTTGCGGCTAGCAGCAGCGTGGTGGATATGCTGGCGCGTAAAGCTGTTTGGATTTTGCTTGTTTGCATTGCTCTTTCCTTGGTTTGAATCTGCATGTTTTGTATGCCGCCTGCGCTGCTTGGTGGGCTGGCGCGGGCGGGGTTAAGGCAGCTTTGCTGCTTTGCCCAGAGGGGTAGCCTGCTTGATTTGCGTGGCTGAAGATAGCAGGTTTGCCCAGTTAGCACCAGTGCATGCACCTGAAAGACTGCGCGGCTAGCAGGGTCAAAATCGTGCGCCGTTTGCTTGCTGGGTGGGTGCGCTTGCTGGCGATATATTACAGGCGTATTAATGCTTTTTGGTGGCTTTTTTGTGACATTTTGGTGCTGTGTGGGGTGTGGTTTGTGTGGCTTGTGTGGCTTGTGTGGTTTAGGTGGAGGTTGTGGTTTGCGCGAGTACGGCTTGCAGTGTTTTGACGCGCGCTTGGTGCAGTTGCTCTTTGATGCGTTCGCCCAAGGCAGCGGGCTGATGGGCGGGGCTGACGGGCGCGGCGGTGGTTTGCGCGGCTGCTTGCTCGGTTACGCTGCGGGCGATGGCGGCTGCATCAATGTTTTGCAGGGCTTGGAGCAGTTGTAGCAGGCGCGGTTTTTGCGGATAGTGCAAGTCTTGCATGCCCAGTCTGCCGCGTGCGTCGCATTCGCAGGCGAGCAGTGCTTGGGCAAAGCGCTCGGGCTGGCGAAATGCGTCGCAGCGCTCTAGCAGGCGCACGGTGGCGGCTGCGCCAAATTCTGTGCTGCTGTGGATGTTGCCGTGCTCACGCGCTACCAAGAGCGCCAAATCGCGGCATGGCGTGGGTACGCGCAGGCGCTCGCACAGGGGGCGCAGGAGTTTTACGCTGCGCTGCTCGTGCCCGATGTGGCGCGGCAGCATTTCGGGCGGCGTGTTGCCTTTGCCCAAATCGTGCCCCAGGCAGGCAAAGCGCACGGGCAATGCGGTGTGCAGGTGGGCGGCTACGTCGAGCACGAGGAGCAGGTGCGCGCCGCTGTCTATTTCGGGGTGGTGTTCGGCGCTTTGGGGTACGCCAAACATGGCATCGACTTCGGGCAGTATGCGTGCCAGTGCGCCGCACTCGCGCAGTACGGTAATCATGCGCGAGGGGGTGGGTTGCATGAGCCCACGGCTGATTTCTTGCCAGACGCGCTCGGGCACCAAGTGGTCTACTTCGCCTGCGGCAACCATTTGCTGCATCAATTGCATGGTTTCGGGCGCAATGGTGAAGTCGGCAAAGCGGGCGGCAAAGCGGGCTACGCGCAAGATGCGCACGGGGTCTTCGGCAAAGGCGGCGGTGACGTGGCGCAGGGTTTTGTTGTGCAGGTCGCGCTGGCCGCCGTAGGGGTCGTGCAGGGTGCCGCAGGGCGACTGGGCGATGGCGTTAATGGTGAGGTCGCGCCGCGCCAGGTCTTGCTCCAGGGTTACGTCTGGAGCCGCATGCACGGCAAAGCCTTTGTAGCCGTGGGCGGTTTTGCGCTCGGTGCGTGCCAGTGCGTATTCTTCGTGGGTGGCAGGGTGCAAAAAGACGGGAAAGTCTTTGCCCACGGGCAAAAAGCCGTGTGCCTGCATGAGCTGCGGGCTTGCGCCCACAACAACCCAGTCGTTGTCTTGCACGGGCAAGCCCAGCAGGGTATCGCGCACTGCGCCGCCTACGCGGTAGATGGCGGCGGGCGGGGGCAGTTGCAGTGCTGGTGGCTGCGCTGCGGCGGCTGTGTTGGCGGTGCTGGTGGTGGCGGCTGCGGTGGTGGTGGTCTGGTTGGTGTTCATGCGGTTTTGATGCGGAATACTTCTACGCCCACGCTTTCGCAGTCGGGGTAAACGTCTAGTTTTTCGGTAGCCACGCGCACGGCGCGCACGGCAGGGTGTTGCAGCAGCAGGGCGGCCAAGTCATCGCACAGGGTTTCTTGCAGCCCGATGTGGCCTGCGGCTATGCGCTGCGCGATGGTGTTGCGGATGAAGTCGTAATCGAGCACCTCATGCAGCGCGTCGTGCTGCGGGGTAGATTGGCTCAAGGCAACGTACACATCGGCATTGATGCGCACCCGCTGCGGCGCGCGCTTTTCGCTTTCGTACACGCCTATGCCCATGCGCGTTTCGTAATTGCGCAAAAACAAGCGGCGGCAAGTGCTGGCAAGCGCCTCGCTCCAGTGGGCAGGAGCAGGGGCGCAAAGGGGGGGCGATGTCTGAGTCATGGCAACCTTGGGCAAATAAATCTTGTGTAACGGCAATGCTGCTGATTGTGCTGCAATTTACACCACCTGCATTACGCCGCTTTGACCCACGCACAAGCGCAATGCACGCACGCAAGGCGCAAACACCAAGCAAGCAAGCAGTATTTATGCGGCTTGCAAGCCACTTTTACCTTGCAAGCCGCATAAATACTGGTTCAAGGCATTTTCAAACAATTTTGGTATTCCCTTTTGCGACTTCTGCGTAACTTCTGCGCCTTTTGCGTTCGCCCCCGCAGTCCTCCGCCCAAAGCAAAGCCGCAAAAACCCCCGACAACCAGCCCCCATGCGCCTTCCCAGCCATTTATGCCCCGCAAGCCGCATAAACACTGGTTCAAGCCTTTACCAAAACAATTTTGGTATTCCCTTTTGCGACTTCTGCGTAACTTCTGCGCCTTTTGCGTTCGCTCCCGTATTCTTGCCCCCGTATTCTTGCCCCCGCATTCCCACCCCAAACCCGCGACAATTACGCCATGCCCACACACCACCACTACACCAACCAGCACGCGCTCGCTGCCCACATCCGCCAAGCCATCATCCAGGCAGGCGGCTGGCTGGCGTTTGACCAGTTTATGCAACTTGCCCTATACACCCCCCATCTGGGCTACTACGCCCACGGCAGCGCCAAACTCGGGCATTTGCCGCGTGACGGCAGCGACTTCGTAACCGCCCCCGAAATCAGCCCCCTGTTTGGGCAAACACTCGCCGCGCAAGTGCAACAAGCCCTGCACCACACCCAAACCGACACCATCTGGGAATTTGGCGCAGGCAGCGGCGCACTGGCAGAGCAAATACTCGACACCCTGGCCACCCAAGGCACAGCACCGCGCCAATACGCCATAGTAGACATCTCTGGCAGCCTGCGCCAGCGCCAGCAGCAGCGATTGGCACGCTTTGGCGACTTGGTGCAATGGCACACCCAACTGCCCCCAGCCATGCAAGGCGTAATCATCGGCAACGAAGTACTCGATGCCATGCCCGTAAAACTGCTCGTGCGCACGCACAACATCTGGCACGAACGCGGCGTAACCGTTGCCGACCTGCCCAGCGCACCTACAGCACCTACAGCACCTACAGCACCTGCCGCACCCACTGCACCACCAGCCGCCCCACACACCAGCGCCCCATCCACCCCGCACGCAAGCAGCCCCGCAAACACCCCCGCCAGCCACCACTTTGCCTTTAGCTGGCACGACCAGCCCACCACCCTGCGCCCGCCTTATGAAGTATCAGGCACGCACCACTACCTCACCGAAATCCACCCCCAAGCGCACGCCTTCATCCGCACGCTAGGCGAGCGCCTGCAACGCGGCGCGGCATTCTTTATCGACTACGGCTTTGGCGAAGGCGAGTACTACCACCCCCAGCGCCACATGGGCACCCTCATGTGCCACCAAGCCCACCGCGCCGACCCCGACCCCCTGCACGCCGTGGGCGACAAAGACATCACCGCCCACATCAACTTCACCGACATAGCCGTAGCCGCACAAAACGCGGGGCTAGACCTGCTGGGCTACACCACGCAAGGCTGGTTTTTGCTCAACTGCGGCATAGCCAGCCACATGCAACAAGCCCCCCTGCCCCAACGCGCACTGGCGCAACGCCTGCTGCTGGAGCACGAAATGGGCGAACTATTCAAAGTCATCGGCCTATGCAAAGGCGCGCCGTGGAGCGCATGCGGCTTCACACAAGGCAGCCGCTTGCGCTCGCTGTAGCCAGATAGCGCAACAGCCAAAGCGCAGTACAACGCCGAACCGAACCGAACCAATCCAGAGCAGAACAGAGCAAACAAAACAAAAAAACAGGCACAGGGTTTAAAACCTGTGCCTGTTTCTTTT
>JAGONG010000057.1 GCA_017993135.1 Allobrachymonas sp.
ATTTGCCATGCTGCATGGCGGTTGAATGCCTCTGGCAGCAGGGGGCTATCTGTAAGCTGTAGCGGGGCGTAGGCGCAATCAAGCACCACCGTGCTGCTCTGGCGGCGTTGCGCCCACTGCTGCGGCAAAGCAAGCGCCTGCCCCAAGGGGCTGCTGGGGGCGCATAGCCAGATTAAATCGGCTTGCCCGACATCTGCCACTTGCACCATGCCGTGCAATGCCGCTGCGTGGGCGTAGTCGGCATAGTGGTACGCTGGCAGCCACACAGCGGGCTGTGCAGTGTTGCCGCTGCCGTTGTTGCTACAGCCTTTGTCGCTTGTGCGGACTTGCGCGCTTACCCAGGCTGTTAGCCGTGCAATCAGCTCACTGCCGCTGCTGCCAAGCACAATGCGCCAGCTATCTACCCCGTGCCAAGCGGCGAGCGTGTGGCGCAATGCGGTGTAGGTGGGGTCGGGGTAGCGGGTGATGTCTGCGCCAGCCAGTGCCACTACAGTATGTGGGCAAGGACCCGTGGCGTTGCTGTTGGTAGAAAAATCCCACTGCGGCACGCCCAGCGCATCGCTGCCGCCATGCTGCGGCTGCGTGGGCTGCGCTGCTAACGTAGGCAGCATGGGTGACGTTTTGCAGTTGCGTGCGGGGTGCGTGTTCATTGCGTCATTACACCAGAGCTGGCAGCAGCCTGGCCAGAGCTTGCGGCATATTTCCAGCCGCGCTTGAGGCTGCCACGCCCTCAACCACTGCCCACCATACCACCAGCCAAGCCAGCCCCCACAAAGCCACCAGCCCCAGCAGTGCGCCATGCGCCAGTCGCACCGCCTGCGCTATGTGGCACGCTTGCGCGGTTTGCCCTTGGGCGTGCAGGGTGTAGGTGTGGGGCTTGCACAGGCGCACATCAAGCACCAGCGCCAGCGCCGCCATAGGCCAGCCACTATTGGGCGAAGGAGTGCAACGCGCCTGACGCGGCAGTTGCGCCAGACGCTGGCAAATGCTGCTGCTTTGCGTGCTGGTTTGCTGGTTGGCGTGCGTTTTTGTTTGTTTTGCTGCTTTTTCTTTTGATTGCGTGATGGTTTCAGCATCAGCCGCTTGACTTGCGCTGGCAGCACTGCTGCTGCCCGCTGCAAGGTGGCATGCTGGCCGCGCTTTGCGCCACGATGCAACCACCCCAGCCAGCAGCAGCGCCACCGCTGTAATGCGTGCGGGCAACCACGCCAGCACATCATCGGCACGCGCTGCCCATTTGCCCGCCCATTCCCAGCACTGCCCGCGGTAATTGCCGCGATAGCCCCACATGGAGTCTGCCGTATCAGCAAAGCGGCACAGCGCCGCGCCCGGCAAACCCAGCAAAGCAAACCAAAACAGGGGGGCAATAACAGAATCGTTGAGGTTTTCTGCCAAACTTTCCAGCGCACTTTCGCGCACCTGCACCACGTCCAGCACCGCCACATCGCGGCTCACAATCCGCGCCAACTGCTGCTGGCCTGCTTGCAGCGATTGCCCCAATTGCTGCTCAACGGCGGCAACTTCATCAGTCAACATACGCCACGCCAGCAAGGGCTTGAGCGCCACGCCCAGCAGCAACACTGCCCAGCCCAATGGCAATTGCAGCAGCAGCCATTGCAGCCCGCCCGCCACCAACAGCACCAGCACTGCCCCCAGCCACCAGACAGCAGCACCGCGCCAAAACGATGCCCAATCGGCTGCATCAGCCTTATCTGCCGCACCAGCCACATCACCCGCCCCGCTTTGCCCAATCACCACCCGCGCCTGCAACCAACGCCCAGCCCAGCCCAGATAGTTGCCCATCCACACCACAGGATGCCAACGCGGCGGCGGCTCGCCTATCCACTGGTCAATGAAGAGGGTAAGCAGCACGGCGGCGTAGGCTGCGGCTACGAATTGCAAGCTTGTTATCGTTTGCATGGCTGTTATTTCAGCGTACCTAAGACCCGTACACCCAGAGCCAGCATGACTGCTCCGCAAACACGGTTAATCCAGTGGCTATAGCTCCTAAATACGCCTTGCAAACGCGGCTGAGCCAGCAGCAAAACCACCGCACTAAACCACCCCATTTGCAACACCATCATCCACAAACCATAAGCTAGCAACTGACGCAAGGGCATATCAGGCGATAGCACCACCGTAAAAAGCGAGACAAAATAAACTGGCGCTTTAGGGTTGAGCACATTGCACAAAAATCCTTTAGCAAAGCTTCGCCAAGCAGAGAGCTGTATTGGTAGCGTATGCGCCTGTATCCGGGCTGTTTCTGCGCTGGCAGGCACACCAGTATCTGCTTGCGAACGCAATGCCTTAACACCAATAAATACCAGATAGCTGCCACCCAGCAACTTAATTGCCCACAGCAGCGACAACGAATGCGCGATGGTGGCAGCAAGCCCACCAATAGAGTAAGCAATATGCACACCCAACCCCAACGCAATGCCCGCACTGCACCATAACCCTGTGCGCCTGCCATGCACTAGCGTTTGCTGCGTCACCATCAAAAAGTCAGGGCCTGGTGATGCTGCGGCCAACAAGTGAACAGAAGTGATTAAAAACAGACCTTGCCAAAAAGCCATCATGTGCTCCAGTTACCTTTTCAAAACATCTTGCATCTATCAATCCTCAATCCCGCGCTGCGCGGGTATGCCTGCATCAAAAGCGTGTTTGATGGGGCGCATTTCGGTAACGGTGTCGGCCATGTCGATAATTTCTTGCGGGCAGCGGCGGCCTGTGAGGCAGATGTGTACGTCTTTCGGGCGGTTTTGCAGGGTTTCGAGCACGTCTTGCAAATCAAGCCAGCCGTAGATAAGCGGGTAGGTGATTTCGTCGCATACGACTAGAAAGTATTCACCGCTCAAAATGGCGGCTTTGGCTTTTTTCCAGCCGTTGCGTGCCAGTTGGGCGGAGTGGTCTAAATCGCGGCTATCCCAGCTAAAGCCATCGCCCAGGCTTTCAACAGGTATGCCGATTTGCTCAAACATGCGGTGCTCGCCAAAGCGTGCGCCTTGGGTTTTCATGAATTGGTAGATTTTTACCGCCTTGCCGCGCCCCGTAGCGCGTAGTGCCAGCCCAAATGCGGCTGTGCTTTTGCCTTTGCCGTCGCCCGTATTGACTAGGAGCAGCCCGCGGCGCTCGCCTGCTGGCTTTTCGTATGGCTTTGCGGTGGGTGGGTTTTCGATTTGCATGGTTGGCTCCTGCTGGTTTTGGCTTGTATGGGCGCGTATTGCGCCAGATGGGTCGTGTGGCGTATTAAGTATTTAAGGGCGTTTTAGCGGCAGCGGCAAGCCTGCCGCCATGAAGGTGACATAGCTGCATGCAGCAGCTACGCGCTGGTTGAGCATGCCCAGTGCATCGACAAAGGCGCGGTTTTCTTGCCCCAGCGGGATAAGCCCCAAGCCAATTTCATTGCTAACCAGATAGACCTGCGCCTGACACGCCTTGAGCGCCTGCAACAACGCGGTGATGCCGCTTTGCGCCTGTGCTGCATCTGGCTTGCCGTGCATGGGCATAAGCAGGTGGGTAAGCCAGAGGGTGAGGCAATCTATCACCAGCAAAGTGTGCGGGTTGCTGTGCGCGTGCAGGGCGGCGGGCAAATCGGTGGTTTCAAGGGTGACCATGCTTGGCACGCGCTGGGCGCGTTCGCTTTGGTGGCGTGCTATGCGCTGGCGCATTTCTTCATCCCACGGCTGGGCGGTGGCGATGTAGATGGCGCGGCGTGGCTGGGCTTCGGCTTGTGGGGCAGTTGCGATATTCTCCGCCGATGTCTGCGTGGGCGCTTGGGCTGCTGCCAGCCAGTGCGCTGCCATGTGCTCGGCGCGGGCGGTTTTGCCGCTTTTTTGGCCGCCTAGTATCAGTTCGTGGTGGGGCTGCATGGTGGGGTTGGGTTGTGGGTTTCAGGGTGGTCTGCCAAAGGCGTTTGCAGGCGCGGCAAAAACAACTGCGCCGCCGCTTGCGGGCTGCTGGCAAACCAGGGGTGAAAGTGGCTTGCCCAAACGTTGCCAGCAGGCCCATATTGGTACAGCGCTTCACCCGCTTGGTTGCGGCTATTGGCGCGGGCGCTGGTGGTGCGGGCAAGCTCGGGCAGTGCGGTGCTGATGCTGGCGTAGTGAAAAGTGTGGCCGCGCAGGGGTGGATGCTGTGGCTCTGCGCCCTGTGCGCCTGTGGCTTGTGCGTTGTCTAACTCCTGTGCGCCGCCTGCCGCTGTTACCGCTGGCTCAACCAGCGCCTGCAAGCCCAGCCCTTGCAGGCGACTGTGCATGTGCGCGGTGGCTGGCAATATGCCCCATGCGGGCTGCTCGGCAGCGGGGGTTGGTATGGCTTGTGTTGCGGCTTGTGGGGCGCTTGCCGCGTGGCTCTGGGCAGGCGTGGCTGATGCGGCTTGCGCTGGGGCGATGCTTTGGCACAGCAGCAACATGCCGCCGCCTTCTGCCCAAACGGGTTTGCCTGCGGCTATGTGCTGCGCCACACTTTGGCGCATGGCGGTGTTGGCTGCAAGCTGGGGCAGGTGCAACTCGGGGTAGCCACCAGGCAGCCAAAGCGCGTCGCACGCGGGCAGGCTAGCATCTGCCAGTGGCGAGAAAAACACCAGTTTTGCGCCCAACGCTTGCAAGGTTTCGAGATTGGCGGGGTAGATAAAGCAGCAAGCCGCATCACGCGCTATGGCTATGGTGCGGCCTTGCAAAATGGGGCTGGGGATTTGTGTTTGCAGGTAGGCGCTTAATACGCCGTGGGGGGTGGCGTTGCTTGTGGCGCTGGGTGCGCCGTTAGCTGTGCTACTGGGGGTGCGATTTGCCGTGCCAAGGGAAGCGCCACTTGGCCTACTGATGGGCGCGGTATCGGCTGTGCTTGCAGCGGCGCTGCCTGATGCTTGCCCCTCCCACAGGCGGCTGGGGCGAAATTGCTGCAATTGCGCGGCTGACATGGTTGCCATCGGGGTGTCTGCCAGTGCATCGGCAGCGGCATCAAGGCGCTGCAAGGCATCATGCAGCTCGTGCGCTTGCAATAGCCCCAAATGCCTGCTGCCCAGCGTAAAAGCCTCGCTACGCGCTATGCCGCCGAGCCAATGCGCAGGCTCTCGCAACGACTCGCGCAGCATCTGGGCATGGTTGGCACTGGCTACGCGGTTAGCCAGCACACCTGCCCAGGGCAAGCCCTGCTGGTAGTGCTGCAAGCCATAGATTACCGCACCCAGCGTGCCAGCCATGCGGCCAGCATCTACCACTGCCAGCACAGGCAAGCCAAACTGCACAGCCACATCGGCACTGCTCGGCTCGCCGTCAAACAAGCCCATTACGCCTTCAACCAGCACCACATCGTTATGCATGCAAGCGTGTTGCAGCATGGCGCGGCAAGCGGCAGCGCCCGCCATCCACAAATCAAGCTGGTACACGCTCTGCCCGCTGGCAAGCGCGTGCCAGCCTGCATCAATAAAGTCGGGCCCGCACTTAAACACCTGCACGCGCAAGCCCTGCCTGCTCCAAAAGCGTGCCAGCGCAGCCGTAACCGTGGTTTTGCCCTGCCCCGATGAGGGCGCTGCCACCAGCAACACAGGGCAAGGCGCGCCAGCAGGTGCGGCAGGCGCGCACGGCAAGCCAGGTTCGCAAGGCGCGCAAACGGGCAAAGGGGAATTATCAGCAGCAGCCATACGGCTATTTCCAGCAAAAACAAACGCTCACCTGGCAACCCCGCCACCGCGCGTTCTGGCATCGACTTGCACGCACCAAGGCAGGCAAACCGCTCGTGTTGGCCGGTATCCGGGCTGACGGCGCTGTGCGTACATTGGATAGGCAACAAGCTTGCAACAAGCGCCAGCCATCTAACAACACAACTGCAAGCGACACCTTCCCAGCGGCTGGGCACGCCGCCAGTGGCTTATTTGCCGCTGCTACGCACCGCACATATGCAATGCGTACACCGTTTCACCGTTGCGGGGGCAGCGCAGGCCGTTTTAGCGGTATATACACGCGATATACACAGCGGTATACCCACCAAAGCCCTGCTTCCCGTTTAACCCAGATTGTTCATTAGGGTTTGCGATGATGTCGGATGGATTTTTATGGCAGTTTGGTCGGTTGCGACAAGCCAATAGCCATAGCTATTGGCGCGAAGCAAACGGCCAAAATGACCAAAAAGACACCGACAGAACGCAAACAGGAACGAAGTTCCGCCTAATGGACAACCTGGGTTTAACCAGCACGACAAGAATTGCCACGCCAGCACCAACGGGGCAGATTGTAAAAGAAAGCGCTTTGGCTGCGTTTGGGCAATGGGTACTCTGGGCGGCTTATCTGGTTGCATCTAGTGGCATTTGGCGGCAGACTTGTTAGCCACACTTACTGCCACGCCTGCTTATGCGCTTGTTTTTCTGGCAGAGTTGCCACAAACCACACCCAGCACACCAGCCGCCCCCGCTTTGCCAAACTGCAAGCTGGTACTATCTTGGCACTTGCGCTGTTTGTCTTGGCGCGTTTTTCTTCAGGAATTTGCTCGCAACTATGCTCTACACCCCTGCCCTGCCTTTGCCCCAATCCACCGCCAATCACCAGCGCCGCTTGGCTCTTTGGCTAGCCCTTTTCTTGCTCACCTTGGCTGTTTTATCAGGCTGCGCTAGCCGCAAACCCGCCGTGCCTGACGAGCCGCCTGTGGGCAACACCATCCAGCGCGAAAAAAGCCGCTGGGTACCTGTGCCGTGGTCGTCGCTGCCCGGTGTGGCGCAAGACCAAGTCGGGCAAGCTTGGGGCGCGTGGTTGCTCAGTTGCCAAAAACCCGGCCCCATCTTTGCCAGCGTGTGTGCCGAAGCGCAGCAGCTTGCCAACGCCAGCGATAACGACAAGCGCAACTGGCTGCTACGCCGCCTCCAACCCTACCGCATTGAAGCCTTCAATGGCGAAACGCAAGGCACGCTCACCAGCTACTACGAGCCTGTGATGCAGGCCAGCCGCCGCCCCACGGGCAGACACACCGTGCCGCTTTACGCCCCGCCCGCCAGCGGCGCACCGCGCCAGCCGTGGTTTACCCGCCAGCAAATTGATACCGACCCCACCGCCCGCGCTGCCCTGCAAGGCCGCGCCCTGATGTATATGGCCGACCCCATTGATGCCATGATTTTGCATGTGCAAGGCTCAGGCCGCGTGCAAGTGCAAGAACCAGGCGGCCAGACCCGCACCGTGCGCATGGCCTTTGCCGGCACCAATAACCAGCCCTTCAAAAGCCCCTCGGCATGGGTTACAGCGCAAGGCGGACGTGGCGGCAGTTGGGACAACCTGCGCCAATGGGCAGCCCAAAACCCCAGCCGCCTAAACGACATGCTCTGGAGCAACCCGCGCTACGTCTTTTTCCGCGAAGAAACCATTACCGATGCCGACACGGGCCCACGCGGCGCACAAGGCGTAGCACTCACCCCAGGGCGCTCCATCGCGGTAGACCGCGCCAGCATCCCCTACGGCACACCGCTATGGCTATCAAGCACGGGGGCGGCCACCACGCTTAACCGCTTGGTCATTGCCCAAGACACAGGCAGCGCCATCACAGGCGCGGTGCGTGCCGACTACTTTGCAGGCTGGTCGCCCGAAGCCGCGCAACTCGCGCACCGCCTCAAGCAGCCTTTGTACCTGTGGGCGCTGTGGCCTAAATAAGCGCCTTGCCCACACACCCGCACGCAAACCCGTGCAAGATGAGATAAACGCTATGCCAACAAGCACATCTACCAGCCATTGCCCCTGGCTGGCACACGTGCTACGCTGCTGCACCGTGCTGTTACTGGCAGCCAGCAGCGCCTGCACCCAAAAGCAATCGCCCGATGTACCCACAAGCACCAGCAGCACTGGCACAGCCAGCCCAACCCGCAGCGCCACACAAAATGCGGCTGCATGGCAAAACCTGCGCACACTGCAAGGGCATAGCGCAGGGGTAAACGCCATAGCCATATCGCCCGACGGCAGCATGGCGCTATCGGGCAGCCGTGACAACACCATGCGCCTGTGGCGGCTAGACTCGAGTGCGTTGCTTCGCACTTTTGCAGGCCATGACGACAAGGTAAGAGCCGTAGCGTTTTCGCCCAACGGCGCATTTGCGCTATCGGCCAGCTATGACCGCACCGTGCGCCTGTGGGGCAAACCCTAGGCAACCAAACAAGCTCTGCACGGCGTTAGCGCCTATGATTGCTTGCGCTTGGTGCAATGCCTGCAATTGGCACAATTTCAGGCATTTCGGCAATCACCACCACCATCTCATCTGCATCTGCGCCTGCACCCGTGCCTGCTCCATGATTGCCGCTACACCCAAGCCAACGCGCTCGCATCTAACGCTATGCGCTGCAACTACCCCCGCCCGCAAACCACACCATGCCCACCACCACCGCTAACCGCCGCCAATTCATCAAACACACCGCCCAGCTCGCTCTTGCCACGCAAGCGCTAGCTTTATCCACCCCCCTAGCAGCAAAGGTACTCCCCGCCATGCCACACAACAACACAGCCAACAACGCACATAGCCACACACCCATAGACGCACTCGCCCTTGCCGCACAAATCAAAAACCGCCAAACCACCCCCGCCCAACTGCTTGAGCAAACCTTTGCCAAAATCCAGCAACACAACCCTGCAATTAACGCCGTCACATCCACGCGGCTAGACAAAGCCTTGGCCGAAGCCGCCAGCCGCAACTTTGACGGCCTGCCCTTTGGCGGCGTACCCATCCTGATAAAAGGCTTGGGGCAAGACCTCGCAGGCGAGCCCAACACCGCAGGCGCAAAGCTGCTGGCGCAATCCGTAGCCAAGCGCACCAGCGCCTTTGTCAGCACACTAGAACGTGCGGGCTTTATCGTGCTGGGACAAACCAACACGCCCGAATTTGGCTTTAAAAACATCACCGACCCGCAACTCTACGGCCCCACCCGCAACCCCTGGAACTTGCAGCACAGCGCGGGCGGCTCCAGCGGCGGGGCAGCCGCCGTAATTGCCGCTGGCATCAGCCCCGTAGCAGCCGCTAGCGATGGCGGCGGCTCCATCCGCATACCTGCCTCGTTTAGCGGCTTGATTGGGCTAAAACCCACCCGCGGCAAAACCCCCGTGGGCCCAGGCGTAGGGCGCAACTGGCAAGGTGCTGCCATCAACTTTGCCCTCACCCGCACCATGCGCGACACCGCCGCCATGCTTGATGCATTACAAATCGAACAACCCGCTGCCGCCTTTCTCACCCCCGTCTATGAGCCAGGCTACCTGCGCAACCTGAGCACATTCAAAAACCGCAAATTCAAAATCGCCTACTCGCTCAAATCCCCCGTAAACACCCCCGTAAGCGATGAAGCCATAGCCGCCGTGATGCAAGCCGTAGCCTTCCTCAAGGAGTGCGGCCACCAAGTCGTAGAGCAAAACAACGGCATAGACGGCATTGCCCTTATGAAAAGCTACTACGCCATGAATGCAGGCGAAACCGCCGCCATGTTCCAAAAAATGGAATCTGCCTTTGGCCGCCCTTTGCTACGCGAAGACATGGAACTCATCACATGGGCGCTATGGCAAACAGGCAAAAAACTCTCTGCCGCCGATTACTCCATCAGCCTTGCCGCGTGGGACGTAGCCGCCGAGCAAATGGCCAACTTCAACCAGCAGTTTGACCTGTACCTGACACCCGCCACAGCCCACACCGCGCCCTTAATCAGCGCCCAACTGCAAACCGACGAGAGCATTGCGCAAATGGAGACAATCACCGCGCTAGACAACCCGCGCCAGTTGCAAGTCATCTGGGATATGTTCGAGCCCAGCCTTGCACTCACCCCCTTTACCCAACAAGCTAACCTCACAGGCCAGCCCGCCATCAGCCTGCCTACCCACATCGCCGCCAACGGGCTGCCACTAGGCATCCACTTCACCGCCCCCAAAGGCCGCGAAGAATGGCTGCTGGGCATAGGGCTGCAATTTGAAGAAAGCGGGCGCTTCAAGAGCAGAACTGCGGCATAAAACAGCGCCCACGCTGATTGGCGTTTGGCGTTTGGCAATTTGCGCTGGCTAGTTGCCAGTTGCAGATTGCCCCGCCCGCTTGCGCCCTGCCTCGTCACGCCTTTGGCAATTGGGCTTTGGGGCATTTGGGCAATTCGGCTGCGTGAAGTATGTTTACCAGCCGCGTCAACCTATATCTTTAAGCCCAATGCGCAAGGCATGGGCACGTTAGCACTTGCGCCGTTTTTTTTGCGCCTTGCCATGCTGCCTGTTCATACTTAATTCATCGCCCATCATGCATACTGCGCACGTTAGCGGCTGATTTGGCGCTTGCGCTTGCCTTGGTTGCTGCAATTTATTGTTACCCGAAATAGGCTTTTTATGTGGAAAAAAATCAAATCCCACCCTTGGTGGCTGGCGCTTGGCTCTGTTTTCATTGCATTGGCGTTGTTTGCAGGC
>JAGONG010000019.1:0-17871 GCA_017993135.1 Allobrachymonas sp.
AAGGGAAGACATGGCAGGTTTGTGGTTTGCTTTCTATGCGCTTAAAAGCGTGATTTATTAATGTGCGGTTTTGATTTATGCGAAAGTTGCAAACCTGTCAGTAGCCGCAATAAGCTGATTCAGAATGCCGCTTTCGCTATAGGCGTGCCCTGCATTGCCAACCCAGTGCAGCTCTACGCTGGGGTCTGCCTGGACCCAGCTTTGGTATAGCTCCCATGCACTACGCGCGGGGGTGCACATATCGTAGCGCCCTTGGATGATGACGGCAGGTATGCCTTTGAGCAGTGCGGCGTTGCGGATGAGTTGGCCGTCTTCAAAAAAGCCGCCGTGGGTGAAGTAGTGGTTTTCGATGCGGGCAAAGGCCAGCGCAAAGTGGGGGTCGGTAAAGCTGTTGGCGTTGGTGCTGGGTAGCAGGGTGATGCTTTTGCCTTCCCAGCCTGCCCAAGCGAGGGCGGCTTGCTGCTGTGTGGCGGTGTCGTTGCTGGTTAAGCGGCGGTTGAAGGCGGCTAGCAGGTCGTGGCGCTCGGCTTCGGGGATGGGGGCGATGTAGTCTTGCCACAAATCGGGGTAGACCCATGAAGCGCCTTCTTGGTAAAACCAGTTGATTTCCGCTTTGCGAATGGTGAAGATGCCGCGCAATACCAAGGCGCTAACGCGTTGTGGGTGTGTTTGTGCGTAAGCCAGTGTCAGTGTGCTGCCCCAGGAACCGCCAAATACCAGCCACTGCTCTGCGCCAATCATGCTGCGCAGGCGCTCCATATCGTCTATCAGGTGCCAGGTGGTGTTGTTTTCAAGGCTGGCGTGGGGGGTGGAGCGTCCACAGCCGCGTTGGTCAAACAGCAGCACGCAGTATTTTTGTGGGTCAAACAGTTGGCGGTGCTGTGCGCTGCAGCCAGCGCCAGGGCCGCCGTGCAGAAATACGGCGGGTTTGCCTGCGGGGTTGCCGACTAGCTCCCAATAGACTTGGTGGCCGTCGCCTGTGTCGAGCAAGCCTGTTTTGAAAGGCTCAACTGGCGGGTACAGGCTGCGTTTGGGTGCGTGGATGTCTGCGTGGGTGGTGTGGTGGTTAAAGATGGGCATGGGTGTGCGAGCAAATAAGCAAACAGGCAAGCAATGGCGGGTTTGGCAGGCAGGGTGGGGCGGCTGTGGCTTGCTGTATGCGCGCCGCCAGCTTAGTCTTGCTCGGTTGCGGCTGGTAGCTCGCCTTGCACGATGGCTTTGAGTTTCTGGCTGGCGTGGAAGGTGACAACGCGACGCGCTTCAATGGCAATAGGCTCGCCCGTGCGCGGGTTGCGCCCTGGGCGGGGCGATTTGGCGCGGAGTTGGAAGTTGCCAAAGCCTGAGATTTTTACGTCTTCACCTTGGGCGAGTTCTTGCACAATGCGGTCGAAAAAAGCATCAACCAGCTCTTTGGCTTCGCGCTTGTTGAGGCCGATGTTGTCAAACAGATGCTCGGCGAGTTGCGCTTTGGTAAGCGTTGGTGTTTCAAGGGTGTCGAGTGAAATTTCCATGCCGTTGCCTTTGTGTGTTGTGTGTATCGGTGCGTCTTGCTCGGTCTTTGTCGGCTGGGCGTTTTAGCCGCGCAAACGCGCTCCCAAGTCGCTGCCTAGCTGCTGTATAACGGCTTGGCGTGCGGCTTCGATTTGTTCTTCGGCCAATGCCGCCTCGGTGCTTTGGAGCAGCAGACGAATGGCAACGCTTTTTTCGTCAGCAGCCAGCCAGGTTGTGGCTTCTGGGGTTTTGGCGTTGGGGCGGAAGATGTCAAATAGCACGGCTTGCTGCAAGATGGCGCCAGCGGTGGTGTGCTTGGCTTGCATGGCAGAAGCAATGAGCGCATCGTGGCTGATGCTGTCTTTGACGATGACTGCCACATCGCGCTCTACAGCCTGGAATTTGGATACGGGCGTAAATGCAGGCAGCGGGCGGGTAAGCACGGCTTGCCAGTCTAGCTCAAACAGCACGGGCGCTTGCGGCAAGTCGTAGCTTTGGCGCCAGCGTGGGTGCAGCTCGCCAATAAAGCCGATGTGCTGTTCACCCACCAGCACGCGGGCTGCGCGGCCTGGGTGCAGGGCAGGGTGCTGCGCTGCTTCAAATCGGGGCTGCAAGGGTGCGAGCAGGGCTTGTACGTCGCCTTTGATGTCGTAAAAATCGCTGGCGGTGTCTTTATTGCTCCAGTGCAAGTCGCTGCTGCTGCCTATGGCCATGCCTGCTACGCGCATAGGCTGGTGAAAGCCTTTTACGGTGGTAACGCTTTCAGGCACGCTCGCATCGCGCAAAAATACGCGGCCTGCTTCAAACACGCGCACGCGGCTGGCTTTGCGGTCGAGGTTGAATTTAACGACGTTAAGCAGCGAGCCAATCAGCGAGGAGCGCATGACGCTCATTTGGCTGGCAATGGGGTTCAGCAGTTTGATGGGGTTGGGGTTGCCTGCAAGCTCATGCTCCCAGCGTTCTTCTACGAAGCTGTAGTTAATCGTTTCTTGGTAGCCCAAGCCTGCCAGTGTGCGGCGCACGTCGTAGGCGCTGCGCTGGGTTTCAGGGCGTAGTTTGGGCGTGATGGGCGCTTGCGGTGGTGTGGTGGGCAGCTTGTGGTAGCCAATAACGCGCACCACTTCTTCAATCAAATCTTCTTCAATCTGCAAATCAAAGCGGTAGCTGGGCGGGGTAACGGTGAGCACGCCTTCGCTTTCGGTTACAGGCAGCCCCAAGCCGCGCAGTGCATCGGCACACTGCTGCTGCGTAACGGGCATGCCAATGACCTTGGCTGCACGCGCTACACGCAGGGCAACGGGCTGCGCCTTGGGCATATTGGGCTGCCAGTCATCTACAGGGCAGGCTTGGCCGCCGCAAATATCCAAAATAAGCTGGGTAATGTGCTCGATGTGTTCTACCGTTTGGCTGGGGTCTACGCCGCGCTCGAAGCGGTGTGCGGCATCGGTAGAGAAGTTAAAGCGGCGCGCGCGGCCTGCTACTGCTTTGGGCCACCAGAAAGCGGCTTCGATATAGATGTTTTGCGTGACGTCAGAAACGGCAGTTGCATCGCCGCCCATAATGCCTGCCAGCGACTCGACTTGCACCTCATCGGCAATGACGCCTACGTTTTCATCGAGGGTAACGGTGTTGCCATTGAGCAGTTTGAGCGTTTCGCCCGCTTTGCCCCAGCGCACGCATAAGCCACCGTGGATTTTGTCCAAATCAAAAATATGCGAAGGGCGGCCATATTCAAACATCACATAGTTAGAAATATCAACTAGCGCCGAGATGCTGCGCTGCCCGCATCGTGCCAGACGGTCAACCATCCATTGTGGCGTTTTGGCTTGTGGGTTAATGCCGCGCACAATGCGCCCCGAGAAGCGTCCGCACAAATCAGGTGCTTGCAAAGCCACAGGCAGGCGCTCGTCATTGGCAGTGACTACGGGAGCAAAAACGGGTGTAAGCAAAGGCGCACCCGTTAGGGCAGATACTTCACGCGCAATGCCATATACGCTTAAGCAATGCGCCAGGTTGGGTGTGAGCTTGAGCGTAAACAGGGTGTCATCAAGCTGCAGATGCTCGCGGATATTGAGGCCAACTGGCGCATCAGCCGCCAATTCAAGCAAGCCGCCGTGGTCTTCAGACAGTTTTAGCTCGCGCGCCGAGCACAACATGCCGTAGCTCTCTACGCCGCGCAGTTTGCCCACCTTGATTTTGAAAGGCTTGCCCTCAGAGCCATCTTCAGTTACAGCAGGCGGCAGCTCAGCGCCTACCATTGCACAAGGCACTTTGATACCCACGCGGGCATTGGGCGCACCACACACGATTTGCAGCAACTCGCCCGTGCCAGCATCAACCTTGCACACGCGCAGGCGGTCGGCATCGGGGTGCTGCACTGCCTCTTTAATCTCGCCCACCACAATGCCCGTAAAAGGCGGCGCAACGGGCTGCAAATCTTCCACCTCAAGCCCCGCCATAGTCAGGGTATCGGCCAGTTGTTGGGTATTTAAGGGCGGGTTGCAAAAGGCGCGAAGCCAGGATTCTGGGAATTGCATGGTATGTGTACGGGTGAGAAGTTTTTAATACTGGAGCGAACGCAAAAGGGCAAAGGGCGCTGATTTTGTACGATGGGAATTTTCTTATTACGCAGTGTTAGCGAAACTGCGACAAAAACCGCACATCGCCATCAAAGAACAAGCGCAAGTCGTTTACACCATAGCGCAGCATGGTCAAGCGGTCTGGCCCCATGCCAAAGGCAAAGCCAATGTATTGCTCGGGGTCAAGCCCCATATTGCGCACTACGCTGGGGTGAACTTGCCCACTGCCTGCCACTTCCAGCCATTTGCCAGCCAAGGGGCCGTGCTGGAATTGGATGTCTATCTCGGCGCTAGGCTCGGTAAACGGGAAAAAACTCGGACGAAAGCGCAGCACCAAATCATCGCTTTCAAAAAAAGTGCGGCAAAACTCGGTAAATACCACTTTCAAATCTTTAAAGCTGATGTTCTCCCCCAGCCACAGCCCTTCGCACTGGTGAAACATGGGCGAATGCGTGGCATCGCTGTCAACGCGGTAAGTGCGCCCAGGGGCAATGATGCGAATTTCAGGAATGCGCTGGCCCGCATCAATCAAGCCTTGGAAGCGTTGCACATGCTGCATGGCATGGCGCACCTGCATGGGGCTGGTGTGGGTGCGTAGCAGATTGGGCGCTTTTTCGCTGCCGCCTTCGACGTAAAAAGTATCGTGCATAGAGCGTGCAGGGTGGTCTTCAGGGGTGTTAAGTGCCGTGAAGTTGTACCAATCAGCCTCAATCTCGGGGCCTTGCGCCACTTCAAAGCCCATGCTGCCAAAAATCTGCTCAATGCGCTCCAGCGTAAGGGTAACGGGGTGCAAGCCGCCTGGCGTGCGCTGGCGACCTGGCAGCGTCACATCAAGGGCTTCGGCCTGCAACTGTTTTTGTAGCTCTGCTTCAGCAAGCTGCTGGCGGCGTTCGCTTAGAGCCGCTTCAATGGCTTGCTTGGCTTGGTTAATAGCAGCACCACGGGTTTTCTTTTCTTCTACCGACAAGGCCGCCATGCCTTTCATCAGTTCGGTAATTTGCCCCGCCTTACCCAAAAAGCGTGCTTTGGCATTTTCCAATTCAGCAGGAGCATGGGTGGCGGCAAACAGTTCGCGGGCGCTGGCAACGATGGTGTCGAGGTCGTTCATGTGGGTAGAGGGCTAAGGGGGTTAAACAGGCGTGCAAAAGACGTTTTAGATTTGCAAAACAAACAGAAAAATGCTTTTTAGGCGCGCTTA
This sequence comes from Allobrachymonas sp., assembly GCA_017993135.1. GTDB lineage: Bacteria > Pseudomonadota > Gammaproteobacteria > Burkholderiales > Burkholderiaceae_C > Brachymonas. Next base: position 5,269 of record JAGONG010000019.1, read on the forward strand.
AAAAGTGCTTTTCTGCTTCATCTGCGGAGCTTTTTCGGAGCAGGTGCGCTGCGCTTGCAGCGAATGGGGTGCAAAACGGCATTAAAAGAAAAAGGGCTGGCACTTTGCAGAACCAGCCCCTGTTTCTCTGGCTTGCGCCACAGTGCCATTGCTTGGGAAAGTAACGGCGCTGCAGGCGAAAATCAGACAGCCAATTTGGCTTTGACCTGAGTCACGATGCTGGCAAAAGCTGCTGCATCATGCACGGCGATATCGGCCAGCACCTTGCGGTCCAGAGCGATTTCAGCCTTGTTCAGACCATTGATAAACTGGCTGTAAGTCAAACCGTTGGCGCGGGCTGCTGCGTTGATACGGGCAATCCACAACTGACGGAAGACACGTTTCTTGGTGCGGCGGTCACGGTAGGCGTATTGGCCTGCCTTCATTACCGCCTGTTTTGCAATGCGGTAAACATTGCCACGGCGACCACGGAAACCTTTGGCCAGAGCCAGAACCTTTTTATGACGAGCGCGTGCTGTCACTCCACGTTTTACGCGAGACATAGTGAATCTCCTAGTTCGTCAAAAAAATTACAGACCAGCAAAGGGCAGCATTTGTGCGATATGGCCCAAATCGGCCTCATGCACATTGACTGCACCACGCAACTGGCGTTTGTTCTTTGTAGTTTTTTTGGTCAGGATGTGACGCTTGAACGCTTGACCGCGCTTAACCGTACCACCTGGACGAACGCGGAAACGCTTCTTGGCACCGCTTTTAGTCTTCATTTTGGGCATGTAACATGCTCCTTCTTACTTTGTACCCGCCAGGCGGCTGGCAAACCCTTTTGCCGGCACTTGTTGGCCTTCGGACTACTTTTTAATTCCAGCGTGGTTAGTGCTGGAAGTGCTGCCGCCTGCCACGAATGGCAGATGGCGAACCCTGTTAATACTCTATTTCGCTTTGGCGCTTGCTTGCAACAGCTTATTGCTGGGCAGGCGCGTTGTCGGCATGCTCTATGGCGCTGCTCTTGTCTTTGCCTCCACCAGGTTTTTTACGACCTGGTGCAATCATCATGATCATTTGGCGGCCTTCCAGTTTGGGAAACTGCTCAACCACAATGCTGTCAGCCAACTCGTCGCGGATACGCTGCAACAAAGCCATGCCAATTTCCTGATGCGTAATTTCGCGTCCGCGAAAGCGAAGCGTGATTTTACACTTATCGCCATCTTCCAGAAAACGGCGGATATTACGCATTTTGATGTTGTAGTCACCGTCATCAGTGCCGGGGCGGAATTTGATTTCCTTGACTTCAATCACCTTTTGCTTGGATTTGGCTTCGGCTGCCTTTTTCTGTTCCTGGTATTTGAACTTTCCATAGTCCATCAAGCGGCATACAGGCGGGTTGGCGGTAGCGGCAATCTCAACCAAATCTACGTCCAAGTCACCTGCCATGCGCAGTGCTTCGGTAATGCTGACAATGCCGATAGGCTCGTTGTCAGGCCCGGACAGGCGCACTTCAGGGGCGTTGATTTCACGGTTTAAGCGGTGTTTGCGTTCTTCGCGCTGGCGGCGATCACGAATTTCGGTAGCGATGGTGCAATCCTTTATATTAAAAATAAACAGGCCAAGGGCAACGCAATGGCAAACTAGCCAAGCGCATACCTGATGTCAGTAAAGATGCTTCAGGCAGCGGCAGCAGTGTTTGCACTGGATTTGCGGGCGACGTCATCGCGCAGCAGTTGCATAAATGCTTCTACTGGCATAACGCCCAAATCTTGATTGCCTCTGGCGCGTACAGCCACAGTGCCGTTTTCCTTCTCCTTGTCACCTACGACGAGGATATAGGGCAGCTTGCGTGTGGCGTGGGAACGTATTTTATAGGTTATTTTGTCGTTGTTGAGGTCTGTGATGGCTCTAAAGCCTTGATTTTGCAGCGTTTGCGCCACGTTTTGGGCATATTCGGCCTGTGCATCGGTGATATTGAGCACCACAACTTGCTCGGGAGCGAGCCATGCGGGCAGTGCGCCAGCGTATTGTTCAATCAAAATACCGATGAAACGCTCCAAGCTGCCAACGATGGCGCGGTGCAGCATCAGGGGGCGGTGGCGGTGGCCGTCTTCGCCTACAAATTCGGCATCAAGGCGCTCTGGCAGGTTGGGGTCTACCTGAATGGTGCCGCATTGCCACTCGCGGCCCAGTGCGTCTTTAAGTGTGTATTCGATTTTTGGGCCGTAGAAGGCGCCTTCGCCTGGCAGGATGGTGAATTCGCAGCCTGAGGCGCGCAAGCCTTCGGCCAGCGCGTTTTCGGCCTTGTCCCAGCTTTCTTCTGTGCCAATGCGCTGCTCGGGGCGGGTGGAGAGTTTGTAGATGATGTTGTTAAAGCCAAAATCGGCATAAACCTTTTGCAGCAAGCTGGTAAAGGCTTGCACTTCAGACTGGATTTGCGCTTCGGTGCAGAAGATGTGGCCGTCATCTTGTGTAAAGGCGCGCACGCGCATAATGCCGTGCAAGCCGCCTGTAGGCTCGTTGCGGTGGCATGCGCCAAATTCGCCGTAGCGCAGGGGCAGGTCGCGGTAGCTGCGCACGCCTTGCTTGAATATCAGGATGTGGCCGGGGCAGTTCATGGGCTTTAAGGCGTATTCGCGTTTTTCACTCTCGGTGGTGAACATGTTTTCGCGGTATTTGTCCCAGTGGCCAGTTTTTTCCCACAAGCCTTTATCCAGAATTTGCGGGCCTTTTACTTCCTGGTAGCCGTTTTCGCGGTACACGCGGCGCATGTATTGCTCGACTTCCTGCCACAGCGTCCAGCCTTTGGGGTGCCAGAAGATGGTGCCGGGGGAATGTTCGTCGATATGGAACAAGTCAAGCTCTTTGCCGAGTTTGCGGTGGTCGCGCTTTTCGGCTTCTTCGAGCATGTGCAAGTATTGCTGCAACTCTTCTTTGCTGGCCCAGGCTGTGCCGTAAATGCGTTGCAGCATTTCGTTGCGGTGGTCGCCGCGCCAGTAGGCACCTGCCACCTTCATCAGTTTGAAGTGTTTGAGCTTGCCTGTGCTGGGCACGTGCGGGCCGCGGCACAGGTCTTCAAAAGTGCCTTCGCGGTACAGGCTTACATCTTCGTTAGTGGGAATGCTGGCAATGATTTCGGCCTTGTAAGCTTCGCCCATGTCTTTGAAATAATCTACGGCTTCATCGCGCGGCAGCACGCGGCGCAGCACGGGCTCATCTTTGCTGGCCAGCTCGGTCATTTTCTTTTCGATGGCGGCAAGGTCTTCGGGGGTGAAGGGGCGTTTGTAGCTGAAGTCATAGTAAAAGCCGTTTTCTACCACTGGGCCGATGGTTACTTGCGCGTCGGGGAACAATTCTTTAACAGCGTAAGCCAGCAAGTGGGCGGTGGAGTGGCGAATCATCTCCAGCCCATCGGCATCTTTTGCCGTGATGATGGCGAGCGTTGCGTTTTGGCTGATAGGGTAGCTGGTATCAACCAGCTTGCCATCTACTTTGCCGCCAATGGCAGCCTTGGCCAAGCCGCTGCCAATGCTGGCGGCTACTTCTGCAACGGTGACAGAAGATTGCTCAAAATTGCGTTGCGAACCGTCGGGTAGAGTGATTTGAATCATGGTGCTTGCTCAATGCTGGCAAAAAACGGGGAAGAAAAAACGGGATAGAAAAACGGGATAAATCAAGCGAAATAACAAAAAAAGCGCGGTAAGTGCCGCGCTTTGCTGGGGAAGGCTCAAAACGCCAAAGGCGTTTACACCAGGCAGGCTGCACGCGACCAAGCATCGGCGCAAGGCGCAGATGCCGCAGGCGTGGTGCTCGTAGTTCGCGGTGTCATAACCAATAGTGCCTTTCTCGCCCTTGTAAAAAACCAAAACAGGAAGTTTGCCATTGTACAGCGTGTTAATTTGTCTGGTGCGCGATTGCGTCATTGCGTGATGTGAAGCGTGCAGAATGTTGAGGAAACGCGGATTTATTCCAGTTTCGTATAAAAAAGCGCACAGGAATAAGACAGTGGCAATTTTGTGCCCGCAGCGCAGGTGCTTGGCGCATCTCGTGTCAAGCGGGTACACTCTTAGCCCCCGCGTGCGTTTTTAAAAGTAAGGCATGGTAGTTTTCGCTAACAGGCTGTGCGCGGGTAGATATTTATTTGCAGAGAAAATCTTATGGCACATTACGAACCCCCTTTTGAAATCCATGTGCATGGTGAGGTGTCTTTGCACCCTGAAGTTACTTTGGCAGACGTGCAAGATGCCCTCAAGCCGCTATGGCAATACGCAGGAGCCAAGTCGCTCAAAGATGGCGCAATCAGCTCCTACGAAGAAGAGCCAGGCATTCAGTACGACGCGCGGCAGAATTTGCTGCGCATGTGCTGGACCGTGCGCGGCGATGAAGACTTTCGCCAGAACATTGACGATATGTGCATGAACCTCAATGAGCTAGCCAGCACGGGCGCGCCGATTGAGGTAACCTTTTACGATGCCGAGTTTGACGACGACGAAGACGGCAGCCGCGACGAAGACGATTCACGCGATGACTTTATGGTGGTGTTTGTGGGCCCCACGCCCGCAGCCATTATGCAGGTGCAGCGCGATTTGCTGGTGCGCGACGTTACAGGCATGATGGAGCGCCACTTTGAAGCCGCCGAGCTTGATGGCGTGGTGCAAGAAATAGACAAACTCTTTACCAAACGCTTTGATGCGCTGGTGGAGTCGCTAGAACTGGGCAAGCCACCTAAAGGCGGTGCGGCTGCAAGCGGTGGCGGGCACCATGCAGGCGGGCGCAACAAGCCACGGCATTTGCATTGATATTGAAGCGGGTGAAAATACCTGAATAAACCCGAGTAAACCTGAATAAAAATCCCCACGGTTGCCAAAGCAAAAGTGGGGATTTTTTTCGCCTTGAGGGTGCGCTGATTTATTCCAGATTATTTATTCCAGATTTTATAAAGCGCACACCGCATTATTCTTGCGCAGGCGGGAATGGGGATATACGGCTGCGCTTTTTGCCGCAATGGATTCCCGCCTACGCGGGGATGACGGCTGGACTGGTTTTGTTTTGACCTAAACGCATATGCGAATGGAGAAATCGGCAACGGGTTCGCTTTCCGCGCCGCGCCTTTGTATGAAACTGGAATACTTGAATGCCCATGCAGTAAGGCGGGCGCAAAGCGCGGCAGCAAGGCAGTGCGGCAAAAATCTGGGATAATCACGCACTTCCCCAAGGAGCGTTGCAGCGCCGCCCTGATGGCTATCGCACCCGATAGCTGCTTTAATCAGATGCGTGGCGTGAGGCTTGGGCATTTCTTGCAACGACGCTCATCCACTGTGGCAGTGTGGTGGGCGGGGCTTTTTTCCCCTCGCAGCGTCTGGCACGGTGGCAAATCAAAAATACCTTTTTTGGAGCCATCTGTATGAATACCAATACATCTTGTGTTGCAGCGCATAGCGCCATTGCTGATATTAATCTGGCTGGCTGGGGGCGCAAGGAAATTGCCATTGCCGAGACAGAGATGCCTGGCCTTATGGCAATACGTGAAGAGTTTGCCAAAACCCAGCCGCTTAAAGGCGCACGCATTGCGGGCAGCCTGCACATGACGATTCAAACTGCCGTGTTGATTGAAACCTTGCAGGCGCTGGGTGCGCAGGTGCGCTGGGCATCGTGCAATATTTTCAGCACGCAAGACCACGCTGCCGCCGCCATTGCTGCGGGTGGCACGCCCGTGTTTGCCATTAAAGGCGAGTCGCTGGAAGATTATTGGGATTACACCCACCGCATTTTTGAATTTGGCGCAGCCCATGCCGAAGGCGAAGGCCCTAATATGATTTTGGACGACGGCGGCGATGCTACGCTGCTGATGCACCTGGGGCAAGAGGCTGAAAAAGATACTGGCGTGCTGGCCAACCCTGGTAGCGAAGAAGAGCGCATTTTGTTTGCCGCTATTAAGGCCAAGCTGGCGCAAGACCCCACATGGTATAGCCGCAAGAGCGCCCAGATTATGGGCGTGACTGAAGAAACCACAACGGGCGTTCACCGTTTGAATGAAATGTCTGCCAAAGGCACGCTCAAGTTCCGCGCTATTAACGTAAACGATTCTGTGACCAAGAGCAAGTTTGATAACTTGTATGGCTGCCGCGAGAGCTTGGTGGATGGCATTAAACGCGCTACTGACGTGATGGTGGCAGGCAAAATCGCTGTGGTGTGTGGCTATGGCGACGTGGGCAAGGGCAGCGCCCAAGCTCTGCGCGCCTTGAGCGCCCAAGTGTGGGTAACAGAGATTGACCCCATCTGCGCCCTGCAAGCCGCCATGGAAGGCTACCGCGTGGTAACGATGGAATATGCGGCAGACAAGGCCGATATTTTCGTTACCACCACGGGCAACCGCGATGTGATTCGCTACGAGCACATGGCAGCCATGAAAGACCAAGCCATTGTGTGCAATATCGGCCACTTTGATAACGAAATTCAGGTGGCAGCACTGGAAGAAAAATGCCAGTGGGAAGAAATCAAGCCGCAGGTAGACCATGTGATTTTCCCCGATGGCAAACGCATCATCTTGCTGGCCAAAGGCCGCTTGGTAAATCTGGGCTGCGGCACAGGGCACCCCAGCTATGTGATGAGCAGCAGCTTTGCCAACCAGACTATTGCGCAGATGGAGCTGTTTTGCTACCCCGAGCGCTACGAAGTGGGCAAGGTGTATGTGCTGCCGAAGCATTTGGATGAAAAAGTGGCACGCTTGCAGCTTAAAAAGCTCAATGTGCAGCTCACCGAGCTAACTGACGCACAAGCTGCCTACATTGGCGTAGCCAAAACAGGCCCTTACAAGCCCAATAGCTACCGCTATTGAGCGCGTGTTTGGGTACTCAGCACAAACGGGCGTAAAGCATGGGCGCGGTGTTTTCTCAAACCGAGCGTAGCAGCTTGCTGGCGCAGCCTGGCATTGGACCGGGCGTAGTGCGGCGGCTTGAGCAGGCTGGCTATGTGCCGCTGCAAGCCTTGGTGGGCGCTGATGCGCAAGAGGTGATAGCGCGTATTGCAGAGCTTTCGCGCGTACACGGCTGGCGCAACAACCCGCTGGCACTGCGTGCGGTAAGTGCTGCTATTGATTTGGCGCATTACCAGCATGAAGAAAGGCGGCGCTGATGCGTGCAGACCAACTTTTGCTTGAACGCGGCTTAGCTGCTACGCGCAGCCAAGCGCAGCGCCTGATTGCCGCTGGCGTGCTGTGGCGTACCAGTACAGGTACAGGTACAGGTACAGGTACAGGTACAGGTACAGGTACAGGTACAGGTACAGGTACAGGTACAGGCAACTGGCAGGCGGTACGCAAAAATGGCGATGATTTGCCATTGCACGCCGAGCTGCAATTGCAAGATGCCGCAGAGAGCCGCTACGCCTCGCGCGGCGGCTTAAAACTGCAAGGCGCACTGCAAGCCGTGGGGCTGGATGTGCGCGGCTGGCGCTGCCTAGACGTGGGGCAATCAACAGGCGGTTTTACCGATTGCCTGCTGCAACACGGCGCAGCGCACGTTACGGGGCTGGACGTGGGCACAGGGCAACTGCACCCGCGTTTGCGTGCTGATGCCCGCGTGCAAGCGCACGAAGGTATTAACGCCCGCGACCCGCAAGCACTGCTGGCGGCGCTGGGCAGCCCCGTGCAGCAAGCCGTTGCCACGCCTGAAGCAAGCACCAACGTAATCGCAGAAGTGAATACAGAAGTCAATACAGCAGCCAATGCCAAAGCAAAGGCAAATGCCCCAAGCGCAGGCTTTGACTTGCTGGTGGGCGACTTGTCATTCATCTCGCAAACATTGGTACTGCCCGCCTTGCGCCCCTATCTGCGCCCTGCGGGGCATGTGCTTATGCTGGTAAAGCCCCAGTTTGAGCTGCAACCGCAGCACATTGGCAAAGGCGGCATTGTGAAAGATGCCGCGCTTTATGCCCAAGTAGAGCAGCGCTTGCGCCAATGTTGCGGCACGCTGGGGCTGCAAGTGCTGCACTGGTTGCCCAGCAGCATTACGGGTGGCGATGGCAACCGCGAATTTTTTATCCATGCAAGGGCGTAAAGCGCCACACCAACCAAGCGAACCAAGCAAACCATGCGAACCCGATAAATCGCACGAACCGCAAAAATCAAAAGACAGCAGCAGTTGTTGTTGTCAGGAGATTAATTAGAAAATTAATCAGGAAAGTAAAAAACCATGAAACAAATACCCATCAGCTTTGAATTTTTTCCACCCAAAACCCCCGAAGGTGCAGAAAAACTGCGCACCGTGCGCCAGCAGTTGTATGCCATCAAGCCCGAGTTTTGCTCAGTCACCTACGGCGCTGGTGGCTCTACGCAAGTAGGCACATTTAGCACCGTGCAAGAAATACAGCAAGAAGGCACGCCTGCTGCCAGCCACTTTTCATGCGTGGGCGCTACCCGCGAGGGCGTGCGCACCCAGCTCAAGCAACTGCAAGACATGGGCATTACGCGGCTGGTAGCCCTGCGTGGCGACTTGCCCAGCGGGCACGGCTTGGGCGGTGAATTTCAATACGCCAGCGACCTTGTCGCCTTTGTGCGGGCAGAAATGGGCGATGCCTTCCAAATTGAAGTAGCGGGCTACCCCGAAATGCACCCGCAAGCACGCTCGCCCGAAGCCGACCTGAAAGCGCTCAAAGCCAAGGTAGATGCAGGCGCAAACGGCATCATCACCCAATACTTTTTCAACGCCGACGCTTACTTTCGCTTTGTAGACGACGCGCAACGCATGGGCATCAACGTGCCCATCGTGCCAGGCATCATGCCCATTAGCAGCTCAACTCAGTTGATGCGCTTTTCAGACGCATGCGGCGCAGAAATCCCCCGCTGGGTGCGCCTGCGCCTGCAAGCCTTTGGCGACGATACGCAAAGCATTCAGGCATTTGGGCACGAAGTAGTAGCCCAACTGTGCCAGCGCCTGATACAAGGCGGCGCACCCTCGCTGCACTTCTACACCATGAACCAAAGCGCGGCAGTGCTGGCGCTGTGCAAGGCATTGCAGCTTTAATGACCAGCCAGCCTACGCTGGCTTTGCTTGGGCTGCAATGAATATGGGGGCGAACGCAAAGGGCGCAAAAGTTACGCAGAAGTCGCAAAAGTCTTTCAAAGGGAATACCAAAATTTGTTTGGTGAAAGCCTGCAAGGTTTGCGAAGGCTGTAACAGCTAAAAACCCTAGAACCAGTTCCCATGCGGGTTATAGAAGGGAAATGGCTTGAAACCCGCATGGGAGCTGGTTGTCGGGGTTTGGATGGCTTAGCGCCTTCCTCGCCTTTAGCGGGTTTTGGTGGCTTGTTTTTTGCTTGGGCTGCAATGAATACGGGGGCGAACGCAAAGGGCGCAAAAGTTACGCAAAAGTCGCCAAAGTCGCAAAAGTCTTTCAAAGGGAATACCAAAATTTGTTTGGTGAAAGCCACCCAACCTGCGCTGGCTGGAAAGCGCAGCATGGATAGGGTTAAAAGACATAATGGGTTCGCCTTAAAAATCAATATCATAAATATAGGCACCGCGTTCTTCGCTGTATTTTTTGCTACCTACAGGAACTATCGTACCAGCGCAATACAAAGCGTTACCAGAATTTGTTTGACATCTAAACTCACCGGGGATTTCCCAACCTGGCCGGAAAGAAACGTCAATATGACCAAACAATTTCCCCTCCTTAGTTTTTAAAAGCAATTGTGGCAATCCATTCCTCCAATTCATCCATCCTTTTGCAAAATAATCTGGAGTAAAGGTAAGCTGGTATTCACAGCAACCCAGTTTTTTTACTGGAATATAGTAACGTTTAGACCTGCAGTAATCAGCTCCAACTTGCATCAGATTGCCGCTCCCAGGGCAGAAAAAACAGAATATTCTTTTTCGCTTTCTGCAGATATATAGGCTGTCATGGTATAGCCCTTTTGATAAGGAAACTTGCCAATGATGGTGATGCTGGGTCTCGGGTTTTTGTTGGGTTTGGGGCTAATGATTGCTTTAAAAGTCAAATGGGCTAAAAACAACAATACGAGCCAGCCAAAGGTTTTGAGCCTGCCATTATTGATGCGACGCGCACGGCTCGATAATACGCATGCACGCTCGTGCAGCCATGCCAAACCTTGCATCGCTTAGTGTTTTTTTCCGAGTCCATTTCTATACCTTTCAAATACAGCGCTCTGGCGATGAAGCTGGAAGAAAAAGCCAGCACAGGATGGTTTAGGCAGCAAGCCGCAAGTCCTTTCGCGTCAATCAATACACCCGCTGCACCACCATATCTGCCAGCGCCTGCAAGGTGGCGTAGCGGGCGGTGGGCAGCCCTGTGGCTTGCAGCGCGGCTATGGCTTGCTGGTGCAGTTGATGGGCGTAGTCTTGCGCTTGCGGCAGGCCTAGCAGAGATACATAGGTGGGTTTGTCGTTGGCAGCGTCTTTGCCAGCGGTTTTGCCGAGTGTGGCTGAGTCTGCGACCACATCCAAAATGTCATCAACCACCTGAAAAGCCAGCCCAATAGCCGCGCCATAGTCGCTCAGTGCCTTGTGCGCGGCTTCGCTGCATGTGCCGCAAGCCGCACCCATGCTAACGCTGGCTTGCAGCAGTGCGCCTGTTTTGAGGTGGTGCATGTGTTGCAGCTCGTTTTGGCTCAAACGTTTGCCTACGCTGGCTAAATCTATGGCTTGCCCGCCTGCCATGCCCGTAGCACCCGCTGCGCGTGCCAGCAGGCGGCACAAAATGGCTTGTGTGGGTAGAGGTATTTCTTCTGGGCTGGCAGGGGTGAGTAGCTCAAACGCTTGCGATTGCAGTGCGTCGCCAGCGAGCAGGGCATCTGCCTGCCCAAACTGCACGTGCACGGTGGGTTTGCCACGGCGTAGCACGTCGTTGTCCATGCAGGGCATGTCGTCGTGTACGAGCGAGTAGGCGTGGATAAGCTCAATGGCGCAGGCGGCGCGTAGTGCGGCGGGGGGATGGCCTGCCGCCGCTTCGCTGGCTGCTAGCACCAGCAGCGGGCGCAGGCGCTTGCCGCCATCCAGCACAGCGTAGCGCATGGCTTGGCGCAGGCGCTCTGGGGCTTGCGCGCCTACCCAATCGGATAAAGCCGCTTCAACACTGGCGAGCTGGCGGGCGCACCAGTCTTTGAATGCGGGGGCTGTGGCAGCTTTTGCTGGCTTGCCTTGTGGGGTGGAGGCGTTCATACGGCGCTGTCATCCCAAAGTTTGGTGTTGTTGCCTTGGGCGCTGTCATCAAGCAAGTTGATTTGGTTTTCTACGGCAGCGAGTTTATCTTTGCACAAGCCCAGCAGCGCCGCGCCGCGCTGGTAGCCTGCGAGCAAGTCATCAAGCGGTATTTGCCCCGATTCGAGCTTTTGCACAAGGGCTTCAAGCTCTGCGAGCGCGGCTTCGTAGGTGGCGGGGAGTGCTTTGGATGTGGTGCTTTTGGCTTTGGTCATAAAAAATGGCTCTGTGGCAATGGTGTGCGGCAAAAAGTGTTGTGGCGATTGTACGGGGTGCGCTTGGCAAGGGTGTGGGCAGTTTTTTGCACGCCAGACAAAGGCATCCAGTAGAATAGACAAATTCTGCGCACGGCATTGCCCGCGCTTTTTTGTTCTTTCAATACAACACAACATCCCATGTCATCTACTCTGCATCCCATGCTCAATGTGGCCATCAAGGCTGCCCGTGCCGCTGGCGCAATCATCAACCGTGCCGCGCTCGACATTGAGTCGGTGCGCGTGTCTGAAAAACAGTCTAACGACTTCGTTACCGAGGTTGATCAGGCAGCCGAAAAAGCCATTATTGAAACGCTTTTAACCGCTTACCCGCAGCACGGCATTTTGGCTGAAGAATCTGGCCAGCAGCACGGCAATGCAGACAGCGATTTCGTCTGGATTATTGACCCGCTAGACGGCACTACCAATTTCATTCACGGCTTTCCTGTGTATTGCGTGAGCATTGCCTTGTCGGTGCGCGGCAAGATTGAGCAAGCCGTGGTGTATGACCCCAGCCGCAACGACCTGTTTACTGCCACACGCGGGCGCGGCGCTTTTATGAACGACCGCCGCATTCGCGTAAGCAAGCGCATTCGCATGGCAGACTGCTTGCTCACTACGGGCTTTCCTTTCCGAGAAGGGCAAAATTACGAGCAGTTCATGCAGCTTTTCATCGAGATGATGCGCTGCACTGCTGGCCTGCGCCGCCCAGGCTCTGCCGCGTTGGATTTGGCCTATGTAGCAGCAGGCTTTAGCGATGGCTTTTTTGAAACAGGCTTGCAACCGTGGGATGTGGCCGCTGGCAGCTTGCTGGTGCAAGAAGCGGGTGGTTTGATTGGCAACTTCACAGGCGAAGCAGACTTTTTACACAGCCAGGAATGCATGGCAGCCAGCCCGAAAATCTATGCCCTGATGGTGCAGATGCTGCAAAAATACAGCGGCTACGACAAACCCGCCACGCCTGCCGCAACTGAAGAAGACGCAGCAGCACAAGGCGACGAGGAATGAGTCTATAGTGCGGGCGCTGCACTTATGCCCGCACTTCCCAATCCCTGAAGCGCTTTGGGTGGTTTTTGCGCCTTTTGCGTTACTTCTGCGCTTCCTGCTTCCTGCTTCCTGCTTCCTGCTTCCTGCTTCCTGCTTCCTGC
>JAGONG010000019.1:17971-29573 GCA_017993135.1 Allobrachymonas sp.
GCTTCCTGCTTCCTGCTTCCTGCTTCCTGCTTCCTGCTTCCTGCTTCCTGCCCTTGCTCCCACACGCTGACTGCGGTGCGATGCAAAAGAACAAGGCGGGTGCAGTCTGGCTAGTTATTCCCGCCAGTATTCATCAACCCATAGCGCAGGCTTGATAAAGCGAAAGCGGCGATTGCGCCTGCCTGCCAGCGCATCGGGCGGGTTGCATTCGCCGTGAAAGATAACGATACGCGCATCGGGTGGCACATGCGGGGCTTGCCAGTAGTTGCTGGGCCAGGTAGCAATGCAGTGGTATTTGAAGCTGGGGCACCATGCAGCAGGCCAGTACGCCAGCTTGCCTTGTTTATGCAGAAAGTCTGACAAGTAGGCTTGCTCGTTGCGGTACTTTTTGCGGATTTCGGCAAAATGGGTGCGAAAGTAGGTCAGCACATCGGGGTGCGCGCCAATCTCGAAGCGGTAGACTGATGAGTTGCCTGTAATGCGCCAAGGGCGTTTGTAGTCGTGGATGATGAGAAACTCGCCTGGCTGGGTGAAGAAATCATCCAGCGCGCCAGTGATGACCACGTCCACATCCAGAAACAGGGCAGTGCCTTGCAAGCCGTGCAAATCGGCGCTGAAGGTGGTGAGCTTATTCCAGCCGCGCTCGGGTATGCCCGCGGGCAAGTCCAGCGGTGGAATGGCAAAGCACTCTACTTCGCTGCGTATGCCAGAGCTGTCATCAGTCAGGCAGACGAAGCGAAAATCGCCTTGCAGGTTGCGCCGCACCATGGCGTAGAGGCGGTTGATGTAGTGCGCCCCGTACTTTTTGCCCCATTTCATGCACAGGATAATGCGCTGCGTGCTGTTGTGGGCTTGGGGCTGGATGGTTTCAGGCATGGTTTGCAAGGTGTGCTGGGTAAAGGGCATCAAGAAAGCTGGCGCCAAGGTTGGGTGCGCCAAGGCGGGTATCAGTCAGATTGGCGTTTTTTCAGGGAAACGGGCTTTTTCGCTTTGGCGCGTTTGATTTTGCCGCCCGAAGTAAGGCGCTCATTGCCCAAAACGCGCAAAGTCAGCACTTCGGGGCGCTGGCCGCCGCGCTTGCTGTATTTGAGCACTTTGACATGGCGCGGCCCGGGCATGCGGGTTTCGTCATGGTCTTGGAGTTTTTCTGGCTGTGGCCGCCACAATACCAGCAATTTGCCGATATGCTGGATGGGTGCGGCGTTGAGCTGGTCGGCCAGGCTTTGGTAAATGGCTTCGCGGGCGGTGCGGTCATCGCCCAGCACGCGAATCTTAATCAGGCCGTGGGCGTTGAGAGAGGCTTCGGTTTCTTTGAGTACGGCGGCAGTCAAGCCGTCACCACCAATCATGACCACGGGGTCGAGGTGGTGGGCTTCGGCGCGAAAAACCTTGCGCTCGGCAGGAGTTAATACAATTTGTGGCATAAATGGCAATCAGTTAGGCAGAGTTAGGTAGAAAATGAAAGTAAAAACCAAAAGTAAAAAAGTCAACAGGGCTTGGCTTAACGACCATGTTAACGACCCGTATGTAAAGCTGGCTCAGCGCGAAGGATACCGCGCCCGCGCCGCCTACAAGCTCAAAGAGATTGATGAGGCGCTGCGCCTGATACGCCCTGGGCAAACGGTGGTAGAACTTGGCTCTGCACCTGGTGCGTGGAGCCAGTATCTGCGCCGCAAGCTGGCTCCCGAAGGGGCTGCTTCGGGCGCACTCAATGGCAGGATTATCGCATTGGACATCCTGCCTATGGAAGCGGTTGAAGATGTGCATTTTTTACAGGGCGATTTTCGTGAAGATGCCGTGCTGCATCAGCTTGAAGCGGTGCTGCAAGGCAGCAAGGCCGATGTGGTGGTGTCAGACATGGCGCCCAACCTGTCTGGCGTGGAATCTGCCGATGCCGCGCGCATAGCGCATTTGATTGAGCTGGCTGTGGATTTTGCCCATAAACACATGAAGCCTGAAGGCGCGCTGGTGGTAAAACTGTTTCATGGCAGTGGTTACAGCCAACTGGTTAAACTGTTCAAAGAGAATTTTGAAGTGGTCAAACCCATCAAGCCCAAGGCGTCGCGCGATAAATCTTCTGAGACTTTTCTGGTTGGAATGCGCCTAAAGAGCTAGCTGGCAGCAGTGCGCAATCGGCAAAATGGTTACAAGTCTTGCCAAAGGCAGTTGCAAAGCACTGTAAAGCCACCTTGAAACGCCTAAAATGGCACCCATATGGCAAAAACATGCCACTTTTCATAAAAAAGACAGCCGCGTTAGCTGCTGATCGGAGTCCGTTTTGAACAAACAATGGTTACCTAAAATTATTGCCTGGTTGTCAGTGCTGCTGCTGCTTTTTACGCTTTTCAAACATTTTGAAGGGCGCGATACGGTTGCCGCTACAGCGGTAGATTACTCTGACTTTGTTGCCGAGGTAAATAACCACAAAATCAAACGCGCCACCATTCAAGAAGGCACGGGGCGCAGTGCGGAGATTACCGCTGTAACGGTAGATGACAAAAACATCAAAACCACCGCTACCACGCTGGACCAAGGGCTGATTGGCGACTTGCTGAAAGCCAATGTCAAATTCAACGTCAAACCGCGCGAAGAAGGCTCACTGCTGCTGGCAATCTTGCTCAACTACGGGCCTATTTTCATCATCATGGCGATATTTTTCTATTCCATGCGCCAGATGCAAGGCGGTGGAAAAGGCGGCGCTTTCAGCTTTGGCAAAAGCAAGGCGCGCATGATGGATGAAAGTAGCAACCAGACCACTTTTGCCGATGTGGCTGGCTGCGATGAGGCCAAAGAAGAAGTCAAGGAAGTGGTTGATTTCTTGAAAGACCCGCAAAAATTTCAAAAGCTCGGCGGGCGTATTCCGCGCGGCTTGCTGCTGGTGGGCCCCCCTGGAACGGGTAAAACCCTGCTGGCTAAAAGCATTGCTGGCGAAGCCAAAGTGCCGTTTTTCAGCATTTCGGGTTCAGATTTTGTAGAAATGTTTGTGGGCGTGGGCGCGTCGCGTGTGCGCGATATGTTTGAAAACGCCAAGAAAAACGCGCCTTGCATCATCTTTATTGATGAGATTGATGCCGTAGGTCGCCAGCGTGGCGCTGGATTGGGCGGCGGCAATGACGAGCGCGAGCAAACACTGAACCAGATGCTCGTTGAGATGGACGGATTTGAAACCAACGCAGGCGTGATTGTGGTGGCTGCTACCAACCGCCCCGATATTCTTGATGCAGCTTTGCTGCGCCCTGGGCGTTTTGATCGTCAGGTGTATGTGTCGCTGCCCGATATTCGCGGTCGCGAGCAAATTTTGAACGTGCATATGCGCAAAATCCCAGTTGGGCACGATGTGGATGCCAGCGTTTTGTCGCGCGGCACGCCTGGTATGAGTGGTGCTGATTTGGCCAATCTGTGCAACGAGGCAGCATTGATGGCGGCGCGCCGCAATGCCCGCTTGGTGGAAATGCAAGACTTTGAAAAGGCCAAAGACAAGATATTCATGGGGCCCGAGCGCCGCTCTATGGTTATGAGCGAAGACGAAAAACGCGCCACAGCCTACCATGAGTCAGGCCACGCGATTGTGGCTGAGGCGCTGCCTGGTACAGATCCCGTGCACAAAGTCACCATCATGCCGCGTGGCCGTGCTTTGGGGGTGACTTGGCAGTTGCCCGAGCGTGACAAATACAGCCAGTATTACGACCAGATGCTCAACGAAATCAGTATTTTGTTTGGCGGGCGTATTGCTGAAGACTTGTTTGTGAAGAAAATTTCAACAGGCGCATCGAACGATTACGAGCGCGCCACCCGCATCGCCCGCGATATGGTTACACGCTATGGCATGAGTGCCGAGATGGGGCCTATGGTCTATGCCGAGAATGAAGGCGAAGTGTTTTTGGGACGCAGCGTGACCAAAACCACCAGCATCAGCGAGCACACCCAGCAACGGGTGGATAGCGAGATTCGCCGTATTTTGGATGAGCAGTACGCGGTTGCGCAGAAAATTCTGGAAGACTCGCGCGACAAGGTTGAGTCTATGACGGCCGCGCTGATGAAATGGGAAACCATTGGCCGCGAGCAGATTGAAGACATCATGGGCGGGCGTGAGCCACAAGCGCCTAATGACTGGACACCACGCTTGCCCCCCAGCGGTGGCGCAGGCGGCGTGCCTTCTGTAGCGGCAGATGCTGGCCCCACGCCACATCCATCTGCATAAACCTTCGTTTGCTTGTTTGATTGCAGCGGCAGCCTTTCAGGTTGGCCGCTGCACTTGTATTTGAAGCGGTTTATTTGCAGTTATTTTGTTTGCACTTGTTTCCAAGCCAAATTTCAGAGTAGCGCAGCCGCTGCCCCTTACCGAACCATGCCCACATCTACAACCACCTCTGCCCCCAACACCCCCTCTTTGCACTGGCAAGCTGGCCGCTTCAGGCTCAATTTGCAGCAGCCGCAGATTATGGGTATTGTCAATGTCACGCCCGATTCGTTTTCAGACGGTGGGCAGCACGCCGATACCCGCAGTGCCTTGCTCCATGCCGAGGCTTTATTGCACCAAGGTGCAAATATTTTGGATATAGGTGGCGAATCTACCCGCCCAGGCTCGCCTGCCGTGCCTTTAGATGAGGAGTTGCGCCGCGTTTTGCCCGTAGTGCAGCAAGCCGTGGCTTTTCGGGTGCCGATTTCGGTAGATACCTACAAGCCCGAGGTGATGCAAGCTGTGCTTGATGCGGGTGCAGACATCATCAATGACATCCACGCCTTGCGCTGGCGCAGTGGCGAGCAGGGGCTTGATGGCGAGCAAGTAGTGGCACTGCACCCCAGTTGTGGCGTGTGCCTGATGCACATGCACCGCGACCCGCAAACCATGCAAATGCAGCCCATGCAGGGCAGCCCTGATGAGGCAGTGCAAACGGTGGTTGGCTTTTTGCAGCAGCGCGCAGAGGTGCTGCGTGCTTTGGGCGTAGCAAAAGAGCGCATTGCGCTGGATGCGGGCGTTGGCTTTGGCAAAACTGTGCCGCAAAATTTGGCATTGCTGGCGCAACAAAGCGCCTTGCTGCAAGGCGGCTATGTGGTGCTGGCGGCTTTGTCGCGCAAATCTACGCTGGGCGCGGTGCTTGAGGCGCTGCCGCCTGGCGTTACCGACGTGGCGCATCAAAGCGCATTGCTGCCGCACCCGCGCAGCCTGTGCAGCGTGGCAGCCGCACTGCTGGCAGTAGAGCGCGGTGCGCATATTGTGCGGGTGCACGATGTAGCAGCTACGCGCCAGGCGCTGGCGCTGTGGCAGGCAGTGCAGGCGTGCGATGTGCGTGTTGTATCTTCTTTACAAGGACAATGAAATCATGTCAGCTCAACGCAAATTTTTTGGAACCGACGGCATTCGTGGCACGGTAGGGCAAGCGCCCCTTACGCCCGATTTTGTATTGCGGCTGGCCAATGCGGTAGGCCGCGTGCTCGCGCAGCACCACGAGCGCCCTACGGTGCTGATTGGTAAAGACACCCGCATTTCTGGCTATATGTTTGAAAGCGCATTGCTGGCGGGGTTTAACTCGGCTGGGGTGGACGTGCTCTTGCTCGGCCCCGTGCCAACGCCTGCTGTTGCCTACCTCACACGCACCCAGCGGGCGGCGCTGGGCGTGGTGATTAGCGCCAGCCACAACCCGTTTGACGATAACGGCATCAAGTTTTTCAGCGCACAGGGTACCAAGCTGCCTGATGCATGGGAGCGGCAAGTAGAGCATGAGCTTGAGCAGCCGCTGGTTTGCGTTAAATCGGCCAATTTGGGTAAAGCTATGCGCTTAGACGATGCAGCCGGGCGCTATGTGGAATTTTGCAAAAGCACGTTTGACTCTGCCTTGAGCCTGCGCGGGCTAAAAATCGTGGTAGATGCGGCGCATGGCGCGGCCTACCAGATTGCGCCTATGGTGCTGCATGAGCTGGGCGCTGAAGTCATTGCCATAGGCTGTGCGCCTGATGGCTTGAACATCAACCAAAACTGCGGCGCCACCCACCCGCAAGCCTTGATTGAAGCCGTAAAAACGCACGCTGCCGACTACGGCATTGCGCTTGATGGTGATGCTGACCGCCTGCAAATGGTCGATGCACAAGGCCGCTTGTTTAATGGCGATGAGCTGGTGTATTTGCTAGCGCAAGACCGCTTGCTGCAAGGGCGCGAGGTGGCTGGTGTGGCGGGCACACTCATGACCAACCTGGGCATTGAAGCCGCTTTAAAGTCCAAGCACATACAACTGGTACGCGCCAAAGTGGGCGACCGCTATGTGCTTGAAGCCTTGCAAGCGCACGGCTGGGTAATAGGTGGCGAGAGCTCGGGCCATATTCTGGCGCTGGACAAACATTCCACAGGCGACGGCTTGATTAGCGCCCTGCAAGTGTTGCAAGCCGTGGTGCGCAGTGCCAGCAGCATGGCGCAATTGCTCCAAGATGTGGTGCTGTACCCGCAAACGCTGATTAACGTGCGCATGCAGCCCGGCACCGATTGGCAAAACCATGCGCCGTTGCAGCAAGCAATAGCGCAAGCGCAGCAGGCACTGGGTGATGCAGGGCGCGTGCTGATACGCCCTAGTGGCACAGAGCCGCTACTGCGCGTGATGGTAGAGGCGCAAAACCCCGAGCAATGCCAGCAATGGGCGCAAGCCATTGCCGCACAAGTGCCTGTGGCTGCAACTGCGGCTTGATGCGTGGTGCTTGCCTCCTCGCAACGCTGGACTTGCTTTCGTAACCATTGCCCCGTCACAACGCGCCGACGGGGCTACTCCACCACCCGCCAACGTCGGACTCCTTCATTGAGGCGAGTTGTTTTCTGTGATTTTTGCGACTTTTGCGTAGTTTTTGCGTTCTCTGCGTCCTGCCCCCGCATTACTGCAAGCGCCTCTGCTACGTTGCTTGCCCCAAGCGGGTTTATTTCAGCAGTTTGACCTTGTTTTGCAGTTGCGCGTTGTTGGGCTGCAATGCCAGCGCTTTGCTGTAGCTGTTGCGAGCCATGCGCTGGTAAATATCGCCCAGATTGTGCAGGGCAGTGGCGTAGTTGGGGTTGATGCGCAAGGCGTTTTCTAGGGCGGCGCGTGCCAGTTCAATCTGGCCTTCTTCGGCATAGAGTACGGCCAGATTGTTGTAGGGTTCGGCAATTTCGGGGTACTCTTGCGTGAGGGTTTCTAGCAGGGTGCGTGCTTCGGCTTTTTTGCTCTGTGCTACCAAAATGCGGCTTTTTAAAATTCGCATTTGCGGGTCGCGCGGGTTGGTGGCCAGATAGCTGTCTGCCGCTTGTGCGGCTGCCGTGTGGTTGTTGGCGCTGATGAGGGCATCAACCTTGCGGTAGTCTGCGCCAACCAGTGCAGCTTGAGCATATGCCTGTGTGCCGCTGGCTGATGCAACAAGTAGCAGCAAGGCGGGCAGTGTGGCTTTGATGTGTGCAGAAAACGCGGCTGCAAAACGGCTTGGTGCAAAACGGCGTTGAGTGGGGGTGCGGGGTGCAGTCATGGGTGCAATCAGAGAGTAAAAGAGAATGTGGCATTATCCGCCGAGTTTTTGCAGATGGGGCATTTGTTTGCACTTTACCCAAAGCGGCTGTGTTGTGGGTGCTGTGCTTTGGTCTTGCAAGGGGCTGGCGAATTGTTGGCTTGCAGCACAGATGAACAGGAATGTGAGTGATGAACGATAACGCGCTGTCAATCGCATGGTTGCGGGCGGGCGAGGGCTTTCCAGCGCATGAGCAGGCTTTGGGCGAGGGCACGCCTTACCCGGGCTTGCTGGCTGCGGGTGATGTGCTTGATGCTGACACCTTGCAGCGCGCGTATGCAGCGGGTATTTTCCCGTGGTATAGCCGCGCAGAACCCGTGCTGTGGTGGAGCACCAATCCGCGCATGGTGCTACGCCCCGAGCAATTTCGCCTGCACCCTTCGCTGCGCAAGACTTTGCGCCAGTTTAGCCGCCAGCCTCAAGCCTGCATTCGTGTGGATACGGCATTTGAAGCAGTGATGCAGCAGTGCGCCGCGCCGCGTGCGGGGCAAAGCGGCACATGGATAACTGCGGACATGGTTAGCGCCTACTGCGAGCTGCACCAGCGTGGCTTGGCGCATAGCGTTGAAACATGGGTAAATGGCGAGATGGTGGGTGGCCTGTATTGCGTAGCCTTGGGGCGAGCCGTGTTTGGCGAGAGCATGTTTAGCCGCCAGAGCAATGCCAGCAAAATCGCTTTGGCGGCGCTGGTAAGCCTGTGCAAGGCGCACGGGGTAGAGATGATTGATTGCCAGCAGCAAACGGCACATTTGGCAAGTTTAGGAGCTGCGCCAGTTTCTCGGGATGTTTTTTTAGAGTCAATTGCGCGTACCCAGCATGCGCCTGCTATGCGATGGTGGTTTGATGATGCCATGTGGGGTGCGTTGCTGGGTTGAGAAGATGGCTAAAAGGCTGGGTTAAGACTTGAGTTGCTGCCGCCCAAGCATTGCGCCAAGCAGCCTTATCGGATAAGAAACGCTGAAGTGGATTCCCGCCTGCGCGGGAATGACGGCTTTTGTGCAAGCTCTCTTATCTGAAGAATAAAGCAGTGTTTCCTTAAACCTGCCAGTCAATAGCGCCAAGCCCTTGCTGCTGCAAATACGCATTGGCCTGCGAAAAATGTTTGCAGCCAAAAAAACCACGGTGTGCTGACAGGGGCGAGGGGTGTGGCGCTTGCAGTACCAAGTGGCGCTGGCGGTCAATCATGGCGCCTTTTTTTTGGGCGTAGCTGCCCCACAGCATAAATACCAAGCCGTTGCGGTGCTGGTTGAGTTGAGCTACCACGCGGTCGGTAAAGTGTTCCCAGCCCCAGTTGGCGTGTGAGTTGGCTTGGTTCTCTTGCACGGTAAGCACGACATTGAGCAAAAGCACGCCTTGCGCTGCCCAGTGCTGCAAAAAGCCGTGCTGTGGCACGACAAAGCCTGGCACGTCGCTGGCTAACTCGCGGTAAATATTGCGTAGCGAAGGCGGTATGGCAACCTCTGGCTTGACCGAAAACGCCAGCCCGTGCGCCTGCCCCGCGCCGTGGTAGGGGTCTTGCCCCAAAATCACCACCTTAACTTGTGCAAAATCAGTCAGGCCAAAGGCGCTAAAAACCTCATCGGCTGGTGGGTAAATGGTTAATCCAGCCTGCCTTGCTTGTTTGATGCGCTGCCACAGAGCCACAAAATAAGGCTGCTGCTTTTCAGCGCCAATGGCATCGCTCCAAGAGGTGAGGGTGGTGTTCATATTGCAAAAAATCTAAAAAACAGGAATAAAGCGATTTTGCAGCAAGCTCTATGCTGCACCAGCCAAAAACCAGCAGCAAAAGCAACGAAAAAGCCGCATTAAGCTACCATCACCAGCATGGACAACACCCGCCAAGCCCAGCGCACCAGCCAGCACCATTTGCAGCTCTACACCACCGAAGCCTACGATTGCAGCTATTTGCCGCCGCAGCAGGCACGCTCGCAAGTGGTTGTGCCTGCTGATGCCGTAAGCAGCCCTGTTTTGAAACGATTATTGCCGTAGATTAAGCATTAGAAGTGCTTAAAGAGTTAGAAATTTAAAATGCCAGTTACAAAAGACGAAGGCGAGCTTGAAGTTTCCAAGTTCAAACTCGCCTATCTTGGTATTTCACACCTGAATTTTCATGAGTGCGTAACTGTAGGAGATTTGCATGGAAACCCTGTCCCAGAATACCTCGTTGGATTCAAAGGAGGATTCATCGCCCCGACCCGCGAAGCCCACCTTGCAAGTTCCAGCCATAAGAACTTATCAGACCTCAGGGAAGCCCTCTTACACGAGGCCATTGACCACTACGGAAGCCTCACATTCACCGAAAACCAAAAGCGAAACCTCCTTAACGCCACTGCCGAAGCACGAGAACATCTTTCCCTGAAAGCCGAATTGGCGATTTATTGACAAACATAGGCCGTACAGCACTGTTTGAGTTCCGCCAAGAGGGCAGGCTGAAAATGGTTGCCGTAACAGATTGCCTGCCTACGGCGCTATCGGCGGTTTACACCTTTTATGCCGACGATGCTGCTAGCGCTTACGGCACATACGCTGTGCTCTGGTAAATCAGCCACGCCCGTGCGCTGGGGCTGGAGCACGTTTATTTGGGGTACTGGATAGCGCAGAGCGCAAAAATGCACTACAAAGCCCGTTTTCAGCCCTGTGAGGTGCTGCTGGATGGGCGCTGGCAGCGCGCCCAGGCGTAAGAGCAAGGGCAAGAGAGCTGCGCACAGACATGACTACGCAAAGCCCAACTACCTTAAATGCCGTCATTCCCGCCTTCGCGGGAATGACGCAAGTAAGTGCGTGTTCAGGGATTTCAATCAGGCTTTTTGCGCTGTGTTTTGCTTGTGCTGCGTTTGCCTTGTTTTACGGTGGAGGCATTGACGGCAGCTGCATCTTTTACGCCAGCTCCGCGTACTTCGATTTGGATGGTGTCGAGCGTTTTGCCGCTTAGGTTGTGCAGGGAGATTTGGTGTTTGCCAGGCCAGGGCATCCAGTAGACGCTGCTGCCGCTGCCTGCGGGTTTGCCGTTGATTTGCCAGCGAACGCGGGGCTGGTCGGTGCGTAGTAGCAGGCGCTGGTGTTTGGGTGGGATGTCGGGGTCTATGGCAACGATGGTGCCGTTGGTCGGGGTCTGGATGTGAGCATGGGCGCTGTTGGTGCGGCTGTTTTGGCTATCTGGGGGCAGGAACTGGGTTTGTTCGGTGCCACTGATAAACCATTCTTTGCGAGAGGGTTCGTTGGCGACAAGGCTGCTGATGATGCCTGCGCGGGGGGCGGTTTTTGAGCTATTGTTTGTGTTTGGGCTGGCAAATTGCACGGTGGTTTGCACCATGCCTGCGGGTGGCGTGGGCGGCTGGCTGGGGGTGCTGCTGTGCAGGTGCTGCATGATGGCTGCCCAGACGGGGGCTGCGCCGCTGGTGCCGCTTACGTCCCACATGGCTTGGCCGCGGGCGTTGCCTACCCAGACGGCTACGGTGTAGTGCTGGCTGTAGCCGATGGCCCAGTTGTCGCGCATGTCTTTGCTGGTGCCGGTTTTGACGGCGCTCCAAAAGCGGGTGTGCAAGATGCTGTTGTTGCCAAAGGTGGCGATGCGGGCGTTGTTGTCTGACAGGATGTGGCCGATGATGTAGCTGGCGCGGGCATCAAGCACTTGTTTGGGGGCTGTGGCGGGGGGCGCTGTGGTTTGTGTTGTGGCTGTGGCTTTTGCGGCAGTTTTTGGGGCGGTGGGGCTTGTTGTGCCTGTGGCGCTTGCGGGGTTGGCAGGCTCGGGCAGGGTCATGCGCACGGGGCTGAATTGGCCTGCATTGGCCAGTGTGCGGTAGGCGTTGGCGAGTTGCAAAAGGCTCATTTCGGGGCTGCCAAGAGCCAGGCTGTGGCCGTAAAAGTCGCCCGTGTGGGGCAGGGCGATGCCCATTTTTTGCAGTTGTGCGGCAAAGCGGTTTACGCCTACCATGCCGATGGTGCGCACGGCTGGCACATTGAGCGATGAGGCCAGTGCCAAGCGCACGGAGACCCAGCCGCGAAATTTGCGGTCGTAGTCTTGTGGCACATACAGGCCGTTTTGGGTGGCTATGGCGGCAGAAGAGTCGTCTAGCAGCGAGGC
>JAGONG010000020.1:0-3768 GCA_017993135.1 Allobrachymonas sp.
GCAGCACCGCGCATAAGCCACGGGCATTGCATACAGGGGCAGACGCAGCGCGGCAATGGCAGGTTTCTGGCTCGGCGCGAGGATGGCGGGTGATTGCGTTTTTATACCTAACTGGGCGAAATCAGCATTGCCCCAGCTCCAGCCAAGTCAAGTCAAAACCCCGACAACCATATCCCATGCGCCTTCCAAGCCATTTATGCCCTGCAACCCGCATAAACACTGGTTGAAGGTATTTTTAAATAATTCGCTACTCCTTCTGCGACTTCTGCCTAGCTTTTGCGCTCTCTGCGCCCTTTTCCCGTATCCATCCGCCAAAGCCAAAACAAACTAAAAACCAAACAACCAGCCCCCATGCGCCTTCTAAGCCATTTATGCCCTGCAACCCGCATAAACACAGCTTGCCTGCCTTTTCAAATAATCTGCTATTTCTTCTGCCCCTTTGTGCTCGGTATGTGCAGCCTTAGCCGCAACACCACCTAAAATCACCCGCATGGCCTCATCAAAATCACACTACACCTGCAACGCCTGCGGTGCAACCAGCCCGCGCTGGCTCGGCAAATGCCCATCTTGCAACGCGTGGAACAGTCTGGAAGAAACCGCTGCTGCCAGCACAAGCGGCGGCAAAAATCGCCTCAGTAGCAGCCCTCAGGCGCTGGCGGGTGCCGCTGATGTGGCTACTTTAGCCAACATCAAGGCCGAAGACATCGCCCGCACCCCCACCAGCATTCAGGAGCTTGACCGCGTGCTCGGCGGCGGCGTGGTAGAAGGTGGCGTGGTGCTCATTGGTGGCGACCCTGGCATTGGCAAATCTACCCTGCTGCTGCAAGCCCTTGATGCGCTGCAACTGCAAGGGCTGCACACCCTGTACGTAACGGGCGAAGAAAGTGCCAGCCAAGTGGCGCTGCGCTCACGCAGACTGGGGCTGGAAGGCTCGCAAGTGCGCGTGCTGGCAGAGATACAGCTTGAAAAAATCTTGTCTACCTTGCAAGCCGAGCAGCCGCAAGTAGCCGTAATCGACTCGATTCAAACCGTTTACAGCGACGCGCTCACCAGCGCCCCTGGCAGCGTGGCACAGGTGCGTGAGTGCGCCGCCCACTTAACGCGTTTTGCCAAAGCCAGCGGCACCGCAGTAGTGCTGGTAGGCCACGTTACCAAAGACGGCCAACTGGCAGGCCCCCGTGTGCTGGAGCACATTGTCGATACCGTGCTCTACTTTGAGGGCGACACCCACAGCGCCTACCGCCTGATACGCGCCTTTAAAAACCGCTTTGGCGCAGTCAATGAAATTGGCGTATTTGCCATGACTGAAAAAGGCTTGAAAGGCGTAAGCAACCCCAGCGCCATCTTTCTAAGCACGCATAGCGACCCCGTGCCAGGAAGTTGCGTGCTGGTCACACTCGAAGGCAGCCGCCCGCTGCTGGTTGAAATACAAGCCTTGGTCGATAGCGGTGGCAGCAGCCCGCGCCGCTTGAGCGTGGGGCTCGAGCGCGACCGCCTAGCCATGCTGCTAGCCGTGCTGCACCGCCACGGCGGCGTAGCTACGGGCGACCAAGACGTGTTTGTCAATGCCGTGGGTGGCGTGCGCATCAGCGAGCCAGCCGCAGACTTGGCCGTGCTGCTGGCCATTACCAGCAGCCTGCGCGGCAAAGCCCTGCCCAAGGGCTTTTTTGCTTATGGCGAAGTGGGCTTGGCAGGCGAAATACGCCCCGCACCACGCGGGCAAGAGCGCCTGAAAGAAGCTGCCAAACTGGGTTTCAGCACGGCCATAGTGCCCAAAGCGAATGCACCTAAAAAGGCAGGGAAAGAGTTTGAAGGCCTCACCATCCACGCCGTAGAGCGTGTGGAAGAGGCGATGGAGCTGGTGCGGCGGCTGGAGTGAACCAAGCGCCACGGTATTGAGGAGCAGCAGCGAGCAAACTAGCAGAAATAGGCACAAGAGCAGCTTGCTGATAAAAAATTGCCTGAACTTAAAAGCACAGACAAAGCAACGCACCCTGTCTTGCATGCATCGCCAAACAGGGTGCGTATCAAGCTGGCGTGTAAAAAAAGCGCCTTGCTTGAGGCGCTTTAAGGGTTTATTTCATTTTCTGTGGGTAAGGAGCAGGTGGAAACTCTGGCTCGCATATGCCATTGTTGCAGATGAGACCATCGACAGAGGGTGCATTTTTGTTGTCTGCCAATTTTTTGCTTGCTGCTTGCGGGGCTGGTTTTTTGTTTGCTATTGGCGAATTTTGAACAGGCGCTTTTTCTGCTGCACCTGATGCGGCAGGTTTTGCCACAGCAGCTTTGCCAGAGGCGGGAGTTACTACGATGGCGCCTTTGCCGCTGGCGTCGCACGGTGTTTGTTGGTGGCTGTTGCCACATTTGTAGAGGGTTTGTGCAAATGCGCTGGGAAGCAGGCAAATCAAGGCTGTGGCGGCGAGGTGTTTTTTCATGGCAAGAATACTCCTTTGAAGGTAAGCAGTTTACAGCTTGATTATGCATGAAGCACCCCTGCTGGCAGCATAAAGCAGCAGTGTGTGGCAAAAGCACGAAAAAGCTGTTTTTGGCAAAGCCATATCCATTTGGCAGGCGCAGTTTGGGTAACAAATGTGCTTGTAAAGAGGTGCGCGGGTGGTTTTACAGGGCGGTTTTTGTGCCGATTTTGCGCGCTGGTTGGGCATGACGATTTCGTATGTTGATTTCGCACGCAAAGTTCGCATGCCAGTTTCGCGCTTTATTCGTCTTCGTTGTTGGCATCGGCAGTAGCCATGCCATCGTTTAGCGCCAACTCCAATTCCAGCAGTTGCTGTGCTTGCTCCTCAGGCAGTGCTTCAGCGCCGCGCAGGGCGCGTTGCATGGCGCGGGTGCGGGTGTCGGCGTGTTCCAGTGTGTTGAGTACGGTTTGGGTTTGTTTGCGGGCTTTGGCGAGCGTATTGCCAAATTTGCCAAACTCGGTTTTGACTGCGCCCAGCACTTGCCAGACTTCGCTGCTGCGCTTTTCCAGCGCCAGTGTTTTAAATCCCATTTGCATGGCGTTGAGCATGACTAGCAAGGTGGTGGGGCCAGCGAGTGTGATGCGGTGGTCGCGTTGCAGGCTTTCCATCAACCCAGGGCGGCGCAGGACTTCGGCGTAGAGCCCTTCAGTGGGCAGAAAGAGGATGGCAAAGTCGGTGGTGTGCGGTGGGGCAATGTAGCGTTCGGCTATTGCTTTGGCTTCAAGGCGGATGCGGGCTTCAAGCTGGCGGGCGGCTTGCTCGGCGGCTTCGGGGTTGGCGCGTTGCTGGGCTTCGAGCAGGCGCTCGTAGTCTTCATTGGGGAATTTGGCATCAATGGGTAGCCATAGCGGTGTGCCGTCTTCGCTTTTGCCAGGCAGGCGCAGGGCAAAATCTACGGCGTGGCGGCTGCCTGGGTGTACCTGCACTTGCGTGCCGTATTGGTCGGGGGCAAATACTTGCTCAAGCAGTGCGCCGAGCTGGGCTTCGCCAAACATGCCGCGCACTTTTACGTTGGTGAGCAGGTGCTTTAAGTCGCCCACGCCTTGCGCCAAGGTTTGCATTTCGCCCAGCCCTTTGTGCACCATTTCGAGCCGTTCGGCAACTTGCTTGAAGCTCTCGGTGAGGCGCGTTTGCAGGGTGGACTGGAGTTTTTCATCCACGGTTTGGCGCATTTCTTCGAGCTTGGCGGTGTTGCTTTGTTGCAGTTGTGCCATTTGCTCTTGCATGGCGGTGCGGATTTCGCCCAAGCGGCGGGCGTTGGCTTCGCTTAGGGCTACGAGCTGCGCACTTA
>JAGONG010000020.1:3868-16425 GCA_017993135.1 Allobrachymonas sp.
GGCTACGGTGTAAATCAGCACTTGGCGCTGCGGCACGCTAAAGAGGCGGGCGCTGGGCGGGGTGCGTAGCTGGCTGTCGACAATGGCGAGCAGGGGTTGGGGTAGTTGCTGTTGCGCGAAATGGGGCAGGCGCACGTTGAGCAGGGGGTCGTCGTGCAGCACGGTGCCGCTGCCTGTGAGTATGGCGCAGGCGCGCGCGCGCCAATGCTGCACGTCAGCGCGGGCGGCGCTGCCTGTTATCCATTGGCTTTGGCCGTTGTGCAGGGCGCTGGTGCCGTCTAGCGAGGAGGCGGTTTTTAAGCGCACCCACGGTGTGCCGTGTTGCATGCGCTGGAAAAAGCCGATGTTGAGCTGGCGGGCAGCGTGGGCGGTGGTAGCGTCGGCTGTTTCTGTGGCTATTTCTACGGCAATGCCTGCGGCGCGTAGCCGTGCTATGCCTTGGCCTGCTACGAGGGGGTTGGGGTCGATTTGGGCAATGATGACGCGCGCCACGCGGGCGGCTATGAGTGCGTCGCAGCAGGGCGGGGTGCGGCCGTGGTGGGAGCAGGGTTCTAGTGTGACGTAAACCGTGCTGGCTGCTACGTCTGCACCGCGCGCGGCGGCATCGCGCAGTGCCATGATTTCGGCGTGCGCTTGCCCGCGGGCTTGGGTTTGGCCGCGCCCAATGACTGCGCCTTGGGCAGAGACGATGACGCAGCCTACGCGCGGGTTGGGGCGGCAGTAGGCTGTGGCTTGTTGTGCGAGTTGCAGTGCTTGGTCGAGCTGGTTCATGGCGTGCGCTGCAATGGTTTTGTCTTGTGCTTTTGCCTTGCTTTGTGGGCAGTGGCGCGGTGCAGCGTTAGTTGTGCGGGCGGCTTGTTTCGGCAGCTTGCACGGTATTGACGAGCAGCATGGCAATGGTCATGGGGCCTACGCCGCCTGGCACGGGGGTGATGTGGCTGGCGACTTGTCTGACGTTGTCGTAGTCCACATCGCCGCACAGTTTGCCTGCTTCGTTGTGGTTCATGCCTACGTCGATAACGACTGCGCCAGGTTTTACCATGTCGGCGGTGAGGACGTTGGGTTTGCCTACGGCTGCGACGATGATGTCGGCTTGCAGGGTGTGCTCTTTGAGGTTGGCTGTGCGGCTGTGGCAGATGGTGACGGTGGCATCGCTTGCCAGCAGCATCATGGCCATGGGTTTGCCTACGATGTTGCTGCGGCCGATGACTACGGCGTGTTTGCCGCGTACGTTGTAATTGATGCTTTCGAGCATTTTCATGCAGCCGTAGGGCGTGCAGGGCCAAAAGCCTGGCAAGCCTGTCATGAGTGCGCCTGCGCTGGCAACGTGAAAGCCGTCTACGTCTTTGGCGGGGCTGATGGCTTCGATGACTTTTTGTGCATCAATGTGGGCGGGCAAGGGCAGTTGCACGAGTATGCCGTGGATGCTGGTATCGGCATTGAGTGCGGCTACGCGCGCGAGCAAGTCGGCTTCGCTCATGCTGGCTTCGTATTTTTCAAGCGTGGAGTGCATGCCGCATTCTTGGCAGGCTTTGACTTTGTTGCGAACATAGACGGCGCTGGCGGGGTCTTCGCCTACCAAGATGACGGCTAGCCCCGGGGTGATGCCTTGGGCTTTGAGTGCGTTGGTGCGCTGGGTTACTGCGGCTCGGGTTTGTTGGGCAAGTGCTTTGCCGTCGATGTTTTGTGCGGTCATGATGGTTGGGTAAGGGGGATTGTGAATGGTGGCGGCAATGGCAGCAATGGCATTGTTGGCAGCGTTGGCGGTGCGCAAGGCCGAGGGTGTTGGCTGCTGCGCATGTGCCGCTTGGTGCTGTATTGTAAAACCCCGCTGTGTTTCAGGTGCGGCTGGGGTTGTTGCCCAGCACGACTTTGAGCAAGTCGGCAACGGTGTTGGCGCTGAATTTTTCCATGATGTTGGCGCGGTGGGCTTCAACGGTTTTGATGCTGATGTTTAAGTCATCGGCAATTTGTTTGTTGAGGCGGCCTGCAACGATGCGCTCAAGGACTTGGCTTTCGCGGCTGGTGAGTTTGGAGAGGAGGTTTTCTCGGGTGCTGGCTTGTTTGTAGTTGGCAAAAGCGGCGGTGGCGCGGTCTTGCATTTTTTCCACGAGTGGCACCAGGTCGCTTTCCTGGAAGGGTTTTTGGATGAAGTCGAATGCGCCTTTTTTCATGGTCTCTACGGCCATGGCTACGTCGCCGTGGCCTGTGATGAAGACGATGGGCAGGGGGGATTTGCGTTCGATGAGGCGGTCTTGCAGCTCCAGGCCAGTCATGCCGCCCATGCGGATATCAACAAACAGGCAGGCAACTTCGCTGGGGTCGAAGTGTTTGAGAAAGCTCTCGGCCGAGTCAAAGGTGCGCACGTGCCAGCCTTTGCCTTCAAGCAGCCATTGCAGGGAGTCGCGCACGGCTTCATCGTCATCAACAACGTAGATGGTGCATTTATCGTTTATCAGGCTCATGGTGATTTTTTTTGGTGAGAAAAGAAACGGGTGAGGCGGTGTTGCCGCTTCAGGCGGCGTGTACGGGTAGCCAAAAGCTAAAGCAGCAGCCGCAAATGTCTGTGCCGTCTTCATTGTAGAGGTTCTCTGCGCGTAGCCGCCCGTGGTGTGATTCAACGATGCTGCGGCACAGGTTAAGCCCTATGCCTAGCCCTTCGGTTTTGGTGCTGAAGAAGGCTTCAAACAAGTGGCTTAGGGCGGCTTCGCTCAAGCCCGCGCCGCGGTCGCAGAGGATGAATTCAATGGTCTGGCTGCTGGCTTGCTGGCCGCGCTTGACTTGCAGGTGTACTTCGCGCCGTTCGGGGGGCATGTGGGCGTTGTCTATGGCTTCGGCTGCGTTTTTCATGAGATTGACGAGTACTTGCTCAATCAGGATGCGGTCAGCCTGTATCAGGGGCAGAGGGGTTTCGATTTGGTGGCTGAGGCGAACGTTGCGGCGGCGCATTTCGATGTCGGCAAGTTCGATTGCGTCAGCTACCATGACATTGACATCAGACAAGCTGTAGGTGGGGGCGCTGCGTTTTACAAAGTCGCGTATGCGCTGGATGATTTGGCCTGCACGGTGCGCTTGGCGGGCGGTTTTTTCAAGTATTTCGAGCAGGTCGTGGGGCTGCATGCTGCCGTTGGCGATGCGGTCGCGCATGCCGCTGCAGTAGTTGTGGATGGCGGTAAGGGGCTGGTTGAGTTCGTGCGCTACGCTGGAGGCCATTTCGCCCATGGTGACAAGTCTGCTGGCGGCTTGGGCGCGTTGCTCGTGGCGGGTGCTTATTTCTTGGGCATGGCGGCGCGCGCTGATGTCGGTAGCCATGACCATTTGCGCCAGGCGGCCGTCGGTCCATTCAAGGTAGCGGGCGCGCACCTCTACCCAGCGTGGGGGCTGGTTGTCGGTTTGGGGGAGCAAAATTTCGGCATTGCTGCTGTATTTGTTGCCGCTGGCGGGGGCGGTTTGTGTTGTGTTTTGCTCTGTTTCTTCTTGGGGAACGCTGCCAGCGCGCGCCACCATTTGCACGTGGGCGTGGGCGTTGTCTTCGCCAAACCAGAGGCGGTAGTTGCGGTTGGCAAAGAGGAGTTCTTGTGCGCCCAGGGGGGCTACGGATACAGCGGTGTCAATGGCGTCGAGCACGCGCACGAAGCGTTCGTGCGAGGCGCGCAGTTGGCGTTGGATGCGGTTGGGCTCGGTGATGTCGGTCATGGATGACATCCAGCCGCTGTGCTGCCCGTCAGCGCCTATGAGTGGCGAGATGTACATGCGTGCATCAAACATGCTGCCGTCTTTGCACAGGACGCGCAGCTCATGGCCGCCTCGCGAGATTTGTTGCCCCAGTGTGCGCGCGAGTGCTTGTGTGTTGCGCTCGTAGTCGTCTTTGTGCCAAAAGCTAAAGGGCGGTGTTTGGCCTACTAGCTCGTCTTCGCTCCAGCCCGTCATGCTGCAAAAGGCAGCGTTTACGTGGGTGATACGGCTGTGCAGGTCTAGCGCGCGCATGCCTGTGATGAGCGAGTTTTCCATGGCGCGGCGAAAGCTGGTTTCTGCCAGCAGAACTTGCTGGGCGCGTTGGCGGCTGCGCAAGTGCCGCCAGTTGGCAAGCAGCATCCAGCCTGTTAGCGAGCTTAGGGCAAGCACCATCCAGAGCAGCACGCGGCTGGTGTTGCCCGTGCTGGTGGGGTAGGTTTGCAGGCGCAAGAAAAGCGCATTGTTGTGTGTGGCTAGCGCAACGGTGTAGGTTTGCTCGCCTGGGCGAAGCCAGTCAAGCCGCCAGCGTGCGGCGTTTGGATGGTTTTCTGTGGCAGTGCGCCCGCTGATGGTGCGGCTTTTGCTGTCAAGCAAAGAAACGGCATAGCGTGCATATACCTCTTGCGGCACGCTGCGGTGCAGCAGCGTTTCAAGCGTATAGCGGGCGTAGAGCATGCCTACATGCTGGCCTTTGTAGTAGGCAGGTGCCATGATGCCGAGCAAGGGCACACCTTCTTGGCTGCGCGGTAGCAGCGCATAAGCAGGCTGGCGCAGGCGTAGCGCGGTTTGGCGCAAAGCCAGTGCTTCGGGCTGAACAAGGGGTTTGCCTACGTCGGGCAAATTGGGGTCGGGCAGGCCCAAGGTATCGCGGCTATCGGTCAGCACCCCTTGCGCATCAAGCCAGCTAATGTCGCTGAGCTCGGGCGCGTCGCTGGCGATGGTGTTGGCAACGGTGGCAAATTTTGCGTTATTGATGCCCTGCAAGGCCAGTTGGCGCGCCATGCGCTGCAACAGATTTTGGCGCTCGTCAAGGCGCATATTGAGGTGCTGGCGGGCATCTTCGCCATCGCGTTGCAAGGCTTGCAAGCTGCTGCTGCTTTCTTGTATGCGCAGGTAAGCAATGGCCGCAATAACCGCCATGACAAACAGCAATACAGCAGCAAGCGGGCCAAAGCTGGCTACGCGGTCTTGGCGATGCACGGGCAAATTGCGCCACCAGCGGCGCAGGCTAAAGCTGGAGGAGGGCTTGGGGGTCAATGGCACTTGAGCAGATGAAAAAACAAAGCGGCTTGAGGGCGGCGCTGGGTGTTACAGGGGTTGAAGCTGATTATGAGGCAGCCTATGGGCAAAAGCGTATTGCGCAGCGGATAGGGTTTTATTTTGATGCAGATTACAGCGCGATACAAGCCAAGTGGCAAGTGTTTTATGTTTAGTCTGCTGCTGCTTGGGCTGCGTTGTGCGTGCAGAAAAGCGGGCGTAGTTTGGCGCTTGCAAATAGAAGGTTGGGGGAAGGTTTGGTTTTGGGTTTGATTTTGGGTTTTGTTTTCTTTTGAACTGAAAACACATAAGAAAACCAGCATTTAAATAAAATTACATGCTGGTTGTATCTGTGCGGGCTTTGTAAATGGCCCGATGTTTTATGCTGGGGGTATTAGCTGTTGTCAGCTAGTTTTTTGATATTTTCATGGATTTTAAACAACACAATCATCAATTCGCACCATATTCTGGCAAATACGCCGCCAGCAACGATTCCAAACAGCCCGTACATGATTCGCATCACATTGAATCCGTAAGAGAAAGCCACTCCAAGCCTGAAACAACGACCATAAAAAGAATAAGCCAGTAAACGAAAGTGATTATTTTCGGTGTCAGCATGGAATCAAAATGGAATATTTCGCGCATATAAAAAGCTCCGTTTTAAGTTGATAAATAGCCCTTGGTGGGACGGGAAACAGATTATTGCTTACTTTGGTTACATGCTTGTGTATAAGGCCTTGTGCTGGTGCTGTTTTGTTTGCGCTGTTGCACGGTACGCCGCAACCTATGCTTGGCATGGCGCAGCAATACACAGCGTTAAGCTACAAACCAGCGGTAAAGTTTTGAAAATAAAAAAGCCACCTCAATAGGCACTACATGCCAAATTGAGGTGGCTTTGCGCCCGATTAACCGCAGGCAGCTATGCGTTACATAAGCAATTGAATTGCAAAGCAAGCCCAAGCGTTGCAAGCGGCAATCAATGGGGCATATTTACAGCAAACCTTTGAGCAAGCGCCCCATTTCAGACGGGTTGCGGGTTACGGTAAAGCCGCAGGCTTCCATGATTTCGAGCTTGGCTTCGGCAGTGTCTGCGCCGCCAGAAATCAATGCGCCTGCGTGCCCCATGCGTTTGCCCGCAGGTGCGGTAACGCCAGCAATAAAGCCCACGATGGGTTTTTTCATGTGCTCTTTGCACCACAAGGCGGCTTCGGCTTCATCGGGGCCGCCGATTTCGCCAATCATGATGACGGCATCGGTATCGGGGTCGTCGTTGAACATGCGCATGACATCAATGTGCTTTAAGCCATTGATGGGGTCGCCGCCAATGCCTACGGCGCTGGATTGTCCCAGACCGATTTCGGTGAGTTGCGCTACAGCTTCGTAGGTGAGTGTGCCAGAGCGGCTCACTACACCGATGCGGCCTTTGCGGTGGATGTGACCAGGCATGATACCGATTTTGATTTCATCAGGCGTAATCAGCCCAGGGCAGTTGGGCCCCAGCAGCAGGGTTTCTTTGCCGCCAGCGGCAACTTTGGCTTTCATGCGGTTGCGCACTTCGAGCATGTCGCGCACAGGAATGCCTTCGGTAATGCACACAGCCAAGTCCAAGTCGGCTTCTACGGCTTCCCAGATGGCAGCAGCAGCGCCAGCGGGCGGCACATAAATAACAGAAACGGTTGCGCCTGTGGCTTGTGCCGCTTCGGTAACGTTGGCATAAATCGGAATGCCTTCAAAGTCCTCGCCTGCCTTTTTGGGGTTTACGCCCGCTACAAAGCAGGCTTTGCC
Source organism: Allobrachymonas sp. (assembly GCA_017993135.1). Taxonomy (GTDB): domain Bacteria; phylum Pseudomonadota; class Gammaproteobacteria; order Burkholderiales; family Burkholderiaceae_C; genus Brachymonas. Next base: position 10,646 of record JAGONG010000020.1, read on the forward strand.
GTTGGCGTAATCGCGGCACATGCGGGTGTGGAATTGGCCAGTTTTGCCAGTAATACCTTGGGTGATGACTTTGGTGTTTTTGTCAATCAAAATGCTCATGGAAAAGACTCCAGATTGGGGGCTTAAAAGAGGGTAGGGCTGCTAGGGCGCTCAAGCAACGGTTTGCACCGCTGGGCGTGAGGATTGTTTCTGGGGCGCGTTACCGCCACAGGACTTGGCCATGAGAACAGCGCCAGCTGCAATGGCTGCGAGCAAAATCCATTTGCCCATAGCGCAGGGCTTGCAGGCTTGCCCGTTGTCTGTGCTGCATGCTTTGCTTTCGCATGGGCTTTTTTTGCAAGGTTCGCTCTTGCAGGGTTCGTTTTTGCAAGACTCAGCCTTGTCAGCCTCGCTTTTGCCAGCCTGGTTTTTGCAGTTGCTGCCCTTGTCAGAGCAGCCGCAATCGGTAGATTTAGGCTCTGGCTTGGGCTCGTTTTTGGCTGCGCCAGCGCAGCAAGCAGGCACGGGCGACTGTTGGCAGTCTGCCTTGGGCTGGGGCTTGGCGCCAGACTCTGCCACATTGGGGCAGCAAGCGGGTGTTGTGGGAGGGCAGCAAGAGCCAGCTTCTGCCTTGGCGGGAGCTGCATTTACGGCGGCTACAACTTTCTCGGCAGCTTCGGCCATGGTGTTGGCAGAAATAATGGGCAAACCGCTTTCGGCCAGAATTTTGCGGCCAGCTTCTTCGTTGGTGCCCTTCATACGCACCACCAGCGGCACGGTCAAGCCGACAGCTTTGGAGGCGGCTACTACGCCTTCGGCAATGGTGTCGCACTTCATGATGCCGCCGAAAATGTTGACCAAAATGGCCTGCACATTGCGGTTTTTGAGCATGATTTTGAAGGCTTCAGTTACCTTCTCGGTGGTAGCGCCGCCGCCTACGTCCAGGAAGTTGGCTGGCTCGCCGCCGTAGAGCTTGATGGTGTCCATGGTAGACATGGCCAGCCCCGCGCCATTTACCAGGCAGCCAATGTTGCCGTCCAGACTGATGTAAGCCAAATCAAACTTGCTGGCTTCGATTTCGGCTGGGTCTTCTTCATCCAAATCGCGGTAAGCGGTGATTTCGGGGTGGCGGAACAGGGCGTTGGCATCGAAGTTGAACTTGGCATCAAGCGCCACGATGTTGCCGTCGGTATCGCGGTTTAGCGGGTTGATTTCAACCAGCGAAGCGTCTGTTTCCACATAGCACTGGTAGAGCTTTTGGAATACATCCATCGCTTGCGCCAGTGACGGCACAGGCATACCAATGCCTTCGGCCAGCTCGCGTGCTTGCGCGTTGCTCAGACCAGCGGCTGGGTCTACAAAAACCTTGACGATTTTCTCGGGCGAGTGCGCGGCAACTTCTTCAATATCCATGCCGCCTTCGCTCGAAGCCATCAGCACCACTTTTTGCGTGGCGCGGTCGGTTACGACCGAGACGTAGTACTCTTTTTGAATGTCTGCACCTTCTTCAATGTAAAGGCGGCGCACTTTTTGCCCTTCTGGGCCAGTTTGGTGGGTGATGAGCTGCATCCCCAAAATTTCGCCAGCAAGCTGCTTGACTTCATCAATGGACTTGGCCACTTTTACGCCGCCGCCCTTGCCGCGGCCGCCTGCGTGGATTTGCGCCTTAACCACCCAGACCGAGCCACCCAGCTTTTGGGCTGCTTCAACGGCTTCTTGTACGGTAAATGCAGCAATGCCACGGGGTACTGGCACGCCAAACTGACGCAAAATTTCCTTGCCTTGGTACTCATGAATTTTCATGTGATTTCTCTCTGGGTGAGGTCTATGGGAATGAAATAAACAGTTAAAAAACAGTTGGAAAACGGTTAAATCAACAGTTAAATAAAAGCTCCAAAAAACTCAAGCAAACGCCCAAACAAAAGGTTCGCAAAGTGCTTTTGTTTTCTTGTTGCAGATGCAAAAAAAAGCGGTTTGTCAAATTTGCCCCAAATGTATCATGTCAAGCCGCCAGTTCAGAACGCTTTTTTTGCGATGCCTGTAATTTCTTAATGGATTTGCTTGCGCTATCCTGTAGCCTGTTTTTTGTTTTAGGAGAGCATTTCAATGTCTGCGCATAAAGTATTTATTGATGGCGAAGCTGGCACCACTGGCTTGCAAATACGCGAGCGACTGGCAAATATGCCCGCTGTGGAAGTGGTAAGCATTGACCCCGCCTTGCGCAAAGACCCGCAAGCCAAGCAGAGTTTGATGGCGCAAGTCGATGTAGTGATTTTGTGCCTGCACGACGATGCCGCACGCGAATCGGTGGCGTTGATTGATGCCATACCAGCCGCACAGCAGCCCCGCATCATTGATGCCTCTACCGCGCACCGCGTGCAAGAAGGCTGGGTGTATGGGTTTGCCGAGTTAAGCGCAGGCCAAGCGCAAGCCATTCGCAGCGCGCAACGCGTAGCCAACCCCGGCTGCTACGCCACGGGCGCTATAGCCCTGCTGCGCCCGCTGGTTGAGGCAGGTGTGTTGCCTGCCAACCACCCAGTCACGCTGCCTGCTGTCAGCGGCTACTCGGGCGGCGGCAGGCAAATGATTGAAGCCTACGAGCGCGGCGAAGCGCCACCGTATTTCCTGTATGCCTTGGGCTTGGCGCACAAGCACATTCCAGAAATCATGCATTACAGCCGCATGCAGCGCCAGCCCGTGTTTACACCCAGCGTGGGCAACTTTGCACAAGGCATGCTGGTGCAGTTGCCCTTGCATCTGGACTTGCTGCCAACCCAGCCCGACATAGCGCGTTTGCAGGAGATTTACCAAGCGTATTACGCGGGCAGTGCCAGCGTAAGCGTGCTGCCGCCTACTGCCGACAATACCCTTGACGCAGTGGCGCTCAACAACACCAACGCGCTGGAAGTGCGCGTGTTTGGCAACCCCGCACAAAAGCAGGCTGTAGCCGTAGCGCGGCTAGATAACCTGGGCAAAGGCGCAAGCGGGGCAGCGGTGCAAAACTTGCAGTTGATGCTGGGGCTGGATTGAAAAAACCAGCAGCCAGAAATTGCATCTAACGGCACGCGCAGCCAAAAGCAGTTGCCAAACACAAGTCGTACCTCGAAATAAAAAACGAAGTTGCAAAGCGATTTGCAATGAATTGCACAAAAAGCGGCTGCGTGCGTTAATATATGCGGTTTTCTATCCTTTACCTATACTGCCACCATATCAGGAGCCACCATGGGCAACAAAATCGTTACCGAAGCCGATCGCAAATTCACCAAACCCCTGCCAGGCGCAGCCAAGCCCAAACTGGGCGCAGGCCAGCGCAACAGCCTGGAGCGCGGCTCGCACACCCGCAGCAAGAAAAACCCCGGCAAGCGCCCCCATCAGGGCTAAGCAAAAGCGGGTGCTTGGCAGCCTATCTGCCAAATACCGCACCAAACGCTGCTTTTGCGCCGCTTGCGGTCAAGCCACTGTAAAAGGTGGCTTTTTTTATAAGCCTTTGATGGGTAAGCCCGCCAGTCAGGCGAAGAAATGCTGTTTTGCCGTGGCGTTTTGCGGCAAGACTTGTTGCAAATAGATGAAATAGCCGCCGAAAATTGCACTGCCTGTTTGAACTTGCTGCAACTTAGGCGCTTAAGCCTTGTTTTTTCAAGCAAAATACGGGCTTACCGTTTTTTGCAAGCACGATGCCTGATGCGCTGGTAGCACCAGCCGCATCTTTTTGTCGCAACCCCCTCCAGCTCACATGCCAGCCAACCAGCCTGCCCGCCTGCAACTTTTGCACATCACCAAAGCCTACCCTGGCGTGGTGGCCAATAACGCGGTTAATTTAACGGTGCAGCCTGGCGAGATTCATGCCGTGCTGGGCGAAAACGGCGCGGGCAAGTCTACGTTGATGAAAATCATCTACGGCATGCAGCAGCCCGATAGCGGCCAGATATTGGTAGATGGCAAGCCAGTGCATTTGGCCAACCCGCAGCAGGCGCGTGCCTTGGGCATTGCCATGGTGTTTCAGCATTTCAGCCTGTTTGATACGCTTACCGTGGCGCAAAACGTTTGGCTGGGGCTTGAGCGCCGTTACTCTTTGGCCGAAGTTGCCGAAATGATTCGGCAAAAGGCGCAGGCCTACGGCATGCCGATTGACCCGCAACGCGCCGTACACACTTTGAGTGTGGGTGAAATGCAACGGGTGGAAATCATCCGCGCCTTGCTTTCCAACCCGCGTTTGCTGATTTTGGATGAGCCTACCTCGGTGCTTACGCCGCAGGCGGTGCAAAGCCTGTTTGGTGTTTTGCGCCAGCTCAGCAGCGAGGGTTGCAGCATTTTGTATATCAGCCACAAGCTGCACGAAATTCGCACGCTGTGCCACCACTGCACGGTAATGCGTGCCGGGCGGGTTACTGGCATGTGTGAGCCGCAGCAAGAAAGCAACGCCTCGCTAAGCCGCATGATGATTGGTGATGAGCCGCCTGCACTGCCCGCACACAACCAGCAGGCGGGCGATGTGGTGCTGGAGCTGCATGGCTTGACATTGCCTGCAACCGAGCCATTTGGCGTGGATTTGCACGACCTGCGCCTGCAACTGCGCGCGGGCGAGGTGCTGGGGCTGGCAGGCGTATCGGGCAACGGGCAGCGCGAATTGCTGCAAGTGCTCTCGGGCGAAGACTGCCGCGCCAAAGCCGATATGCTGACCTTGCAGGGGCAGCCAATTGGCCGCGCCAACCCAGCGCAGCGGCGTGCGGTAGGGCTGCATTTCGTGCCTGAGGAGCGTTTGGGGCGTGGCGCTGTGCCTGAGCTGGGCTTGATGCATAACATGCTGCTAACGCGCACTGAATCTGTCAGCCGTTGTGGCTGGATAAATATGGCTGCATTGCGTGAGCAGGCGAACGCTGTCATACAAAAGCTGGGGGTAAAAGCGCGAGGTGCTGATGCGCCAGCGCAGTCGCTCTCGGGCGGCAATTTGCAAAAGTTTATTGTTGGGCGCGAGATTGGGGCCAATCCCAAGGTGCTGATTTTGTCGCAGCCAACTTGGGGGGTGGACGTGGGCGCTGCCGCGCAAATCCACCGCGAAATTTTGGCTTTGCGCGAAGCGGGCTGCGCCATTTTGGTGATTAGCGAAGAGCTTGATGAGCTGTTTGCCTTGAGCGACCGCTTGCAGGTGCTCTCGCGCGGGCGGCTCTCGCCAGGGTTGCCCGTGCAGCAGGCTACGGTTGAGCGCATTGGGCTGTGGATGAGCGGGCTGTGGGAAGATGGCGATGCTGCGCAAACCCAAGACCAAGTACCCGTCGAAACATTACAGAAAGGTGGAGCCTGATGTCCCGCTGGCAATGGGTGCAACGCACACAACCTTCGCGCTTTTGGCGTTTTGCTTCGCCGCTGCTGGCGCTTTTTTTAACCGTGTTGCTGGCGATGCTGCTGTTTGTTGCTTTGGGCAAAGACCCGTGGCAAGGTTTGCAGGTGTTTTTCTGGGAGCCAATTAAAAGCGGCTACGCATGGGGTGAGTTGCTGCTCAAGGCTACGCCCTTGTTGTTGATTGGTTTGGGGCTGGCGCTGTGCTTTCGCTCCAACGTCTGGAACATTGGTGCCGAGGGGCAATTTATTGCGGGGGCGATTGCGGCTGGCAGCGTGGCGCTTACAGCCGATGCCGATACGGGCCGCTGGATTGTGCTGCCTATTTTGCTGGCAGGCATGGCTGGCGGCATGGCGTGGGCGGGTATTGCAGCCTGGCTGCGTGACCGCTTTCATGCCAGCGAGATTTTGGTGAGCCTGATGCTGGTGTATGTGGCCGAACAGGTGCTGGGCTGGCTGGTGGG
>JAGONG010000020.1:16525-24996 GCA_017993135.1 Allobrachymonas sp.
TGATTGCTTACCAGTGGCAGCGCCGCAGCATATCTGCCGCGCCAGACGAGTCAAATTCTTTACCCGCAGCAAACGTGCAGGAGCAGCAGGCATGAATCAATTAGCGATGTTGCTCGCTTCGGTTTTCAGCTCGGGCACGGTGCTGGCGCTGGCTGCGCTGGGTTTGCTGATTAATGAGAAAAGCGGTGTAATCAATCTGGGCGCAGAAGGGTTGATGCTATGCGCGGCGCTGGCGGGCTTTGCCGTGGGCGTACACACGGGCAATGGCTGGCTGGGCTTTGCAGCAGGTATGGCAGCGGGCGCGGTGCTGGCGGGCTTGCTGGGGGTGCTGGTGATTTGGCTCAATGCCAACCAGTACGCCGCAGGGCTGGCGCTGTCGCTATTTGGTGCGGGCTTGTCGGCCTTTATGGGCACGCCTTACACGCAGGCGAGCTTGCCCGCGCAAGAGCATTTTGCCGTGCCGCTGCTCAGCGATATTCCCCTGCTTGGGCAGGCTTTGTTTATGCAGCACCCCGTGGTGTATGTGGGTATGGCTGTGGCGGTTTTTCTGGTCTGGTTTTTGTACCGCAGCCGCGCGGGTTTGATTTTGCGTAGCGTGGGCGAAGCGCCGCAGTCGGCACATGCGCTGGGCTACAACGTGCGCGGTATCAGGTTGGGCGCAATGGTGGCTGGCGGTGCGCTGTGCGGGTTAGCAGGCGCGTACTTGTCTTTGGTGTATACGCCGCAATGGGTTGAAGGCATGGTGGCAGGCAAGGGCTGGATTGCGCTGGCGCTTACATCATTTGCCACCTGGCGGCCTTTGCGCGTGCTCTTGGGCGCGTGGCTTTTTGGCGGGGTGACGATGCTGCAATTTTGGCTGCAAAGCCGTGGCGTGCAAGTGCCCAGCCAGATGCTTACCATGCTGCCGTATGTAACGATTATTGTGGTGCTGGCGCTGATTTCGCGCAATCCTGCCTGGATACGCTTGAATAAGCCCAGCGCACTGGGCAAGCCGTTTTACCCGCAAAGTTGAGTTTTTTGTAGCTTGTTTTCCCAAGCTGTTTCTTCAAGCTGTTTTCTGTACTGTTTTAACCCACTACCCAAAAGGAACAACCACCATGAATACTGCCAAACAAAGCCCTTGGCGCAGCGCACTGGCTATACCAGCAGCCATTGCAGCCACACTGGCGCTGGCTGCTTGCTCGCCCGAGTCCAAACCGCCCGCAGCCGCAGCCAGCGAAGCAGCTTCTAGCGCTTCAGCAGCAGCCAGTGCCGCAGGCAAAGAGCCGTTGAAAATCGCGTTTGTTTATATCGACTCGGTGGGTGATGCAGGCTGGACCTTCTCGCACGACACCGCACGTAAGGCGCTCGAAGCCGAGTTTGGCGACAAAATCCAAACCAGCATTGTGGACAAAGTGCCCGAAGGCGCAGATGCCGAGCGCGTAGTGCGCGACTTGGCCACGCAAGGCAACGGTCTGATTATTGGCACCAGCTTTGGCTACATGGAGCCGATGATGAAAGTGGCCAAAGAATTCCCCAACATCAAGTTCGAGCACGCCACAGGCTACAAACGCAGCGACAACATGGCCACTTACGATGTGCGCACCTACGAAGGCGCATACATGGCTGGCGTAGTGGCAGGCAAAATGACCAAAAACAACACGCTGGGCATAGTCGCTTCCGTGCCAATTCCTGAGGTGCTGCGCAACATCAACAGCTTTACGCTGGGCGCACAAAGCAGCAACCCAGCCATTAAAACCAAAGTGGTTTGGGTAAACCAGTGGTTTGACCCACCCAAAGAAACCGAAGCGGCTACTGCACTGATTAACGGTGGCGCAGACGTATTGTTCCAAAACACCAACTCCACCGCTGTGCTGCAAACTGCCGAAAAAATGGGCAAACGCGGCTTTGGCTGGAACTCGGACATGACCAGCTATGGCCCGAAATCGCACATGGCATCAGTCGTTATCAACTGGCAGCCTTACTACAGCAAAGTGGCGCACGACGTGCTTGATGGCAAATGGCAAAGCCAGCATTCATGGTGGGGCGTGAAAGAAAGCGCCATCGACCTGACTTCTTTCTCGGCTGACGTGCCTGCCGAAACCAAAGCGCAAATCGACAAGGTAAGAGCTGGCCTGAAAGACGGCAGCTTTGCCATCTGGCGCGGCCCCATTGCCGATAACACGGGCAAAGAAGTGCTGCCCGCAGGGCAAGTTGCCGATGAGAAATTCTTGCACGGCATCAACTTCTACGTTAAAGGCGTAGAAGGGCAAGTGCCTGGCGCAAAATAAATCAGCGCCCATAGCAGTGTCATTGCAGTCATTGCAGTGACCATGCCCGCTTGGTGCATCAAGGCGCAAACTGCCCTTGGTGCCCAAGCGGGCTTATGCCATATGCAGGGCGCTGCTGCTTGTTGCCAACGGGCTGGATTTGGTTGATAAAGGTAGTAACCAGTGTTTATGCGGGCTACAGAAGGAAAATGGCTTGAAACCCGCATGAATACTGCTTGCAGCATATGCAACGCTTTTGGCTATTTTTGCTTGGTTTTAAAGGCGAAGGCAAAGGCATAAGATTTGCGTAGCAAAGTAGCCGCCACAATCAAAGCCTGCGTTTTTTGCCTCTCACCTTGGCAGCGCCATGATTGGGGCATTGCCTCAAAACAAACGCAGGCACATGCCCCGCACCGCCAAACTGCCCTTCGCCAATCTGCCACCGCGCTGTATTGCATTGCTGCAACCGCACACCTACAAACCCGAACAAGCGCTTACGCATAAGCCATAATTTGCCCATGCTTATTCCCTTTACCAAAATGCAAGGCGCAGGCAACGACTTTGTGGTGCTGGACGAAACCCGCACCCCGTTGAACCTCTCGCGCGAACAATACCGTTTCATTGCCAACAGGCGCTTTGGCGTGGGCGCAGACCAGATTTTGTCGGTGCGCCCAGCCACCTCGCCCGATGTGGATTTTTCCTACGTCATCCACAACGCCGATGGCGGCATGGTTGAGCACTGCGGCAATGGCGCACGCTGCTTTGTGCGCTTTGTGCTTGAGCAGGGGCTCACCACCAAAACCTCTATCCGCGTGCAAGTGCAACGCGGCATCATCACCCTGCACGCCCAGCCAGACGGGCAAGTCACCGTTGATATGGGTGCGCCCGTGTTTGATGCGCCCGCCCTGCCATTTGAGCCTGATGGACTGGCGCAACACCGCCAAGGCCAAGCCACGCTGTATACCTTGCTGCCGCTGCTACCCCGCGCACAAGGCGCACAGGGCGCGCAAGGCGCACAAGGCGCACAAGGCACGCAGCCCGTTGCCGCAACTGCGCCGCAGCCCACCCCCGTAGTAGCCGTATCTATGGGCAACCCGCATGTTGTACTGTGCGTAGCAGACACCGCCACCGCCCCTGTAGCAGAACTAGGCGCAGCCATACAGGCGCTGGCAAACTTCCCCTCCAGCGTGAATGTGGGCTTTATGCAAATCATCACCCCCCAGCACATACGCCTGCGCGTGTACGAGCGTGGCGTGGGCGAAACGCTGGCTTGCGGCACGGGCGCGTGCGCGGCAGTGGTGGCGGGCATCAGCCAAGGTCTGCTGGCGCACAAGGTGCAAGTCGATGCGCTAGGCGGCACGCTGCATATCGGCTGGGCGGGCGATAATGCGCCTGTACTTATGACGGGCTCTGCAACCACCGTGTTCCAAGGCCAGATAAAGCTCCCCGAGCCACTGCCCGCGCTGCCCAGCATACCTTTTGCAAATTCCTGATACCAACTTGCCCAAACGAGCTCTCCATGCACCCTAACGACCTAGCCCCACTTACCGAGCGCGACATAGCCGAGTACCTGATGCAAAATCAGGGCTTCTTCCAGCGCAACCCCGAGCTACTCACCGACCTGCATCTGGGCAGCGCCCACGGCCAGCGCGTAGTCAGCCTGCACGAGCGTCAGGCCGAAATGTTGCGCGAAAAAATCAAAGTGCTTGAGCAGCGCCTGATAGACATGATTCGCCACGGCAGCGAAAACAGCGTCACCACCAACAGGCTGCTGCACTGGGTCACCAACTTGTCGCTTGAGCACAACGCGGCTGCACTGCCCGCACGCATCTGCACCACCATTTGCGAGCAATTCATGGTGCCGCAAGCCGCCATCCGCGTGTGGGGCGTAGATGCAGCCTACGCCGCGTGCGACTTTGCCCAAGGCGTAAATAGCGACACCAAAAGCTTTGCCTCCTCGCTCACCACACCCTACTGCGGCATGCACGTTGGCGTAGAAGCCGTGCGCTGGCTAGATGAGCCACTGCTGGCCGCATCACTGGCACTCATCCCCCTGCGCGATGCCACCAAACCACAATCACCCGCCTTTGGCCTGCTGGTGCTCGCATCACCCGATGCCAACCGCTACCAAGACGATATGGCCACCGACTACCTTGAGCACATCGGCAAAATGGCCAGCGCAGCCCTCTCGCGCTTAACCATAGCGCCAGCCGCTGCAGATTAACAAAAAGCGAATCAGCGATGCAGCCGTTGCCAAGCGAACCTCCTGCAGCGCTGCCTCACATTGGCGGCGCGCAAGACCCGCTGGTGCAAGCCTACCTGCAACACACGGCCTACAGCAAACGGCTAGCCGCGCGCACCGTAGCACTCTACAGCGAAGACCTGCACAAGCTGCAAACCTACGCCGCACAAGCGCAACTGCCCCTTACAGGCATTCAAACCGCCCACATCCGCCACTGGGCAGCCGCCATGCACGCACAGGGGCGCAGCCCGCGTGGTATTGCGCTCATCCTCTCAGGCTGGCGGGGGTTTTACCGCTGGCTGGTCATGGCGCGGCACATGCAACACAACCCTGTTGAAGGCGTACGCGCCCCCAAAGCCGCCAAACCCCTGCCCAAAGCCCTGCCAGTAGATGCCGCCATGCAACTCGCAGACTACCGCGCCAGCACAGCAGCAACCAGCACCACTAGCAGCAACGCAAGCCACAGCACAGCCAGCAAACCCACCCGCGCCCAAAGTGACGCACACTGGCAAGAACTGCGCGACCAATGCATGGTAGAGCTGCTCTACGGCAGCGGCCTGCGCGTAGGCGAACTCATCAGCCTTGACGCGCACCCCAGCCCGCAAGCGCAAAGCTGGCTCGACCTTGACGATGCCCAAGCCCACGTTTTAGGCAAAGGCAGCAAACGCCGTAGCGTCCCCCTAGGCGCAGCCGCAGTCACCGCCACCCGCCAATGGCTCGCCGCACGCACCGCCTTGCCACAAGCACAACGCACCCCCGCGCTGCTGCTTGGGCGCAACGGCACGCGGCTTACGGCACAAGCCATCTGGCAAAAACTGCGCCTTCGCAGCCAGCAAGCAGGCCTGAGCGTGCCCGTACACCCGCACATGCTGCGCCACTCATTTGCCAGCCACCTGCTGCAAAGCAGCGGCGACTTGCGCGGCGTGCAAGAGCTGCTCGGCCACGCCAACATCAGCACCACCCAAGTCTATACACGGCTAGACTTCCAACATCTCGCCAAGGTGTACGATGCCACCCACCCCCGCGCCCACCGCAACAAAAACAAACCCAAGCCAGATGGCTAGGCGTGCGTGCAAAAAGCCGAACGCAGAGTACGCAGAGAAATAACGCACAGGGCGCAGAGGATGAGGGGGCGCTGATTTATTTCTATTTCGCATAAAAAACACAGTCGCCCGTCATTCCCGCGCAGGCGGGAATCCAGTGCAGCGATTCTTGTTGCAATACTTTCTTTGCTATAGCTTCTCTATAGAATAAATCAGCGCACGCTTGCAAACTGGAGCCAAAACACTTGCTAAAGCACTTGCTGAAGCAAATCGCTTAAAGCGCCCGTTTAAAAGACCTAGCGCAGCACAAGTACAAGCATCTTTTCAGGTGTTTTTTGCGCACTCTGCGCATCTTTTGCGCTCTCTGCGTCCTGCCCCCGCATTGGCGCAAAACCCAGCCCCCATTTCGCAGACAATAAGCCCTATTGCAACCCTATCTCATATACAAGCCATGTCCACACCCGCACACAACCCCCTTGAAAACAAAAAACAAGCCTGGTCAGCCCTCTTTGCCGAGCCCATGAGCGAGCTCGTCCAGCGCTACACCGCCAGTGTATTTTTCGATAAACGCCTCTGGCAGGCCGACATACAAGGCTCTCTCGCACACGCCCACATGCTGCAGCAACAAGGCATCATCAGTGCCGAAGACGGGCAGGCCATAGCGCAAGGCCTTGCACAAATCGGGCAAGAAATCGAAAGCGGTGCCTTTGAGTGGAAACTCGAACTCGAAGACGTACACCTCAACATCGAAGCCCGCCTTACCCAGCTCATAGGCGATGCAGGCAAGCGCCTGCACACAGGCCGCAGCCGCAACGACCAGGTAGCGACTGACATCCGCCTGTGGCTGCGCGGCGAAATCGACCTCATCACCGAGCTGCTACGCAGCCTGCAAAGCGCACTGGTTGCAGTAGCCGAGCAGCACACCAGCACCATCATGCCTGGCTTTACCCACCTGCAAGTAGCGCAACCTGTAAGCTTTGCCCACCACCTGCTGGCCTATGTAGAAATGTTCGCCCGCGACGAGCAGCGCTTGGCCGATGTGCGCCGCCGCGTCAATCAGTTGCCACTGGGCAGCGCCGCACTGGCTGGCACCACCTACCCGCTAGACCGCGAGCTTGTCGCCCGCACGCTGGGCATGGTTGATGCGCAAGGCGCAGCCTGCGTTTGCCAAAACAGCCTGGATGCCGTAAGCGACCGCGACTTTGCCATCGAATTTGCCGCCGCCGCCAGCCTCATCATGGTCCACATCAGCCGCCTGTCTGAAGAACTCATCATCTGGATGAGCCAGAACTTTGCCTTCATCCGCATTGCCGACCGCTTCACCACAGGCAGCAGCATCATGCCGCAAAAGAAAAACCCCGACGTGCCCGAGCTTGCACGCGGCAAAACAGGCCGCGTAGTGGGACATTTGATGGGGCTAATCACCCTCATGAAAGGCCAGCCACTAGCCTACAACAAAGACAACCAAGAAGACAAAGAGCCACTGTTTGACACGGTCGATACCGTGCGCGACACCCTGCGCATCTTTGCCGAAATGGTAGGCGGGCAAACCAACCCGCAAACGGGGCAAAAAGAAGGCGGCATCACCGTCAATGCAGCAGCCATGCAAACCGCCGCCAGCAAAGGCTACGCCACCGCCACCGATTTGGCAGACTATCTGGTTAAAAAAGGCCTGCCCTTCCGCGACGCACACGAAGTCGTAGCCCACGCCGTAAAAACCGCACAACAACAAGGGCTGGACTTGGGCGAACTGCCCCTTGCCACCCTGCAAAGCTACAACCCCGCCATTGAGGCAGACGTTTTCGAGCAAGCACTCACCCTGCAAGCCTCACTCAACGCCCGCAACACCCTGGGCGGCACAGCACCCACCCAAGTGCAACAGCAACTCGCACGCCACAAAGCGCGGCTGGCATAAGCTGCGGGGCAGGGAATGCGGGGGCGGGTACGGGGGCAGAACGCAGAGGGCGCAAAAACTACGCAGAAGTCGCAAAAAATACAAAAAAATGGGCTTGATTCTTGCGGTTAAGACGGTGTTTACCCGTTGCACTGGCAGTAGCGCCTTTACCCTGTCATTCTTGCGCCGAGCCTGCCGCCTGTTACCGTCATTCCCGCGCAAAGCCTGCCGCCTGTTACCGTCATTCCCGCGCAAAGCCTGCCGCCTGTTACCGTCATTCCCGCGCAGGCGGGAATCCACAGCAGCGCACCATCAAAGGCATGGATTCCCGCCTGCGCGGGAATGACGAAGCGGGGCTAGGCTCAACATGGGAATGATGGTGTGGGGGGAATAGCCAAGTAGGGTGGGTGACTTGTTCACCCACGCGGTGAGGGTGCAAAGAACGCATTAGCGCAGTGGGGGAAATGCCCAAAAAGCAGTCAAAAGCATAAAAACGCGGCAACCAGTGTTTATGCGCCCTGCAGGGCATTTATGCTCTGCAACCCGCATGGGGGCTGGTTGCTGGGGTTTGGCTGATTTTGGGTGGGCTTGGGTTATTGATGGTGGTTTATGCGGGGTTTGTGCTGCCTTTGCTTGCAAGGGGAAGGATACAAGGGTGTGACTTGTTGCGCAGCTTCCAGCATCCGCGTGGGTGACAAGTCACCCACCCTACTAAACTGCCGCTTGTTACCGTCATTCCCGCGCAGGCGGGAATCCAGTGCGGCTTTTAAACCAAGACATAGATTACCGCCTGCGCGGGAATGACGAAGCGGGGGGCTAGGCTCAACACGGGAATGACGGAGTGGGGGAGGTTTGCATGGGAATGATGGTGTGGGGGATAGGTTCTGCACAGACATCAGACATGACGCATTGGGCAATTTGGGCGTGGGAGCGATAGCACGTGCTTTGCACTCGTATTGCACGTGCAAGCCCGAACAATTCCCCTTCATAGAGGGGAATTGGCTTGGTGCTTTTTTGCGACTTTTGCGCACCTTTTGCACCTT
>JAGONG010000020.1:25096-29301 GCA_017993135.1 Allobrachymonas sp.
GAGCGGCTCAAGCCGCAGACCATGCACAGTTGGCCTTGTGCGCCTGCTTCGCGCAGGGCGTTTTCAAGGTCGGCGTAGGCCGCGTCCCACGCTTTGCGGATGCGCTCGATGGGGTAGTTGTCGTCTTTTTCGGGGGCGAGGTAGGTGTCGGGGTCGATATGGACTGGCATTTTGGGTTCCATTGTGGGTGTGGTTTTAAAACAGGTTGAAAGTAAATTGAAAACAGATTGCAGGGGTGTAGGCTGCGGGTGTGGCAAAAAGCAGGGCAGGGCGGTGCAGATGTGTTTGCGCTGCTTGTTTACATCGTGCCGTAGTTGGGCCCGCCGCCGCCTTGGGGGGCTGTCCAGACGATGTTTTGCGTGGGGTCTTTGATGTCGCAGGTTTTGCAGTGTACGCAGTTTTGTGCGTTGATTTGCAGGCGCTGGCCGCCGTCGGCAGCGGCTACAAATTCGTATACACCAGCGGGGCAGTAGCGGCATTCTGCGCCTGCATAGAGTGGCAGGTTGGTTTGCACGGGCACGCTGGCATTTTTCAGGGTGAGGTGGGCAGGTTGGTTTTCTTCGTGGTGGGTGTTGCTTAAAAAGACGGAAGAAAGTTTGTCAAAGGTTATTACGCCGTCGGGTTTAGGGTAGGCAATGGGTTGGCATTGTTGGGCGGTTTTTAGGCAGGCGTGGTCGGGCGTGCGGTTGTGCAGCGTCCAGGGCGGGCTGTTGATGCCCAGTTTGGGTAGCAGCCATTGTTCAAAGCCTGTCATGAGCGTGCCGACCAGTGGGCCGTATTTGTACCAGAGTTTGAAGTTTTTGCTGCGCTGCAATTCGCGGTGTAGCCAGCTTGTGGCAAAGGCTTGCGGGTAGGCTTGCAGCTCGTCATGGCTGCGGCCTGTTTGCAGTGCTTCTACAGCGGCTTGGGCTGCCAGCGTGCCAGATTTGATGGCGCTGTGGCTGCCTTTGATGCGTGAGGCGTTCATCATGCCAGCTTCGCAGCCGATGAGTGCGCCGCCAGCAAAGACCAGTTGGGGCATGGATTGCAGGCCGCCGTTGTTGATAGCGCGTGCGCCGTAGCCGATGCGCTTGCCGCCTTGCAGGTGCTTGCGAATGGCGGGGTGCAGCTTCCAGCGTTGCATTTCTTCAAATGGGCTCATCCACGGGTTTTCGTAGTTCAAGCCCAAAACGTAGCCGAGTGTGACTTGGTTGCCTTCAAGGTGGTACAAAAAGCCGCCGCCTAGCGTGTTATCAGCAATTGGCCAGCCTGCGGTGTGTACCACATGCCCAGGGCGGGCTTGTTCGGCGGGGATTTCCCAGAGTTCTTTAATGCCGATTGCCCAAGAGCTGGGGTCGCACTGGGCATCGAGCTGGTAGTGCGCTATGAGCTGCTTGCCCAAGTGGCCGCGCGCGCCTTCGGCAAACAGGGTGTATTTGCCAAGCAGCTCCATGCCGAGTTGAAAGTCGCTGCTCGGCTGCCCATCTTTGCTCAAGCCCATATTGCCAGTAGCAATGCCGCGCACGCGGTTTTGTGCATCAAACAGCACCTCATCAGCTACAAAGCCCGGGTACACATCCACGCCCAGCGCCTCGGCTTGCTGCGCCAGCCATTTGCACACTGCGCCCAGGCTGATAACGTAGCCGCCGTGGTTGCGCAGGCAATCGGGCAGCAGCAGCTTGGGCGTGGGCAGGGCAGATTTTTCAGACAGAAACAGCACTTCTTCGCTGGTAACGGGCTGCGTAATGGGTGCGCCGCGCTCTTGCCAGTCTGGGAAAAGCTCGCTTAAGGCGCGTGTATCCATCACTGCGCCCGATAGGGTGTGTGCGCCAACCTCAGCGCCTTTTTCAAGCACCACCACAGAAAGCTGGGCATCAAGCTGTTTGATACGGATGGCTGCCGCCAGCCCCGCTGGGCCCGCGCCAACGATTACCACGTCATATTCCATGGATTCGCGTGGGCCAAATTGGGCAAGAAGGTCGGCAGGGGTCATGGGCTTAGTCAATCCATTTAAATAAGGTGCGCCCAAACGCGGCGGGTGGGCAAAAGCCGTATTGTGCCTGTAGCGTGTGCGCTCAAGGGCAGAAAACGCTACATGATAGGTGGTTTAAACCATCTCCAAGGGCACTTCGCGTTTAGGAAATTGTTTCGGTAACGTGTTTGGAAATGTGTTTGAAATGTGTTTTGTAATGGCACTGTTTTTGCAAATGGGGGCAAAAGGCGAAAAAACCAGCGCAGGCGTAATTTTCTTAAAAAACAAGCGGGCTGCCAAAATTTTTTTAAATAAGTTAGCAGTAATCTTGTAACTGGCCTCTTGAATTTTCAACAAAGCCCCTTATCATTAGCACTCATCAAGGTAGAGTGCTAACAAGCGCCGCTTGCAAAGCATTTTTTGTATTGCCTTGAACGGACACGGGTTGCCAAGCAGCCATTGCAGCATCAGTTGCTGCCAATGTGTTGATTTACAGCCCATTTTTGCTACCCACTATCTTTGTATTGCAAGGAGTTCTCTCATGAAATTGCGTCCTCTCGCAGACCGCGTTATCGTCAAGCGTCTGGAAAATGAAACCAAAACCGCCTCTGGTATTTACATTCCAGACAATGCCGCAGAAAAGCCCGATCAAGGTGAAGTGCTGGCTGTAGGTCCAGGCCGCACCAGCGAAGAAGGCAAGCTGGTTCCCCTGACTGTGAAAGTTGGCGACCGCGTTCTGTTTGGCAGATACGGCGGCCAGCCCGTGAAGGTTGATGGCGAAGAGCTGCTGGTGATGAAAGAAGAAGACCTGTTTGCTATCGTTGAAAAATAATTTATACGCGCAATTGTTTTGCACGTATTGTTTTAAGTAATTTATCTGGAGATATCTACAAATGGCAGCAAAAGAAGTAGTTTTTGGCGCAGATGCACGCGCCCGCATGGTTGAAGGTGTAAACATTCTGGCCAACGCAGTAAAAACCACACTGGGTCCTAAAGGCCGCAATGTGGTGCTCGACCGTTCTTTCGGCGCTCCTACCGTTACCAAAGACGGCGTATCTGTAGCCA
Organism: Allobrachymonas sp.; assembly: GCA_017993135.1. GTDB lineage: Bacteria > Pseudomonadota > Gammaproteobacteria > Burkholderiales > Burkholderiaceae_C > Brachymonas. The sequence goes on from JAGONG010000020.1 coordinate 28,113, forward strand.
AAGAAATCGAGCTCAAAGACAAGCTCATGAACATGGGCGCACAGATGGTTAAGGAAGTTGCTTCCAAAACCTCTGACAACGCTGGCGACGGCACCACCACAGCTACCGTGCTGGCTCAAGCCATCGTGCGCGAAGGCATGAAGTACGTAACTTCTGGCATGAACCCCATGGATTTGAAGCGCGGTATCGACAAAGCCGTAGCTGCACTGATTGAGCAGCTCAAAGCCGCTTCCAAGCCCACCACCACATCCAAAGAAATCGCGCAAGTTGGCTCTATTTCTGCCAACTCTGACACCAGCATCGGCCAAATCATTGCCGACGCAATGGACAAAGTGGGCAAAGAAGGCGTAATCACTGTAGAAGACGGCAAAAGCCTGCAAAACGAACTCGACGTGGTTGAAGGTATGCAGTTTGACCGTGGCTACCTGTCGCCCTACTTCATCAACCAGCCTGAAAAGCAATCTGCTGTTTTGGAAAACCCGCTGGTGCTGCTGTGCGACAAGAAAATCAGCAACATCCGCGAGCTGCTGCCCACACTGGAGCAAGTTGCCAAAGCTGGCCGCCCCTTGCTGGTGATTGCAGAAGACGTAGACGGCGAAGCACTGGCTACTTTGGTAGTCAATACCATTCGTGGCGTGCTCAAAGTGGTTGCTGTTAAAGCTCCTGGCTTTGGCGACCGCCGCAAAGCCATGCTCGAAGACATTGCTGTGCTTACAGGCGGCAAGGTAATTGCCGAAGAAATCGGCCTGACGCTCGACAAGGTTACCCTGTCTGACTTGGGTCAAGCCAAAACCATCGAAATTGGCAAAGAAAACACCACCATCATTGATGGCGCTGGCCAAGCCGATGACATTCAGGCACGCATCAAGCAAGTGCGCGTACAAATCGAAGAAGCTACCAGCGACTACGACCGCGAAAAACTGCAAGAGCGCGTAGCCAAACTGGCTGGCGGCGTGGGCGTAATCAAGGTTGGCGCTGCTACCGAAGTAGAAATGAAAGAGAAAAAAGCCCGCGTTGAAGACGCACTGCACGCTACCCGCGCTGCCGTGCAAGAAGGCATTGTGGCTGGTGGCGGCGTAGCTCTGCTGCGTGCCCGTGCTGCTGTGGGCGACCTCAAAGGCGACAACCACGACCAAGACGCTGGCATCAAGCTGGTATTCAAAGCGATTGAAGCGCCCCTGCGCGAAAT
>JAGONG010000021.1 GCA_017993135.1 Allobrachymonas sp.
CAACCGCCTGCACCAGGCTTCAGACCACGCTTGCCATTATCACAGATAGTGCCACTCATAGTCCAAGTCATGTTAGCTGCATCTGCTGCCTGTGTTGGAGTCAGAATGAAAGTCAAATTAACGCCTGCCGTACTGGTTGCACCACTTGTGCCAGTGATGACACCGTCAGTAACAACGGGTCTTACTGTCGTATTTTTAGTTACTGTAAAAGAGCTTGTTGCAGGAATACCATTTGTAGCTTGAGTACAGCCTGCAATTTTGCCAGTTTCAGCAACACACATGGCAACGGCAGTTTTCAGCGAAGCAATTTCAGCTACGGTGCCAGCAGCACGGGTGCGTGATGTGTAGTCAGAGTACATGGGGATGGCGATGGCTGCCAAAATACCGATGATGGCAACAACAATCATCAGTTCGATCAGGGTGAAACCTTTTTGCATGGATGCTTTCATTTTTATCTCCTAGTAAGGGAAGCATTGAAGAAACAGACTTGAATGTAGTAACTTCTTTTGTTGCTACACCTGCTATGTTGCAGAAAGCGTGCCAGCTTTGCCTATTTGCCTTTATGCCGCAGTAAGCGTGACATAGTTCACGCGGGGGCGGGTATAGGTGTTTTGTAGTAGATGACAAAAAATGTCACACGCCTTTTTTGTTGCAATTATGGGCTGGTTTTTTGTCTTTTTTTGTCATCTTGGGCGGTTTGGCATGGCTTGGTTGGGGCAGGCTTGGCATTGGTAAGCGTTATTTTTGTGCCAAGTCTGCTATTGATTAGCGTCATCTTTGCGCCAAGCTTGCCGCTTGTTGCCGTCATATTTGCACCAAGCCTGCCGTTTATTACCGTCATTCCCGCGCAGGCGGGAATCCATTGCAATAAGAAGCGCAGCCCTGGATTCCCGCCTGCGCGGGAATGACGATACTGGGGCGGTGTGCGCGTAAGTTGCGCGCTGCTATGGCGCGAGGGGAGGGTTTGCGGGGGATGGGGAGTGCGGGGGCGAAGGTTGCGCTTTGCTTTCACGCGGCGCGGGGCGGCGTGAAAGGTGGCGCGGGGTTGGTGCGTGGGGGGAGGGTTAGATGTGTTGGTCGATGAATTCGGCCAGTTGGGCTTTGGGGCGTGCGCCGCTTAGGGTGGCTACGGGTTTGCCGTCTTTGAACAGGATGAGGGTGGGGATGTTGCGGATGCCAAAGCTGGCTGGGACTTCCTGGTTGTCGTCTACGCTGATTTTGGCGATTTGCAGTTTGCCTTGGTAGGTGCTGGCGAGTTCTTCGAGGATGGGGGCTATGGCTTTGCATGGGCCGCACCATGGTGCCCAGAAGTCTACGAGTACGGGGGTGGCTGATTGCACTACGTCGGCTTGGAAGCTGTCGTCAGATACGGTTTTTACGAGGTTGCTCATGGTGTGTTTCCTTTGTTGATGGTGGGTGAAAAGGGTTTATAAAAAAGGTTTTATGAAAAGGGTGTATGCGTTGGGTTTGGGGTGTGTTTCTGTTGGCGGCGCTTTGCGGCTGGCGGCAAGCAGGGCGGGAGCGCTGTTGTTGTTTTGTCTATATGGATTGTGGCAGATTTTTCTGCGGGGTTGGGGTTGTTTTTGCGCTGTTGCTGCTGGCGCGGTGGGTTAGAGGTTTTTGTCGATGAGTTCTGCCAAGGGTGATTTGGGGCGTGCGCCGCTGAGTTTGTCGGCGGGTTGGCCGTTTTTGAAGACGATGAGGGTGGGTAGGCCGCGTATTTCGTAGGTGGCTGTGGTGGCGGGGTTTTCTTCGACGTTGATTTTAAGAAAGCGCATTTTGCCTTGGTAGGTGGCGGCGAGTTCTTCAAGTACGGGGGCGAGGTTTTTGCATGCGCCGCACCAAGGGGCCCAGAATTCGACCATGACGGTGTCTGCCGTTTGCAGTGCTTCGGCGTGGAAGGTGGCATCGGTTACGGTGTGGACTTGGTTTGGCATGGTTGCTGCTCCTTGGGTGGGGGTGTTGTTTACAAGGGTTGTGGCGGGTTTTATTTTATCAAGATGTGAATTGTTTTATTTTTTGGGGTTTTTGTATGTTGCTGCGGGGGTTGCGTGGCGGTGGGTGGGTGAGCCGTGCGGGCTTGGTTATTGGGGGTGTTTGGGTGTTTGTTGCTGGTTTGTTGCTGGTTTGAGCGACAATACGCGCTTGTAAAGCCTGCCAGGCCGCCGCTGGTGCATGGCGGGAAACCGCGCACTGGAGGAACGTCCGGACTGCACAGGACAGCGCAGCAGCTAACGGCTGCCCACTGAAAGCGCCGCAAGGCGTATAAGGTGAGGATTAGAGCAACAGAGACGAGCCGCTTTAGGTAGCGGGTGAAACGGGCAATCTCTGCGCGCAGCAATGCCAAGTAGGCCAGTTTTGGTGTGGTTCCGCACTTAGCTGGCGGGTAGGCAGCACCGAGCCGTGGGGCGACTCGCGGCCCAGATGAATGGCGGCTAGCGCACGGGGTTTCTCGTGCGTCACAGAATCCGGCGTATCGGCAGGCTTTACTCTTTTTTTCTTTCTCTGGTGTGTTTTTATGTTTTTTCCACCTGCTGGGTCTGGTGCGGGCAAGGCGTTTTGCCGCCTGCGGTTGTTTCTGGCTGATAGGCCTGCGGTGCTGGTTGTGGCTGCTTGCATGCTGTGGGCGCTGGCGCAGTGGCTGGTGAGTGCCAATCTGGATAGTTACTTTGACATGCTGGAGAGTTATGCCTGGGGGCAGACTTTGCCTTGGGGTACTTACAAGCATCCGCCGCTGTTTGCATGGGTGGCGCATGCGTGGTTTTGTGTGATGCCGCGTGGGGCGCTGTCTTTTTTTGTGCTGTCTTATCTGAATGTGGCTGTGGGGCTGCTGGGTGTGATGCGGCTGGCGCGGCGGCTGGATTTGGGGGCTTATGCGGCGGCTGCGGCTATGCTGCTGCTGCTGGCGTTTCCGTATACGACGCTGGCGGCAAAGTTTAATGCCAATAGCCAGTTGCTTTCGCTGTGGCCGTGGGTGGCGGTGTGTTTGCTTGAGAGTTGGCGGCACGGTGGCTGGCGCGGTGCTTGGTGGAGTGTGGCGCTGGGGCTGGTGGCGGCAGCAGCGATGTTGGCAAAGTATTACAGCGGGGTGTTTTTGCTGGGGCTGGGTTTGGTTGCGCTGCTGTGTGCGCAGGGGCGGCGCTGGCTGCTTACGCCGCGCCCTTGGGTGGCGCTGGCTGTGTTTGCGCTGGCGCTGCTGCCGCATGTGGCGTGGATGAAGCAGCATGATTTTGTGACGCTGCACTACGCTCAAGAGCAGGGCGGGGGTGCTTTGCAGTGGCGCAATTTGCGCAATTTTGCGCTGGCGCCGTTGTATTACTGGCTGATTGGCTGGGTGGTGTGCCTGTTTTGCACGCGCAAGCTATCTACAGAGCAGGGCTGGCGCGGCTGGGGTAGGCGCGCGCTGCGTAGCTGGATGCCGCAGGGCTGGGATGATGTGCTGTTTTGGCTGGCGTTTATGCCTTGGGCTATTACGCTGCTGTTTGGCTTATCGGGTAAGGTGGATTTGTCTACGCCTTGGGCGATTCCGATTGGCTATGCTTTTTCGCTGCTGTGGTTGCGCAATTTGTCGGGCAACGATGCGGCAGAGCAGCAAGCGGCGGCTAGCGGCGCTGTGGCGCGGGCTTGGCTGGTGTCGCTAGCAGTGGTGGCTGTGCTTGCACCTGTAGGCGCAACGCTGGCTGCTTTGCGCGGGCAGCAAAAATACTACCGCCCCGATGCCGAAGCGGGCCAAGCGGTGGTGCATTGGTGGCGCAGGCATTACCCGCAAGTGCCGCTGCAATGGGTGGGCGGCAATTGGGCAGAAAATGCGGTGGTTGCGTTTTATGGCGATGCCAGCGTGCGCGTGCTGCCAGGCTTGCCCGATGCGTATCCTGCGCTGTTTGACCCGCATCCGCTGTGGCAGGCGCAAGGTGGCGTGTTGCTGTGCCCGCAAGGCGCGGCAGATGGCGATGATGGCTCTGCGCCCAAAATCAGCCTGATGGCCGATGGCTGCGACGCGCAAGCACAGCGGTGGTTGCAGCAGCACGGCCAAAGTGCGCAAGGCACCTCAATCGTGGTGCAGCGCAGTGGCTGGCGTTTTCCAAAGGCGGTGGCGTATCGGTATATGGTTTATCCTTTTGTGCCAGCAAATGCTGCGCGTGTACTAAACTGATGCCCCAAGCAGCACACGCTACGCGCCTTCAAACCTTTTTTTGAAACACAAAGCCCGCCAACATGGACAACCCCGTGCATCACCCCGCCCTAGCCAAGTCGATTAGCTGCGTTGTACCTGCCTATAACGAAGCGGGCAATTTGCCTCAGTTGCTGCCCATGCTGCACGCCATGCTCAAGCAAACGGGGCATGCGTTTGAGATTATTGTGATTAACGATGGCAGCAGCGATGCCACTGCCACGGTGCTGCACGGCTTGTGCCAACAACTCAGCGGGGTGCAAGCCATCCATTTCTCGCGCAATTTTGGCAAGGAAGCTGCTCTTACGGCGGGGCTGGATATGGCCAATGGCGATGCCGTGCTGCTGATGGATGCCGACTTGCAACACTCGCCCGAACTGGTGCCGCAAATGCTGCAACACTGGTACAACGGCGCTGAAGTGGTGTATGCCGTGCGCGAAAACCGCGACGATGAAAGCGCCCTGAAAAAGCTCGGCAGCAGTTTGTTTTACCGCGTAGTCAATCGCAATGCGCGCTTTACGCTGCCTGAGGACGCGGGCGACTTTCGCCTGATGGACCGCAAAGTGGTGCTGGCACTGCGCCAGTTGCCCGAGCGCAACCGCTTTATGAAGGGCTTGTACGCCTGGGCAGGCTTTCGCGCCGTGGCACTGCCCTACACGCCGCAAGAGCGCCATAGCGGCAGCTCGAATTTTGATGCCTTGAGTCTGGTGAATTTTGCAATTGACGGGGTCACGTCTTTTTCGACCTGGCCACTGCGCCTTATCTCCATTACAGGGCTGCTCTCGGCAGTGGCAGCGTTTTTGCACGGTGCATGGGTGGTGTTTGAGTATTTTTACTGGGGGCACAAGGTTTCTGGCATTAGCACGATTGTGGTGCTGCTGCTGCTGTTTTTTGGCATGCAAATGGTGTTTACAGGCGTGCTGGGCGAATACATCGGGCGCATTTTCGAAGAAGTGAAACACCGCCCTGTTTACATCGTGACCCACGAAGACGGCCAAGGCCTGCCGCCTGCGCCTGATGCGCCCGAGCCGCCCAACCGCGCAGGCACGAATCCTGCGCACACCATTGCCAAATGCCAAGCGCAAAACCAGACACAAAGCCAAGTGCAAAATCAAGACCAAGGCAAAATGCCATAGTCAAAAATACCGTTGTTTGACTGTTTTGTCTGACTATAAAGTAGGGCTATAAGCGCTTGCAAGTTCTGGCTTCGCACAAAAAAGAGGCAAAATAGCTTTATTTTGGCCACCAGAACTACCCAACAAAATTCAACCTTATGCCACCTGCACCACTTATTGATATGCAAGCCATGCAAGAAGCTGCTCAAACAGCCTGTAGCTTGTTGCGTACCATTGCCAACGAAAATCGGCTGCTGCTGATGTGCCAGCTTAGTCAGGGCGAAAAGTCGGTGGGCGAGCTGGAAGAAATTTTAGGCATACGCCAGCCTACCTTGTCGCAACAACTGGGCATTTTGCGCAACAAAGGGCTGGTTGCAACCCGCCGCGATGGCAAGCAAATTATCTACAGCGTGTGCGACCCTAAAGCCATGCAGGTGCTGGGCACTCTCTATGGCTTGTATTGCCCTTTGCCTGCCAACCGTTCCTGAACAGTTTTTTTGCTTCTCTTGGGTAGTGCTTTAGCAGCATTCCTTTTAGCCGCATTTTCTTGCGCCTCTTTTGGCAGACGCACTTTGGCAAGTCAATTTCTGGCTTGCCTTTTTTATTCTGTTTTTAAGCCTGCTTTTAATGCTTGTTTTTAAAGCCTGTTTTTACGCTGCCAATTTGCACCCAATAGCTGCTTGCCCATAGCAAAGGCGCGCAGGCTGGCAACATAAGCCGCATAAGTCGCATAAGCCACATGGCACTTTTGCAAGCAAGAACGGCAAGAACAATGCTGCTCTTGCCGTTTTTTTTGCAGGGCTTGCAGGGTTTGCGGGCTTCTGCGGTAAAGCCAAAGCCGCAGTTGCGCGTGTGCGATTTACACGTCTACATTACCTGCACGCAAAGCGTTGATTTCGATAAATTCGCGCCTTGGCTCTACCTCGTCGCCCATGAGCATGGTAAATACGCGGTCGGCTTCAATCGCATCATCAATGCGCACGCGCAGCAGGCGGCGGGCGGCGGGGTCCATGGTGGTTTCCCAAAGCTGCTCGGGGTTCATCTCGCCCAGCCCTTTGTAGCGTTGGCGGGCAACGCTGCTTTCGGCTTGCTGCATGAGCCACTGCATGGCTTGCTGGATGTCCGTTGCGGCTTGGGATTTTTGCCGCTCGCCTTCGCCACGCAGCACCATCGCATCAGCCGCGAGCAGGTTTTTGAAGGTGTCGCTGGCTGATTGCAACTGGGCATAGTCAGCGCCGTGCAAAAACTCTGGCGTGATGGCGCTGGCGCGTTCGTTGCCGTGGTGCATACGCGCTACGCGCAGGTAGTGTTTGTCGCTACGCGCATCAAATGTGGCAGTAACGGTGGCATCGCTGCCTGCTTGCAGCATGGCAGCTTGCAGTGCGCTGGCGCTGGCAGCGGCTTGCTCTGCATCATCGAGCTTCAGGTGCAGGCTGCTTTCACCTGCGCCAAAGCCAGCCATGGCGTGCAGCGCGTGCAAGTCCATGTATGCGCCCAAGCGGTCGATTACTGCGGTGGTTTGCACATATTTTTGTGCCAGTGTTTTCAAGGCTTCGCCTTCGATGGCGGGGCGGCCTGCGCCTGGCTGGATGATTGCGCCGTCAAGAGCCACGTCGCTCAAGTATTGGTTGAGTGCAGGGGTGTCTTTGAGGTAGCGCTCTTGCTTGCCGTGGCGCACTTTGTAGAGGGGCGGCTGGGCAATGTAGATGTGGCCGCGCTCTACCAAGTCGGGCATTTGGCGGTAGAAGAAGGTGAGCAGCAGGGTGCGGATGTGCGCGCCGTCTACGTCCGCGTCGGTCATGATGATGATGCGGTGGTAGCGCAGTTTTTCGGGGTTGAAGTCGTCGCTTGAGCTTTTACCGCTGTCTTCAGCCGCTTTGCCTATGCCTGTGCCCAGCGCGGTAATCAGGGTGATGATGTCGGGGCTGGAGAGCAGGCGCTCGTAGCGGGCTTTTTCTACGTTCAGGATTTTGCCGCGCAGGGGCAAAATGGCTTGGAACTTGCGGTCGCGCCCTTGCTTGGCGCTGCCACCAGCCGAGTCGCCCTCCACAATGTAGATTTCGCACAGTGCGGGGTCTTTTTCCTGGCAGTCTGCCAGTTTGCCGGGCAAGCCAAAGCCATCAAGCACACCTTTGCGGCGCGTCATTTCGCGGGCTTTGCGGGCGGCTTCGCGGGCGCGGGCGGCATCAATGATTTTGCCGCAGAGGATTTTTGCGTCGGCTGGTTTTTCTTCCAGATAATCGGTGAGCGTTTTGGCAACGATGTCTTCCACTGGGGCGCGCACTTCGCTGCTCACCAGCTTGTCTTTGGTCTGGCTGCTGAATTTGGGCTCTGGCACTTTGACTGAAAGCACACAGCACAGCCCTTCGCGCATATCGTCGCCTGTGACTTCGACCTTGGCTTTTTTGGCCAGCTCGTTGGCATCAATATAGCGGCTGATAACGCGCGTCATGGCTGCGCGCAAGCCTGTAAGGTGTGTGCCGCCGTCGCGCTGGGGAATGTTGTTGGTAAAACACAGCACTTGCTCGTTGTAGCCATCGTTCCACTGCATGGCTACTTCAACGCCAATTTCGGTGCCGGGTACGCCGCCGTAGCTGTCGGCAGGACGGCTGCCCGTGGCGTGGAAGGCGTTGGGGTGCAGCACTTTTTTGTTGCCGTTGATAAATTCAACAAATCCTTTCACGCCGCCCGCGCCAGAGAAGTCGTCTTCACGGCCGCCATCGCGCTCGTCTTTGAGGCGAATGCGCACGCCGTTGTTCAAAAAGCTCAACTCGCGCAAACGCTTGGCCAAAATTTCGTAGTGGAAATCGCTGTTTTCTTTGAAAATTTCGGTATCGGGCAAAAAATGCACTTCGGTGCCCGTTTTTTCGGTGTTGCCCGTTACGCGCATGGGCGAGACTTCAACGCCGCTTACTTGCTCAATGATGCGCTCTTGCACCACGCCACGGCAAAACTCCAGCGTATGTACCTTGCCTTCGCGCCGCACAGTCAGGCGCAGTTTTTGGCTCAGGGCATTCACGCACGATACGCCCACGCCGTGCAAGCCGCCTGATACCTTGTAGCTGTTTTGGTTGAACTTGCCGCCTGCGTGCAGTTCGGTTAATGCAATTTCGGCAGCCGAGCGTTTGGGCTCGTGCTTGTCGTCCATCTTGATGCCTGTGGGAATGCCACGGCCGTTGTCGGTTACGCTGATGGAGTTGTCAGAATGGATGGTGACGACAATGTCGTCGCAATGCCCAGCCAGTGCTTCGTCGATGGAGTTATCGACCACCTCAAACACCAGATGGTGCAAGCCAGTGCCGTCAGAGGTGTCGCCAATGTACATGCCAGGGCGCTTGCGCACGGCTTCAAGCCCTTCAAGGATTTGAATGGAGCCTTCGCCGTAGCTGCCGTCATTGACGCCTTCTGGCATAACTTTTTGTACTTCTGGGCTGGAGTTTTCAGGGGTTGTTTGTGATTCGCTCATCCCGCCATTTTCGCAGATTTGGCGCAGACTTGGTGCGTTTTGGCAGATAGATGTGAAGGATTAACCCCAAGCGCCAGTTTGCGCCATCCAAAAATGGCAACAAACAGCTATCAAGCGTTCTGCTTTGCCTCGGTGCAACGCAAAATAATCCGCGCCACCTCGGCACTGGCGGGCAAAAATGTATGGCTTAGATGCAGCCTGATTTGCTCAGTCGCAAGGCAGGAGCTTACTTCAGACAGGCTCACAATGCCGTCGTTGACCTCAACCCCGAACGGGCTGAATCGACCAGAAAAGCCTTTGGTGCCCACGATGGCTGTCACTGGCGCATTCGCATCAGGCATGGGAATGCTGCCCATGCGCTGAGCTGAGCCAAGCAATTGGCCGCAGTCTTGCGTGAGCAGGCGAAAAACAGGGTTATTGCCAAGTTTTTGCGCAAGCCGCGCAGGGTGAATGGGTGAAGCCAGCAAAAAAATGTGTTTGGGGCGAGCCGTGCCTTCGGGTAAACGTGCTAAAGCGGCGCGAATCAGCACCCCGCCCAGCGAATGTCCTATCAGCACATACGCGCCCTGCGCTGCGGTGCTTGCAATGCGTCTGGACAATCGCTGCGCAATGGCATCAAACGATTGCAAACTGGCCATATAGCCAAAATGCGCCGTCTGCCAGCCAGCGGCACGCAACTGCCGCAGCATAGGCCAGCCCGATAGCGGCGAGCGCCCCATGCCGTGAACAAACAAAGCCTGCATGGTGTGCATCCTTGAAAAACAAAGGCCTTAACAATTGTGTTGCCAAAGCCTTTGTCTGATAACCGCGCCAAAGCGCGTCTTCATGCTGTTACGTCAGGCGTGGTTTAAATCCGCATGGGCATGACAACGTATTTGAACTCGCTGTTTTCAGGCACGGTAAGCAGTGCCGAGTTGTTGCCGTCTTGCAGCGCAATGCTGACCATTTCTTGAGAAATGTTGTTGAGCGCATCAATCAGGTAGGTGACATTAAAGCCGATTTCAATGGGTTCACCGCTGTATTCGATTTCAAGCTCATCAACCGCCTCTTCTTGCTCGGCGTTGTTGCAGGCAATGCGCAGTACGTTGGCATCAAAGTGCATACGCACGCCTTTGAATTTTTCGCTCGCCAAAATAGCCGTGCGTTGCAGGGCGGCGAGCAGCGGTGCGCGCCCCAGCGTAACGTGGTGCGGGTTGTCTTTGGGGATGACGCGGTGGTAGTCAGGGAACTTGCCTTCAACCAGCTTGGTAACGAACTCCATCTTGCCAAAGCTAAAACGTGCCTGATTATTGGCAAACTGCATTTCCAGCGTGCCGTCTGCGTCGCTGAGCAAGCGTTGCAGCTCCAGCACCGTTTTGCGCGGCAAAATCACTTCTTGCTTGGGCACTTCGGTTTCTAGCGTGGCGCTGGTAAAGGCCAAGCGGTGGCCGTCGGTGGCCACCAGACTCAAGGTGTTGCCTTCGGCTACAAACAAAATGCCGTTGAGGTAGTAGCGAATATCGTGCACCGCCATCGAAAACGAGACCTGTGTGAGCAGGTTTTTGAGCACTTTTTGCGGCACGCTAAAAACAGGGCCGAAGCTGGCAGCTTCTTGCACCAGCGGGAAATCTTGCGCGGGCAGGGTTTGCAGGGTAAAGCGGCTTTTGCCGCCTTTGAGCACCATTTTTTCTTGCTGCGCTTCAAGCGTTACGGTTTGGTCGGCAGGCATGGTGCGCAAAATATCAATCAGCTTGCGTGCGCCTACGGTGGTTTGAAAATCGCCTGCTTCGCCGCCCAAAGATTCGGTGCTGCGGATTTGGATTTCAAGGTCGCTGGTAATCAGTTGCAGCACTTCGCCGCTTTTGCGCAGCAGCACGTTAGAGAGAATCGGCAGCGTTTGGCGGCGTTCTACCACGCCTGCGACTGATTGCAGGGCAGATAAAACTTGAGCCTGTGGTGCTTTCAAAACTTGCATGGTTTCTCGCAGACAAAAAATAAGAAATGACGGGCGCAGAGCATAGCCGCAAGGGCAAGGCATGCTTTACGCCAATTTTGCGTCATTGTAACTATATGGAAGGGCTTGTCCACCAACTTGCCCAGCATTGCCTAACGGTGTTTGCAAGCTGTATGCCGCACTCTACAATGCTTGTGTTTTAAAAGGAATCGTTATGCCTGTAAAAATCCAAGCCACAAAAATAGCAACTGCGGCGGCTTTGTTGCTGCTTGCTGCGGGCTGCACTACGGTAGAGACTTTCAGGGAAATGTCTCCCGACCAAAGGGCGCAAGCTGTGTGCAACAAGCAAAGCCGCATTGTTGAGTTAAAAAAAGAAAAAGACGCGCTTGAGGGCAATATCAACAATGCGCAAAAAGCGCTGGCGCGCGGCTACCGCATACACAAACAATGCCGCAAAGAGAAGGTTTACGGGCCGCTTAAAAGGTCGTGCGTTACCAAAGATGGCGTGAGCAGATGCACCGAAACGCGCAACGAGTCTTACGAAGACCGCTGCACAGAGATTCCCGTTCCCATCAATGCCGAGGCAGAGCGCACCAATATTGCCCAATGGAGCGCAGAGCTAAAACCCATTAAAGAGCAGTATCGCGCGAACTGGGACAGGTGCTACAACTGGGCTGTAAACCTTTCAGCCGAAGATGCATTTAACAATTACGCCAAAGATTAGCCGCTTAATTAGCGCTTGATTGGCGCAACGGTTTTGCCTTTAGGCAGCGTTTGCAGGCTGCTGGCGGGCTGTGGCTTTCATGCTTTGGGCTGGCATTTAAGCTGGCAAACTGGCATAAATAGCGCCGTATTCCATAGGAGCACACACGGACGTTTACGCGCAGTGCGTGCACAAAAGCCAACAGACAGGCAAAATATACACTTTATGCCGCTTTTTTATGTGGCACACAACATAGCAACGACAAGGACACAACCGCATGGCACGCACGCTTTATGACAAGCTCTGGGACGAGCATGTAATCCATACCGAAGAAGACGGCACTGCGCTGCTGTATATCGACCGCCATCTGGTACACGAAGTTACCAGCCCGCAGGCGTTTGAGGGGCTACGCCAGGCTGGTCGCCCCCTGTGGCGTGCCAGCTCCATCGTTGCCACCACCGACCACAACACACCCACCCAAGGCTGGGAGCGCGGTATGGATGCCATTACCGACCCCACCAGCCGCGAGCAAGTCAGCACGCTGGATGCCAATATTTTGCAATTTGGTGCGGCTGCCTATTTTCCGTTTCAGCACCAGCGCCAAGGTATTGTGCACGTCATAGGCCCTGAAAATGGCGCTACTTTGCCTGGCATGACGGTTGTTTGCGGCGACAGCCACACCAGCACCCACGGCGCTTTTGGCGCTCTGGCTCACGGCATTGGCACGAGCGAGGTTGAGCACGTTATGGCTACGCAAACGTTGCTGGCCAAAAAAGCCAAAAACATGCTTATCCGCGTAGATGGCGAGCTGCAAAAGGGCGTTACTGCCAAAGATGTGGTGCTGGCTATCATCGGCAAAATCGGCACTGCTGGCGGCACAGGGCACACTATTGAGTTTGCAGGCAGCGCCATTCGCTCGTTGAGCATGGAAGGGCGCATGAGCATTTGCAATATGGCCATTGAAGCGGGCGCGCGCGCAGGGCTGGTGGCTGTAGATGACAAAACCATCGAATACGTAAAAGGCCGCCCCTTTGCGCCTGGCACTGATGCGGCTACAGGCAAGTTTGTAGGCGGCCCCGAGTGGGAGCAAGCCGTAGCCCACTGGCGCACCTTGCACAGCGATGCTGACGCGCATTTTGACGCTGTAGTCACCCTTAATGCTGCCGATATCACCCCGCAAGTCACCTGGGGCACCAGCCCCGAGATGGTGCTGGGCATTAACGACCGCGTGCCCGACCCCGACCATGAAAAAGACAGCAACAAACGCAACGCCATGGAGCGCGCTCTTACCTACATGGCGCTTGAGCCAGGCAAGCCGCTGGCCGATATCCACATCGACAAAATCTTTATCGGCAGTTGCACCAACAGCCGCATTGAAGACTTGCGCGAGGCCGCTGGCATGGTGCAAAAGCTGGGGCAAAAGATTGCCAAAAACATCAAGCTCGCTATGGTTGTGCCTGGCTCTGGTTTGGTAAAAGCGCAAGCCGAGCGCGAAGGATTGCACGAAATCTTCAAGGCAGCAGGCTTTGAATGGCGCGAGCCAGGCTGCAGCATGTGTCTGGCCATGAACGCCGACCGCTTGGAGCCCGGCGAGCGCTGCGCCTCTACCAGCAACCGCAACTTTGAAGGCCGCCAAGGCAATGGCGGGCGCACCCATCTGGTTAGCCCCGCCATGGCCGCCGCCGCCGCTATACACGGGCACTTTGTAGATATACGCACCCTGATTTAAGGCGGGCGCTTTGCCGCGTTTTTGTTTTGAACCTTGCTGAAAAGGAATGCACCATGAAGAAAATTGCAACAACCCTGCTGGCTTTGACTTTGGCTGCGCTGGCAGCGGGCTGCAACACCGTTCAAGGCGTTGGTCAAGATATTGAAAAAGCAGGTGGCGCAATCAAACGCGCCGCACAATAAACACGCGCCTCGTGCGCACCCAAAAGGTGCGCGCGTGCAGCCGCTTTTGCTGAAGCAGGCTTGCTGCCGCTGGTTTGCAGCCAATAGCTGCTCATAGTTATTTATAGTTATTCAGGTGCATGGGGCAGGCTTTTTTTACCCGCGCCCATGCCACTTTTTGAAAAGATTGCCATGCAAAAATTTACCATCCACCAAGGTCTGGTTGCTCCGCTTGACCGCGAAAACGTCGATACCGACGCCATCATTCCCAAGCAGTTTTTAAAATCCATCAAAAAAACAGGCTTTGGCGCCAATTTGTTTGACGAGTGGCGCTACCTCGACCGTGGCGAACCCGGCAAGCCCCAAAGCGAGCGCCAGCCCAACCCCGATTTTGTGCTCAACCAGCCCCGCTACGCGGGCGCAAGCATTTTGCTGGCACGCAAAAACTTCGGCTGCGGTTCCAGCCGCGAGCACGCGCCTTGGGCGCTGGACCAGTACGGCTTTCGCAGCATCATTGCGCCAAGTTTTGCCGATATTTTCTTTAACAACAGCTTTAAAAACGGGCTGCTGCCCATCGTGCTGCCCGAGTCACAGGTAGCCAACCTGTTTGACGAAGTGGCCGCCTGCGTGGGCTACCAGCTCAGCATTGATTTGGAGCGCCAAGTCATTGTCAAGCCCGACGGCACCGAGCTGCCTTTTGAAGTGCAGGGCTTTCGCAAATACTGCCTGCTCAACGGGCTTGATGACATTGGCCTGACACTGCGCCATATCGACAAAATCAAAGCCTACGAAGCCAACCGCCTTGCCAGCAAGCCTTGGCTGGCAAAAACGGCGTTGGCACAGCAGACTAAAACCTTTCTCTGATTAGCATTTGACAGGAAATAAGCACATGAAAATCGCCATCCTTCCAGGTGACGGCATAGGCCCCGAAATCATCGCCGAAGCAGTCAAAGTTTTAAACGCCATTGCCTCAAAATTCAATCTATCGCTGCACATGCAGCATGCCGACGTGGGCGGCGCAGCCTACGAAAAACACGGCCACCCCCTGCCGCCCGCCACACTGCAACTGGCACAAGAGTCTGCTGCCGTGCTCTTTGGCGCGGTGGGCGACTGGAAATACGACAAACTCGAGCGCCACCTGCGCCCCGAGCAAGCCATTTTGGGGCTGCGCAAGGCGCTTGGCCTGTATGCCAACTTGCGCCCAGCCATCTGCTACAAAGAGCTGGTCAATGCCTCAAGCCTCAAGCCCGAGCTGATTGCGGGGCTCGATATTTTGCTGATTCGCGAACTCACAGGCGATATCTACTTTGGTACACCACGCGGCCGCCGCACAGCCGTAGATGGTCACTTTCCTGGCACCGAAGAAGCGTTTGACACCATGCGCTACTCGCGCCCCGAAATCGAGCGCATTGCCCACACCGCCTTTCAAGCCGCACAAAAGCGCGGCAAGCGCCTGACCAGCGTCGATAAAAACAACGTGCTGGAAACTTCACAACTGTGGAAAGACGTGGTTTGCGAAATCGCCCAGCAATACCCCGATGTGGCGCTTGACCACATGCTGGTTGATAACGCTGCCATGCAACTCGTCAAAGAACCCAAAAAGTTCGACGTAATCGTTACAGGCAATATGTTTGGCGACATTTTGAGCGACGAAGCTGCCATGCTCACAGGCAGCATTGGCATGTTGCCATCGGCCAGCCTGAACGACAAAAACCAAGGCTTGTACGAGCCCAGCCACGGCAGCGCCCCCGACATTGCAGGCAAACAAATTGCCAACCCGCTTGCCACCATCTTGAGTGCTGCCATGATGCTGCGCTTCTCGCTCGGCCAGCCACAAGCTGCCGACTGCATTGAGCAAGCCGTGCAAAAAGTGCTGGAACAAGGGCTACGCACCGCCGACATCTACAGCGAAGGCTGCACCCGCGTAAACACCGCGCAAATGGGCGATGCCGTAGTGGCTGCGCTGGGTTAAGCACCACGCCAAACTAGCGCACCCGAAGCGCACAGCCTTAGCCCGTCATTGCTGCGCAGCAATGACGGCTTTTTTGCGCTCCGTCTTGCACAAAAAACAAGCCAGCGTTTCCTTCAAAGCATATGGGCTTTTATAGTTTGGCACTGCATCCTCGCGATGCAGCTACGTTTGGCTGCGGCCAGTTACATTCAGGCTTATGCTGTTTTGGCATTGCCCCATGAACAAAAAACCACACAACCAGCTCCCATGCGCCCTGCAAGGCATTTTCGTGCCACAAGCCGCATAAATACTGCTTGCTCTGGTTGCGCCTTTTGGGGCAAATACTTTTTACGCCAGGTTTACACTAGGCTTGTGCTCGCTTTGCGCTGGTTTTCCTCGGCACTTTTGCAGCCGCCGCACAGACAATAACCCCTGCTGGCACACCCCTTATTTGCCCGCACGCCAGTGCCACGTTGTATCATTACAACCCCATTACAAAAGAATTAACCACCGCCGCAAGTTAACACAGCGCTGCGGCGCTGCTGCTTATCTGTTCGGCCTCTACCCAGCCGCCCTTGCTTGAAGCAGCCGTAGTTTCAGCAGTACCCTTTTTTTAACCTTCGCTGGCGCACTGCCAGCTTTCTTCATTGGAACTTTGCTATGAAAAAAAACCTATTGGCCGTTGCCGCCATCGCTGCCCTAGCCACCAGCTCTGCATTCGCACAAGGCGTTGATACGCTTGCCAAAATCAAATCCGCTGGCGTTATCAACTTTGGCGTGCGCGAGTCTTCTGGCTTGGGCTACACCTTGGGCGCTGGCAAATTTGTGGGCTTTCACACCGAAATGGGCGAGCGCATCATTGAAGACTTGAAAAAGCAACTCGGCACACCCGCGCTGAAAACGGTTTACCAGCCCGTTACATCGCAAAACCGTATCCCCTTGATGCTCAACGGCACCGTTGATTTGGAATGCGGCTCCACCACCAACACCCGCGCCCGCCAAAAAGACGTTGACTTTGCCATAACCACCTATGTTGAAGAAGTGCGCATTGCCGTTAGAGCCGACTCGGGCATCAAAAGCATCAAAGACTTGAACGGCAAAACCGTAGCCACCACCACAGGCACCACCTCGGTGCAGGCCCTGCGCAAACACGAACGCGCCAACGGCATCGACTTCAAAGAAGTCATGGGCAAAGACCACGCCGAGAGCTTTTTGCTGCTCGAAACAGGCAAAGCCGACGCTTTTGTGATGGACAACGCCAGCTTGGCCAGCAACATCTCGCGCTCCAAAAACCCGAAAAACTTCAAAATCGTAGGCGAATCGCTCTCTGCCGACCCCATCGCCTGCATGCTGCCCAAGGGCGATGCCAAATTCAAAGCCGCCGTAGACAACAGCATCAAACGCCAAATCAAAGACGGCTCACTGGCCAAGCTCTACAACAAATGGTTCATGCAACCCACTCCGCCCAACAACGTAGTTGTAGGTCTGCCATTAACCGAAAAAACCAAAGAAGCCTGGACCAACCCCAACAACAAACCCGCTGAAGACTACAAACTCTAACTTCAGCTCTAACTTCAGCCAAGCCAAGCCAGACCGCTGCCCACGCGCTCTGGCTTGCGCCACACGCCCGCACCGCGCCTTGCCATCAAGCGCCACAGCGTTCACAATGCAAAGACGCATCTAACGCGCACCCCAAACCAACTGCAAAGGAGCCACAGCCATGCATCCAGCTACGCATACAGCCATGCCCATGGAAGAAATAATCAACGAACGCTACGCTTGCAGAGAGTTTGATATGCAAAGAAGCGTCCCGCAAGAAGACATCCACTTCATTCTGGATGCCGCCCGCCTTGCGCCAAGCTCGCTGGCGCTGGAGCCCTGGCAATTTCTGGTTGTGCAAAAACCCCAGCAAAAAGAAGAAATAGCCCAAATCGCCTACGGACAAAGCTACATCAAAAACTGCAACTTCATCGTCATTTTGCTTTCCAGAATCGACTTTCAAGACTACTTTGTAGAACGGCTGAAACAAAAAAACCTGCCGCAAGAGCGTTTTGAAAAAACCCTCAACACCTACCTGCCCTTCTTGCAAGCAATGGACGATAGAAAAAAACTTGCCTACGCCGACGCGCAAAACCACCTCGCCCTCATGCAAATGACGCTTGCTGCCAGCAGCCGAAAAGTCGACTCATGCATCATCGGCGGCTTTGACCACGACGCACTCAACCAATACCTCAAACTCGACACAAACACCCACCAAAGCTGCCTGATGGTCGCCTTCGGCTACCGAAAAGCAGGGGAAACCTCTAGTCCAAAAACCAGACTACCCTTTAATGAAGTGGTAAAATTTTTATAAGCCCATTGCGGCAGCCGTTGCAAACACCTTTGCAACAACTCTTGCCGCAACCCTTGCAGTACCAAACGTAAAAAGCACTTTCAACAAGAGCGCCAATTTCCAAAAGCCATCTGGAATTTAGGTGAATGCGTATAATTTGCCCTGTAGCGCAGCCCAAGCAGTCTGGCCAGCCCTTTTGCCCCGCGCAGGCGCTACAGCCAAAAAGCTGCCATCAACAATACGCTGATTGAAAAATACGCTGGTTGAAAGTTAAAGTTTCTTAAATCTCTGCTGGCCATCTGCCAGCCTTTCTCAAGAGGAGTCTCTGCATGAAAAAAAACCTGATTGCCGCAGCTGCCGTAGCCCTGCTCGCTACAAGCGCCGCCTTTGCACAAGGCGTTGATACGCTGGCAAAAATCAAATCCGCTGGCGTAGTCAATCTGGGCGTGCGCGAATCTTCTGGCCTGGGCTACACCTTGGGCGGTGGCAAATATGTGGGCTTTCACACCGAAATGGCCGAGCGCATCATTGACGACCTGAAGAAACAACTCGGCACGCCCGCACTGAAAACGGTTTACCAGCCTATCACCTCGCAAAACCGCATTCCGCTGCTGCAAAACGGCACTATCGACTTTGAGTGCGGCTCCACCACCAACAACCGCGCTCGCCAAAAAGATGCCGATTTTGCCGTAACCACCTTTGTTGAAGAAGTGCGCATTGCCGTTAAAGCCGACTCTGGCATCACCAGCATCAAAGACTTGAACGGTAAAAACGTAGCCACATCCACAGGCACAACATCGGTGCAAGCCCTGCGCAAGCACGAGCGCGCTGGCGGTATCGACTTCAAAGAAGTCATGGGCAAAGACCACGCCGAGAGCTTTTTGCTGCTTGAAACAGGCAAGGCCGACGCTTTTGTGATGGACGGCTCGATTTTGGCCGCCAATATTTCGCGCTCCAAAAACCCGAAAAACTTCAAAATCGTAGGCGAAGTGCTTGCCGTTGACCCCATCGCTTGCATGCTGCCCAAGGGCGATGCCAAGTTCAAAGAAGCCGTTGATAACAGCATCAAACGCCAAATCAAAGACGGCTCACTGGCCAAGCTCTACAACAAATGGTTTATGCAACCTACACCACCCAATAACGCAGTAATCAACCTGCCTTTGGCTGGCAAAACCAAAGAAGCCTGGGCTAACCCCAACAACAAGCCCGCCGAAGACTACAAGTTCTAAGCGCAACTGGGCTTTTTTGTCCTGCGACAAAGGCGCCTTCGGTAACGGGGCGCCTTGTCGTTTGTCTGCTTTGTCAGGTTCATTTTAGAGAATCTGACGCAATACGCCGGAGAAATTATGTCTGGAAATTGGGATTGGCAAGTCTTCTGTACAGACACCCTCACCATGGAAACCGTGCCTGGCTGCTATGGCCGAGGCGATGAATATACTTATTTGAATTGGCTCGTATCCGCCTGGGGCTGGACGCTTGCCGTGTCAGCCTGTGCGCTGGTGCTGGCGCTGCTGGCTGGTATTGCCGTTGGTGTGCTGCGCACGCTGCCAGCCGAGCGGGCAGGCAACCGCTTTTGGCTACTGTTTGCCAATGCATGGGTGGAGCTGTTTCGCAATATTCCCTTGCTGGTGCAGATTTTTATCTGGTACTTTGTGCTGCCAGTATTTATTCCAGCACTCAAGCAAGTGCCTAGTTTTGTTTTGGTCGTTTGTGCGCTGGGATTTTTTACTTCAGCCCGTATCGCCGAGCAAATGCGTGCAGGCATTCAATCGCTGCCGCGTGGCCAGCGCCATGCAGCAATGGCTTTAGGCATGAGCACATGGCAAACCTACCGTTATGTGCTGATTCCTACAGCCGTGCGCATTATTTTGCCGCCGCTTACCAGCGAGGCGATGAACCTGGTTAAAAACTCTGCCGCAGCTTTTGCCGTGTCTATTGCCGAGCTGTCGCAGTACGCCATGCAGGTGCAGGAAGAAACTTCGCGCAGCTACGAGGTTTATATTGCAGTAACTGGGTTGTATATGCTTTCGGCTTTTGCCGTAAACCGTTTGTTTGGCTTTATTGAGCAGCGCAGCCGCATACCTGGCTTGGTTGTGGCCAATAGCACTCCAGGAGGCCGATAAACATGGATTCCATCGACTTTGGTTTTTATTCGTGGGATATTGTTGAGCACTACTTGCTCAATGGCTTGTACTTTACTTTGCTGCTGACTTTGGTTTCTACCATTGGCGGCATTATGCTGGGCACGGTGCTGGCTTTGATGCGCCTTTCGAGCAACAAGCTGCTGTATACGCCTGCAAAAATCTACATCAATGCCATGCGCTCTATTCCGCTGGTGATGGTGATTTTGTGGTTTTACCTGCTAATGCCTTCGAGCTTTTATACTGCGCTGGGCGCTGGTGCATACCGCAAAGAGCTTTCGGCAACGGTTACGTTTATTGCTTTTCAGGCGGCGTATTTTGCTGAAATTGTGCGCGCGGGCATCCAGTCTATTCCGCGCGGGCAAGTGTATGCTGGGCAGGCGCTGGGCATGACCTACGGGCAAAATATGAAGCTGGTGATTTTGCCGCAGGCTTTCCGCAATATGCTGCCTGTGTTTTTAACGCAAATCATTATTTTGCTGCAAGACACTTCGCTGGTTTATGCTATTGGCGCTTACGATTTGCTCAAGGGCTTTGATTTATCAGGCAAGCAGTATGGCCGCACCGTTGAGTCGTACCTGCTGGCTGCTGTGGTTTACTTTATTATTTGCTACGGCCTGTCATTGATTGTCAAGCGTATCAACAAGAAAATAGCTATTATTCGTTAATCCATCCAGAAAGAAATATCATGATTCAACTGAAAAACGTCAGCAAATGGTATGGCTCGGTGCAAGTGCTTAACAACTGCTCTACCTCCATCAGCAAAGGTGAGGTGGTGGTGGTGTGCGGGCCGTCGGGCTCGGGTAAATCAACTCTGATTAAAACCATCAACGCGCTTGAGCCTTTTCAGGAAGGTGAAATTACCGTTAATGGCATTGCCCTGCACGACCCCAAAACCGATTTGCCCAAGTTGCGCAGCCACGTAGGCATGGTGTTTCAGCATTTTGAGCTGTTTCCACACCTGTCTGTGACTGAAAACCTGACGCTAGCCCAAATCAAAGTGCTTGGGCGCAACCAAAGCGAAGCAACCGAGCGCGGCCTGAAAATGCTCGACCGCGTAGGGCTTATGGCGCACAAAGACAAGTACCCAGGCCAGCTTTCGGGCGGGCAGCAGCAGCGCGTGGCTATTGCGCGGGCGCTATCGATGGACCCAATCGTGATGCTGTTTGACGAACCCACTTCGGCGCTCGACCCCGAAATGGTGGGCGAAGTGCTTGATGTAATGGTCAAGCTCGCCAACGAAGGCATGACCATGATGTGCGTTACCCACGAAATGGGCTTTGCCAAAAAGGTGAGCGACCGCGTTATCTTTATGGACGTGGGCGGCAATATTTTGGAAGATTGCAGCAAGGAAGAGTTCTTTGGCAACCCCGATGCCCGTCAGGCGCGTACCAAAGATTTCCTGAACAAGATTTTGCAGCACTAAGCCGCACCAGCCCCAACTGCGGGCGGCTTGTTTACACGAAAGAAAGAGACCGCAAGGTCTCTTTTTTGTTTGTGCTTGGGTGGGGTAAGGGTGCGGGAATTGGAACGAACGCAGAGGGAATACGGGGGCGAACGCAAAGGGCGCAGAAGTTACGCAGAAGGCGCAAAAAGGGATACCAAAATTTGTTTGGAAAAGAAAAGGCTAGAACCAGTGTTTATGCGGGTTGCAGGGCATAAATGGCTGGGAATGCGCATGGGGGCTGGTTCTAGGGGTTTTGCTTGTTTACTTTGTTTGGCTGCCTTGCTTGGCTGATTTGCTTGGGCGGCTTTGGTTTTGTCGGGCGCGTGCGGGGGTGGCACGATAAAAGGGGTTATTTGTTTATTGCTTCTAGCGGCCAGCGGGGTTGCACGCCGAAGGCGTAGTTGTGGTGTGCCTGGTCTGCGCCTGTTTGCAAGCGCATGGCGCCAGCCAGGGCTATCATGGCGCCGTTGTCGGTACACAGCGCCATTTCGGGGTAGTGCAGGCGCACGCCGCGCGGCTCGCAGGCGGCGTGCATTTGGCGGCGCAGTTCGGCGTTGGCACCTACGCCGCCCGCAATGACCAAGCGCTGCAAGCCCGTGGCATCAAGCGCCTTGATGGATTTGCGCACCAGCACATCAACGATTGCCGCTTGCGTGCTGGCGGCTAAGTCGGCGCGGGCTTGGGGGTCTATGGCTTGCTCGGCTTGTGCGGCAAGGGGCATGCCGAGTTGTTGCCCGCTTTGGCCGCCGAGTTTTTTGACTTGTGTGAGTACGGCAGTTTTTAGCCCCGCAAATGAAAAATCCAGATTGCCGCTGTGCAGCAGCGGGCGCGGCAAGGCGTAGGCTTGCGGGTTGCCCGATTCGGCCAGTTTGGCCAAGGCAGGGCCGCCTGGGTAGCCCAAGCCCAGCAGCTTGGCGGATTTGTCAAAGGCTTCGCCAGCGGCATCGTCTATGGTTTCGCCCAGCAGGGTGTAGCGGGCTACGCCATCTACGCGCATGAGTTGGGTGTGCCCGCCCGATACCAAGAGCGCCACGAAGGGGAATTGTGGCGGGTCGGCGCTTAAAAAGGGCGAGAGCAAATGCCCTTCAAGGTGGTGCACGCCCAGCACGGGCTTGCCCAGCGCGGCTGCCAGCGCACATGCCATGCCAGCGCCTACCAGCAATGCGCCTGCCAGCCCCGGGCCTTGGGTGTAGGCGATGGCGTGCAGGCTGCTTAGCGGCTGGCCCGCATCTGCCATGACTTGGCGCACCAGCGGCACTACACGGCGGATGTGGTCGCGGCTGGCCAGCTCGGGCACTACGCCGCCGTAGGCTTGGTGCATGTCGATTTGGCTGTGCAGGCCTTGCGCCAATAGCTGCGGTATGCCTGCAGGCTGTGCGGCGGTGCGTACCAAGGCTACGCCTGTTTCGTCGCAAGAAGATTCAATGCCCAGTATCAGGGCGTTTGCGGGGAGGGCGGCGGGGGGGGCAGCAGAAATAGCGGCAGGGGTGGCTGGCAAGGTCATAGATGAAAGTTTGGTGCAATGCCGCATTGTGTCAGCCTGCCCGCAATGGCGCAATGGGCAGCGGCAATTGCCTGCTGCGCTGCTCTGGTTTGCGGGCGGGGTAGGGCGTACTTTTTACCCGCCGCGCCGTGCAGCGAGTTGCTGCATGACCCATGCCGCCGCGCACATACCAAAGGTGGCAGTAACGCCTACGGATGAGCCGTAGCCGTGGCAATTCAGGCTGCCATCGTTGCCGCTTTCGCTCACGCTGCCGCTTGCGCTGCTGCTGCAACTGGCGTTTTGGTTTTGGCGCACGGCTTCGCGGCTAAAAACACAGGCGATTTGCATGGCTTTGCCGCCGCTGGGTGCTTGGTGGTGTTTGCGCAGACGCGCGCGTAGCTGGGCAAGCAGCGGGTCGTGGGTGACGTGTGCCAAATCAGCCACTTCAACCAGCCAAGGCTGCTGCTTGCCGCCTGCTGCGCCCGAGCAGATAAAGGGGGTGGCAGTGTGCCGCGCCCACGCTGCCATGGCGGCTTTGGCGCGCATTTGGTCGCATGCGTCTATCACAGCATCAACGGGTGCGGGCAGCAGGGCAGGCCAGTTATCGGGCTCTACAAAGTCATCTACCGTACTGACTTGGCAGGCAGGGTGGTAGCTGGCAATGCGCTCGCGCATGGCTTGCGCTTTGGCTTGCCCCAGTGTGCGGTCGGTGGCGTGAAGCTGGCGGTTGATGTTGGACTCGGCTACGTGGTCCATATCAACCAGCGTAATGCGCCCTACGCCGCTGCGCGCCAGCGCTTCAGCCGCCCACGAGCCCACGCCGCCTATGCCCACAACAGCTACATGCGCCTGCGCCAGTGCTTGTGCGCCCGCTGCGCCGTAGAGCCGCGCTATGCCACCAAAGCGGCGGGCGTTATCGGGGGGCAGGGGGTTGGCGAAGGGTTGCTGCATGGTAGTGGCTGCTTGTGGCTTGCTGTGTAGGGCTTGTGGCGGGCTTATTCCAATTCCAGACAAAAATGCACTGCTTTTTCGTCATTCCCGCGCGGGCGGTAATCCATGCTCGTTAGTGCCGCTGTTGTGGATTCCCGCCTGCGCGGGAATGACGGTATAAGGTTAGCAGGGCAGACGCTGCGCGGAAAATGTGCTTATTGCCTGTTAAAAATAGAAATGGGCATCAGGCTGTTTTCTTGCGCCCCGCCTTCCATGCGCCAAACAGTGCCAGCACACCTGGCACCAAAATCAAGCCCCAGATGATGACGGAGAGGTTTTTCTGCACCCAGTCGATGTTGCCAAAAAAGTAGCCCGCTGCTGTTACGCCCACCACCCAGATAAAGCCGCCTGTTACGTTGAAGAAGGTGAATTTGCTGCGGCTCATCTCTGCCACACCTGCCACAAACGGCACGAAGGTGCGCATAAATGGCATAAACCGCGCAATGATGATGGTGGTGCCGCCGTAGCGGTCGTAAAAAGCGTTGGCTTGGGCGAAGGCTTTTTTATTGAAAAAGCGCGAGTTTTCCCACTGAAATACTTTGGGCCCTATCCAGCGCCCAATGGTGTAGTTGCACTGGTCGCCCAGTATGGCTGCCACCAGCAGCAGGCTTGCCAGCCAAGGGTATTTCAACTGCCCCGTGGCACACAATGCGCCTGCAATAAACAGCAGCGAGTCACCCGGCAAAAACGGAAACACCACCACGCCTGTTTCAACAAACAAAATCAAAAAGAGCAGGGCATACACCCACACGCCGTAGTTTTGCACCAGTTGCAACAAATGCTGGTCGATGTGGATGATGAAGCTAAACAGGAACTGGATAATCTGCATGGCGTGCTGGCTAAACTTAGCAAGTAGTGGCGAAGCTGGCATTATCACGGCTAGCGCGTAGAAATTTACTGCACAATCAGCAACAAGCTGTTTTATCAAAGCCAAAAATTCCAAGCTCCAAGCCCTTTGCCCCGACCTCCACCGTGACCACCCAGCCCCGCCCCATCGCCCTTTTGCCCGACGAGCTTATCAGCCAGATTGCCGCTGGCGAAGTGGTAGAGCGCCCCGCTGCCGTAGTGCGCGAGTTGCTAGACAACGCGCTGGACTCTGGCGCAACGCAAATCACGGTGCGCCTGATGGCTGGCGGCGTGCGCCTGATTGCCGTTGAAGACAATGGCTGCGGCATACCACCCGAGCAAATGCCTGTTGCCCTGCAACGCCACGCCACCAGCAAAATCCGCAGTCTGCACGATTTGGAATCTGTCGCCACCAAAGGCTTTCGGGGCGAGGCGCTGGCAGCCATTGCCGCTGTTTCTGAACTCACCCTGCTCTCGGCCACAGCC
This sequence comes from Allobrachymonas sp., assembly GCA_017993135.1. Taxonomy (GTDB): domain Bacteria; phylum Pseudomonadota; class Gammaproteobacteria; order Burkholderiales; family Burkholderiaceae_C; genus Brachymonas. The sequence continues at coordinate 24,955 of JAGONG010000021.1, forward strand.
AATGCCGCGCATGGCTATTTTTTGGATGCGCGTAGTGGCGAAATGCGCCCAGGCGCGCGCGCGCAAGGTACATCGGTAGAAGTCAAAGAGCTGTTTTTCAGCACGCCCGCACGGCGCAAATTTTTAAAAACCGATGCCACCGAGCTGGCGCACTGCCTTGATGCGGTACGCCGCCAGGCGCTGGCGCACCCCGCTGTTGGCTTTGCCGTGTGGCACGAAGGCAAACTCGTTGAGCAATGGCGCAGCACGCTCGATGCCAACCAACGCATTGCCGACGTGCTCGGTGCAGACTTTATCGCGCAAAGCGTGCCTGTAGACTACAGCACCAGCACCGCAGGCGGCTTGGTGCGCGTATATGGGCGCTGCGGCCTGCCCGACCTCAACCGCAGCCGCGCCGACTGGCAGTTTGCCTACATCAACCAGCGTTTTGTGCGCGACAAAGTCATCGCCCACGCTGCCCGCAGCGCCTATGAAGACGTGCTGCACGGCCAGCGCCAGCCCGCATGGGTAATCTACCTGCATATCGACCCCATGCGGGTGGATGTAAACGTACACCCCACCAAAATCGAAGTGCGCTTTCGTGACAGCCGCGAAGTACACCGCGCCGTGCACCAAGCCATCACGCAGGCGCTTGCCCCATCGCGTGCGGCGCAAGCAGGCGCATTATCGGGCGCAAGTTCAGACGCAAACACACCTGACCCCGCCTTCACCCTTGCTGCGGGCGCGCCCCACACCAGCAGCCATCCAGCGCCAGCATGGCAGCAGCGCAATATGGCGCTATACCCCAACCACCACACCGCCAGCCAGCCGCACTACCCCGCATGGCAAGCGCAAGAAGGCGCTTCACCCTGGGGCTACGTCCCCGCCAGCGCACAAGCAGCCCCAGAACAAAGCGCCGAGCAAAGCACAGACGAAACCCCATCTGCCACCACGCCCAATAACGCAGGCAACCCGCCCCACGCCCACTGGCCGCTAGGCCATGCTGTGGCGCAAATCCACGGCATCTACATACTGGCTGAAAACGCCAGCGGCATGGTCATCGTAGACATGCACGCCGCGCACGAGCGCATCCTCTACGAGCAACTCAAGCACCAACTCGCACACGCACCCCTGCACCGCCAAAACCTGCTCATCCCCGCCACCTTTGCCGCCACCGCGCACGAAGTAGCCACCGCCGAGCAATGCGCCAGCACTTTGGAGCAACTCGGGCTTGAAATCACCGCACTCAACGCGCAAACCTTGGCCATACGCACCATGCCCGCGCCCCTTGCCCGCGCCGAGCCCGTAGCACTGGCGCGGCAAGTCTTGGCCGAACTTGCCCAGCACGGCGCAAGCCAGGCTCTGCAACGCGCCCGCAACGAAATACTGGCAACCATGGCATGCCACGGGGCAGTGCGTGCCAACCGCCGCTTAACCCTTGAAGAAATGAACGCGCTACTGCGCCAAATGGAAGCCACCGAACGCGCCGACCAGTGCAACCACGGCCGCCCCACATGGCGCCAACTCTCCATGCACGAGCTTGATGCGCTATTTTTACGCGGGCAATAAAGCACACTACACCCAGCCAGCCCTTGGCGCAGGGGCATGGCGTAATCTGCTGATTAACTTGGGGAGTTGCTAACTGGGCAACTTGCTAACTTAGTAACTTGGCAAAGTACCAATTTATTCTTCATGCAAGAGAAAACGCAGAAAGTCGCCATTCCCGCGTAGGCGGGAATCCACAGCCGCGCCCCTTATGTGAATTGATGTGCCGCCACGCAAGCCAATTCCACACAAAGCCCAAAAACAAAAAAGCCTTCTGTTGAAAGAAGGCAAGAAAAACGGCAACGCATGCATTAAGAAAAAAGAAGGTGACGAGCCTTGACCCCGGCACTGGCTTTGCAGTTAGGGCTGCTTGGTTCCCCACCTGACCCGGTTGGCCGCTTCACCATGCGGGAAGGCCCGTCGAGCGCCATTGTAACGGCAATTGCAAGGCAAACACGAAGCACACCGCCAATAGCCGCGCCCCTTGCCCAAAACCCAAGCCAAGAAAATCGCCATCCCCGCACAGGCGAAAATCCATTGCAACAAGAAGCAGCGTTGTAAATCCCCACCCGCACAGGAATATCGAACACATGCATTTTCAAATGAAGCTGGAGTAAATCAGCGCTTCCTTGGCAGTGCTTTGCTTATGCTTGACTTATCCTTTGCTTGTTCCTTACTTGCGCTTAAGCTGCAGCGCATCGGGGTTGAGCACATTGCTCGGCTTGCCTACGATAAAGTCAAGAATATTGTCAAACGCAGCATTGAAATACTGCTCGTAATTCTCCAGCTCCACATCGCTGATATGCGGCGTACACAAGCAATTCTCAAGCCGCAGCAAAGGCTGCCCTTGCATGATAGGCTCGCTTTCATACACATCCACCGCCGCCATGCCTGGGTGCCCACGCCCCAACGCTGCCGCCAAACTATCAGGCTGAAACAACTCCGCATGCGCCGTATTAACCAGCGTAGCCGTTGGCTTCATCTGCATCAAGTCCGACAAACCAATAATGCCGCGCGTGCGCTCACTCAAGCGCAAATGCAGCGTTAAAAAGTCACTCTGTGCAAATAGCTGGGTGCGCTCACCCGCAGCCACATAGCCTTGGGCGCAAGCCGCAGCACGCGCTTGCTCACTGCCCCAAACCAGCACCCGCATACCAAAAGCACGCCCAAACCCCGCCACCAATTGCCCCACATTGCCAAAGCCCCACACACCCAGCGTCTTGCCACGCAAGGCAGTGCCCAAACCAAAATTAGGCGGCATAGAAATAGCCCGCAGCCCAGACTGCTGCCACACACCATGGCGCAAATTGGCAATATATTGAGGCAAGCGGCGGCTAGCCGCCATCAACAACGCCCAAGTAAACTCGGCCACCGCATGCGCAGCATGGCTATTGGCAGCCACTGCCACACCGTGCGCCGTACACGCTTGCAAATCAATATGGCTACCCATGCAACCCGCCTGCACAATGCAACGCAACTTGGGCAACTTACTCAACAAAGAACGGGTAATGTGCGTGCGAGCACCAATCAGCACCACAATCTCGGCATCCTTGAGCCGCACCGCCAACTGCCCCACCCCTTTCACCGTATTGGTATAAACCTTGGCGCTCAGCGCATCGAGCTTGCTGGCACAAGCCAGCTTGCGCACCGCATCCTGATAATCGTCAAGTATCACAATATTCATAAGACCGCATTTTGCACCCACAAGCCGCATTTAAACCGTAAAACCCGAAAAAACCTCTGCCAATTCAGATGTTTACCAAAACAGGCGGGCTATTTTTGGGCAAACGCTCCCAGCCGCGCAATCCAGCGCACAATATGCCCCTTTCCCAATCGCCCCAAACACCAGCAATTTCACAGGCATGCGTAGCACCCCCTCCACCACACACACCAGCCCCCAGCCCAAGCCGCCACTCGTCAGCCTGGTAGGCGCGGGCCCGGGCGACCCTGAACTACTCACACTACGCGCCCTCAAACGCCTGCAACAAGCACAAGTCCTGCTCTACGACTTTTTAGTCTCCCCCGCCATCATTGAACTCGCGCCAGCCACCTGCGAGCGCATCTGCGTGGGCAAACGCGCCAGCAACCACACCTTGACGCAAACCCAAATCAACCAACTCCTGCTCGAAAAAGCCCAACAAGGACTGCGCGTAGTACGCCTCAAAGGAGGCGACCCCTTCATGTTCGCCCGCGGCGGCGAAGAACTCCAGGCACTAGCCCGCGCTGGCATAGCCTGCGAAATCGTCCCGGGCATCACAGCCGCACTAGGCGCAGCCGCCAGCAGCGGCATACCGCTTACCCACCGCGACCACGCCCAAATGGTCAGCTTCGTCACAGGCCACCGCAAACAAGACAGCAACAATCTCGACTGGATACAACACCTAAGCCCCCACGCCACCTTGGTCATCTACATGGGGCTAGGCCAAGCCCCGCGCATAGCCCGCGAGCTAATCACCCACGGCCACCCACCCAGCACCCCCGTAGCCGCAATCTCCCAAGCCACCACCGCACAGCAACAAGTACTCATCAGCACACTAGCCAACATCGAAACAGACCTGCAAACCGCAAACCTGCAATCCCCCGCCTTACTCATTGTTGGCGACGTAGTGCAACTACACTCCACCCTGTTTCCGTTAATAGCGCAGGCTGCGGTATAAAAATCAAAAACATTTGCTTATTTTGTGAATAAAAAAGCTGTAATTCATTGCACGCGGATAAATTCCATACAACCACGCAATTTTTTGGCTAGAGCGCATTTTCCAATCGATTAAACT